>JACMPR010000312.1 GCA_014377385.1 Ferruginibacter sp. | reverse complement strand
ATTGCAAAACCATCGTAGCCGTTACAACTGTTTCCGGCCCCAAAAATAAATTTGAAGATTACATTGGGTTCCCCCGCAAGGCCAGGTAAATTATGCTTCGCAGTGAGCCATTGCCCACTACCCTGGCCCGAAAGACAGGTACCACCTCCACTCTGTACATTTCCCGACCATCCTGGCAGGCTCCCTATAAATCTTACAGGTAAATAATTGAACCAGTTTTCTATTCCCAAACATGGATCGTTCGAATTTGCCGTGCCAAGTGTATTCCAGCTGGCGGCATTGTTGGTTGAATATTGAAGGGTAACCCCATCAAACTTTAGCTCTGATTCCCAAAAGACTTTAAAAGATATTTGGGGATAGGCAAGGGATGAAAAATTAAAACAGGGACTCACTAATTCGGAACTTCCGGTTGCATAATTACTACCCGTCAACCCGCCGGCTATCCAACACTTTAAACCGCCGCCGGCGCCGGCAATAACTGTTTTACCTACCGGTGTACCCCATTCCCAATGGGCCGTGGTATTGGGAAACCAGTTTCCATTATTGTTTTCAAAACCTTCGTTGTAAGGATAAGTATTGATGGTTGCAGAGCATTGTGCATTTGCAGATTGCGCAAAAATAATCCCGACGAGGAAAAGGTAGAAGCTGGATAAAAAAATATTCCTGGTTATGCGCATTCAAATGAGCTTTTTAAAGCAGGCTGCGAATTTACGTTATTTGATCTTAAATTGGGTGATTCAGGGTGTTGACAGCGTTCTTTGAATAAATAATGTATAGCGTGTTTAAATTTTAAATCAGTCACCCGCCAGAGATAAATTTGTTCAGTTCCTTTTTACTGGTTTCCAGACTAAGAGCCTTGGTTACTTCCCGGTAATTTTTTCTGTCTATGGTGAATTTGTATGCGTATTTTGCAAAAGCAAGTTTTGACTTCTCGGACTTAAACATATTACAGAATTCACTAACCTGGCTAACCAGCAGGCAATTGGACGCAATTATTTCCTGGGCAGCAGCAAGTTTTTCGTCGTCTTTGGCTGCATCTTCAATAATTTTTTTTGCAGCAGCCAGATCGCCCTTGCCCATTGGCCAGCCATTGCATTTTTTGTTTTCAGTAACAGTTACTGTTTCTGCGGACGAGTTTTTTGCGACATTGGCATGAGGCTGATCTTGTTTTTTTAGGCCGCCTGGAGTCGCTTTCATCTTTTCCAATGCCTTATCACTTTTTGTGGGTGCATTATTTTTTTCAACCGCTTTTTTCAAAAATGGAGGATCTGTTGTCGTAATATTCCTGGTAGCTCCGGAAACAGGTGTGGCCGTTTTTGTTGAACTGTTTGCAGGATTATTTGGGGCAAACTTATTTGCCGGCGTACTGTTTCCGAAATCATAAACAAACATGCCCGGGGCCGCCTTAAAGTCGGGCTGCACTGTTTTCATTGAATAAAAATTGAGTTTTGGCTTTCCGGTTTTATCGCGGCGTATCCTGTATGCAGCATCCATGAGGTTATCGTCGCCATCAGAAATAAATAAATTATTCTTAACGATGGGAGCCAGCCGGCTGTCTTTAAAAACGATCCTGGCATTGTAATACAGCCCTGGTATTTGCCGGATACATACATTTGACCGGACTTCTCCATTTTGTTTTACGCCATCAAGATAAAGGAAGAATGGATCATCATTCTGTGAAAAAACGGTAAGACTTCCTGCTGTTGATACAAAGGTTTTGTCCGGCACCGGTTTTACCTCTGCAATGGCAGTTGGTTCAACAACACCGGGTTGTCCAAAGTGTACTACATACATCCCGGCGGATACAACAAAATTTTGCCGCACTGCTGCCATGGAATAGAAATTCAATTTAGGTCTTCCCGTTTTATCCCTTTTAAGCCTGTAAGACGCATCCCGCATGATGTCATCTCCATCAGATACATAGAGGTTGTTTTTAGAAACAGGCCATAAAGCTGCATCTTCAAAAATGATCTTTGCAGAATAATACAGGTCAGGCAAATCCACAATGCGCATATTTGAACGCGGTACATCATTCTGTTTTATTCCATCAAGAAACAGGTAGAATTTATCTTCGTTCTCTGAAAATACGGTAAGGCTTGCCGTGGGTTGGGCAAAAATAATTGCCGGTAACAGGGCCGTTATTATTAAAAAAAATTTTTTCACCAGGTATTTTTTAACTGCAGCAAATATAAACCAGCTTTAGAGCGTATAAAACGATGCTGAATAGTTTGTGGTTAATTATTTAATGTATGCAGCTCTTTTGCGGCTCATTTTCCTTCGGTATCTACATGGATTGCAAATACACAGGTGTTTCCTAATATATTTGTGTAACATTGAACCGACAGCAAAAACGAAAAAAATCATAGTTATGGGCAACAAATTTACATCAACCGGCATCTGTTAATTGCAGGGTATCCTGCAGAACGAAATAAATACTCAGCATGAATTTTTTTAAAAAACCATCTGCACTCCTGGTAGTCTTACTACTTCTCATAAATAGTTCCTGCCAGCGGGACATTGATCTATATGTACCGGATAATAATAATGTGGGTCAAATTTTGAACCCGGTTCCGGTGCATGCATCAGTGTCGGGAAAGCTCGTTGATCAAAATGATAATGCGATATCCGGCGCCATGGTGAGGTCTGGAACAAATATCACTACAACTGACAGCAGGGGTTTATTCCGGTTTAATAATATTACCATGGATAAGTATGCGTCTGTTGTAACCGTTGAATACAATGGTTATTTTAAAGGCGTCCGTACTTTTTCAGCTGCGGAAGGGTCGTCCAATTTTATCAAAATCAAACTTATTCCTAAAATACTTGCAGGCAGCATTAATGCTTCTGCAGATGGTACGGCTACGCTGCCAAATAATTCAACCGTGACATTAACAGCTAACAGTGTTGTGGTAAAAGCGACAGGCCAGGTTTATGCAGGTGCAATAAATGTTTATGCAGCCAACATTGATCCAACAGCGGCCGATATTGCAGCTATCATCCCAGGTAGTTTCCAGGCAATTGACGCAGCTGATTTTAGGGTGCTATTGAAATCTTATGGGATGATGGCGATCCAACTGGAAGGGCAGTCGGGCGAAATCCTGCAAATAGAAAATGGAAAAACGGCTAAACTTCATTTTACCATTCCTCCTTCCCTATCGGCCAGCGCCCCGGCAACCGTTCCACTTTGGTCATTAAATGAAACTGACGGCCTTTGGAAAGAAGAAGGGCAGGTGCTGAAGAGTGGGAATGCCTATGATGGCAATGTATCGCACTT
>JACMPR010000311.1 GCA_014377385.1 Ferruginibacter sp. | reverse complement strand
GGAGAGTTGGAATTAAAAATCAGTCTCAAAGAAAAAACCAAGGTCAAGAATATAGTTAACACTTCTAAGTAGAAAATATATGTTCGCAGAAACTCCATCACCTTCTTTTTACAAGGATACTCCAAATTCCTGCAATCTCCCCAAGAAAAACAACTTCATTTCCTGTTGTTTTTCCCTTTTTGCAAAAGGAAAATATTCTCATCTTGATTGCAGCATATTAACCTTGTACCATCATTACCGGGTAGGTTGGTTCATCAAGCTTGTCCTCTTATGTCTTATCGTACCTGGCCTGTTCTAAAGGGATGAGCCAATTTACATTGCTTACCTGGCAAGCGGCAAAAATGAGAACAAGGAAAGCAGGATAATTGATTTTTAAGTAAATAGCCGAAAAACATACGTAAAATTCCCATTGAGATCAAAGAGTAAATACCCGCATTCTTTCTTTCTATTATAATCTGACCTTGCAGGCTGACGTTATAGGATCGTAAGGTTAATATTAAGAAAAAACCATTAATTTCACACGATTATTTAATATATGAAAGAAGATCTCTCGGAACCGATTAAGGTAATTATTGCTGACGACCACGTTCTATACCGGGCGGGGGTAAAAACAGCACTCAGCACAAAGAAAGATATTAAGATCATCGCGGAAGCAGACAACGGCATGCATTTGCTTAATCTTATCAAGAGTATTCCCGTGGACGTAATTCTACTTGACATTCAAATGCCGATAATGGATGGCATTGCAACCCTGCCTGAGATCAAAAAAATCAGTCCGCACACCAAGGTTATCATGCTGACTATGATGGATGACCAAAGCATGATCACCAAATTGATGGAGCTGGGTGCAAATAGTTACCTGACCAAAACCAGCGACAGCGAGATTATTTACGAGGCAATTAAAACCTGCTTTGAACAGGAATATTATTTTAATTCTCTTACAAATAAGGCTTTGCTCACCAATTTAAAGCAGCGTCATGCTGGTCCGCCGCAACACCTGCTGCCCACCGAAGTACACCTGAGCGATAAAGAAACAACAATTTTAAGATTGATGTGCGAAGAAAAAAGTACCAAAGAAATTGCAGATATGGTTGATCTTAGTCCACGTACCGTAGAAGCTATCCGTGACAAACTGAAGGTAAAAACAGGCTCCAAGAGCACTGCCGGCCTTATCATGTACGCAGTAAAACATAAAATTATAGAAGAAATGTAACCCCCATATTTTTCTTTATTAAGATCTCCGCAAGCCGGAGATTTTTTATTTTTAACCTATGCTATATTTTAATTATAACGGAAAGATACTGGAGGCCGATACGCCTATCGCCCCACCTGATAACCGCGGCCTGAGGTATGGAGACGGCCTGTTTGAAACCATCAAATATAAAAATGGTCACTTAATACTGCTCGACGAACACTTTGCCCGGCTATGGAAAGGAATGCAACTATTGCAGTTTGAACCGTCAAAACTTTTTACCCCGGACTTTCTGCAAAAGGAAATTTTACAACTGGTAAACAAGAATAAACATGCGGAGGCCCGGGTACGGATCGCCGTTATACGGGGAAACGGTGGTTTATATGATGCCAAAAATCATTTGCCGAACTATATCATTCAATCATGGCCGCTTGCTTCGAACAATGCCGTAATTAATGAAAACGGGTTACAGCTCTGCATATACCAGGATGCTAAAAAAAGCCTGGATGCCTTCAGCAATAGTAAACATAATAATTTTCTCCCTTACTTTATGGGGGCGCTATCTGCAAAAAAAAATCATTGCAATGATGCCATCATACTTAACAGCAAGGGTAACATTGCCGACACTACCATTGCAAATATTTTTCTAATAGACGACAGGATCATATTTACCCCTTCTCTGGCTGAAGGATGCATTGCCGGGGTGATGCGAAAATTTATTTTACAGGAACTGGAACAGTTAGGATATATCATACATGAAACAGCCTTAACAACAGAGATATTAATGAATGCTGATGAAGTGTTTTTAACCAACTCAATTTACAATATCCGTTGGGTGGCAGCCGTCGATGATAAAAAATATTCCAATGAAATTGTTCGAAAAATATATGAACAATTATGCCAAACAAATAAAGCTGTTTTTTGTTAGCCAGTTAACATTCTTATCATGCAAGAGACTATAAATATTTTTTGGTTCAGAAGAGATCTCCGCCTGGAAGATAACGCCGGGCTCTACCATGCCTTAAAAGAAGGCTTACCCGTGCTAACTATTTTCATCTTCGATACCGCCATACTTAATAAACTGGAGAATAAAGCGGATGCACGCGTTGAATTCATTCATACCGCCCTTTCAGGCATGCAGCAACAACTGGAGAAGGCAGGATCTGGCATAGAAATATTCAATGGTTTGCCAGCTGACATCTTTTCTTCCCTGGTTTCTAAATATAAAATAGCGACTGTGTTTACAAATCATGATTATGAACCATACGCGAAGAGCAGAGATGCCGCCATAGCGGGAATCCTGGCAGAAAAAAATATTGAATTCAAAACATATAAAGACCAGGTTATTTTTGAAAAAGACGAAGTGATAAAAGATAACGGAGAACCGTACACGGTATTTACTCCATACAGCAAAAAATGGAAAGCTGCATTAAAGGAATCTCATTTAAAAGCCTATCCTGTTAAAAAATATTTCAATAATTTTTATACGCATACTTCAGGAAAGACGCCATCACTAAAACAAATCGGTTTTACAGCAACAGGAAAAAAATTCCCGTCTGGTAATCCTGATGAAGCATTGATTAAACACTACGGAGAGCGAAGGGATTTTCCAGGAATTAATGGAACGTCCAGAATGGGTGTTCATCTACGTTTTGGAACGGTTAGTATCAGGCAGCTTGCGGTAAAAGCACAACCTCTTTCTGAAACTTATTTAAATGAACTTATATGGCGGGATTTCTACCATATGATATTGTGGCATTTCCCGCGTGTTGGAGAAGGTAAATCATTTAAAGCTTCCTATGATAAAATTGAATGGCGCAGGGACAAAGGTGAATTCGAAAAATGGTGTTCCGGCCAGACGGGTTACCCGATCGTTGATGCTGGTCTCCGGGAATTAAATGAAACGGGATTCATGCACAATCGCGTACGCATGATCGTTGCCTCTTTTCTTTGTAAACATCTACTGCTGGATTGGCGACTGGGTGAGGCCTATTTTGCTGAAAAGTTATTGGATTATGACCTTGCTGCCAACAACGGCGGCTGGCAATGGGCTTCCGGAAGTGGATGCGATGCAGCCCCGTACTTCAGGATCTTCAATCCTTACTTACAAACAAAAAGATTTGACGCCGACCTTAGCTACATAAAGAAATGGGTTCCTGAATTCCAGGAATTCAGTTATCCCAAACCAATTGTAGATCATGAATTTGCCAGGAAACGATGCCTGGAAGTATATTCCAAAGCTTTGAAAAAAGATTAAGAAGTGCTGTAAAAGACAGCGGGTAATGTATTGATATCATTATTTGCCGGAAGCAGCGGACTAACTTCCAACTAAAATTGCATCAACTTTCACATTCGTAGCATTTGCTTCATTGAAAACGGAGATCAGTTTCTTTACCGCATTAATTCCCTTTTCCCCAAGATCCAGTGAATACTGATTTACATAGAGGTTTATGTGTTTCCGCATTACGTCTTCACTCATTTCCTGCGCATGAATCCTTATGTAATCATTTAATACCGGATAGTTCGAAAATGCGTATTCGACGCTTCTTTTGATCAACCTGTCAATTGTTTGTTGAATGCAAAGGGATATTTTTTTGTTGATAACGATCCCGCCTAGTGGAATTGGATTACCGGTTTGTTCTTCCCAGTAATCACCGAGGTCACGGATTTTTACTAAACCCTTTTGCTGGTAAGTAAACCTGTTTTCATGTATAATTACACCAGGACCCTTATTTTCCAATACAAAATTTTCTATTTCATCATAACGGAGAAAGACTTTATTTTTTGCGCCTGGATATGCCAATGAAAAAAGTAAATGGGCTGTTGTGTTTTTCCCCGGTATAGCAATCTGTTGTGCATTGATGTCAAAGTCGGAACCTGCTTTATTGCTGATGAGTAACGGCCCTACACCTGTGCCGAGGGCACTGCCACTGTTCAACAACGCATAATTTTCCATCACCAAGGGTAGCACGCCGTAACTAAGTTTTGTGATATCAAGTCTTTTATTTAGTGCCAATTCGTTAAGAGTTTGAACATCTTCCAATATTACTTCAAAATGAAATCCTTCTGTATCGATCTTCTGATTTACCAGGGCATCAAAAATGAAAGTATCGTTTGGACATGGAGAAAAACCGAGGGTGTAAGTCATGCTTCACTATTTATCAGAAGTTAACGCTTTAATTTGTTCGGTGGTTCCCGAGGTTAAATGGTTCACTATATCTTTTAGCGACGCATTAAGCACCTGGATAGACTCTTCCATCTTCCACTTTGATTTATCCCTTTCACCAACGTAGTTGCTTATACTTCGTAATTGAATAAAAGGTATTTTTTCATTGAGACAGGTAAAATGTAAAGCTGCTCCTTCCATTGTTTCTACCTGGGCGTCAAATTTTGTTCTCAGCATTCTTACCTGATCCGCATCATCAGTTACCGTATTCACTGTAACTCCCGTTACTTGATTAAATGGAAAAAGATCCATAAACGTATTGGGATTCTCCAACCAGCCCTTTGAAAAAGGAAATTCATTTTCATCGGTAAATCCCTTTTCGAAGATCGTTGAAAAAACCTTTTGTTCGGTTATACCTAAGTCTGCGAAACAATCTCTTTTTACAAAAACAATTTCTCCTGGTTGCAGGCCAGGCGTAAAACTGCCGGCAATCCCGGCCTGTATCACCATATCGTAATCAATCTGTTGCAATCTTTTAGCAATATGATAAATCGTCATTGGCGTTCCTACACCTGTAATAAGATAATCAGCAATTGGTTCTTCTTTTAGAAACGGAGCAATTTCAAATGCTGTAGCCGCAAGGCACAAAATATTCATACCGGCAAATTTCGTGTTTATGCCCCAGATTTTAGGGAATACTGGCTACCTTTGCGAAAATTAAGGCGACTGATGCTTTACGTAACCAGGATAGAACATTTTAACGCTGCCCACAAATTATATAACCCCTCTTGGAGCAGGGAGAAAAATTCAGAGGTATTTGGCAAATGCGCCAATGAAAACTGGCACGGGCACAACTTTGAACTGCATGTAACCTTAAAAGGCGACGCAAATCCTGAAACAGGCTTCGTATTCGACGTAAAAAAACTAAGCCTTATTGTTAAGGAACACGTTACCGAAAAACTGGACCACAAAAACCTCAATGTGGATGTTGATTTCATGAAAGACAAGATTTGTTCGATAGAAAACCTGGTGACAGGTATCTGGAACCAACTTGCGCCGAAGCTTCCCTCAACTGTTCAATTGCACTGTTTGAAATTGTATGAAACACCCAGGATATATGTAGAATATTATGGTAATTAGCGCTGTCAGTCTGTAAACAATTTGTATTTTTGCACGGTAGATTTAGTTCCTTTGTTTTTTGTTAAACAGCACACTTCTGTTACAAAAAGCATTTTTTTAAGCAGCAACTTCTGGTCAATCAAAACATTTTTATCATTCATTTGTTCTAAAGATCATGGATAATAAAGTAGCCGTTTATCGCAAAGAACATTTTAACGCAGCGCATCGATTAACCAATCCTTTGTGGGATGACGAGAAGAATAATGCGGTATTTGGGAAATGTAATAATCCTAATTATCATGGCCATAATTACGAACTCATAGTGAAGCTGTCAGGCGTTCCGGATCCTCAGACCGGTTTTGTAATTGACCTGAAACTACTAAGTGACCTTATACAATATAACGTGGTAGACAAATTTGATCATAAAAATCTCAATGAAGATTGTGCTGAATTCAGAAATTTAAACCCTACAGCAGAAAATATCGCAATAGTGATCTACAATATTTTAAGAGAAAAAATTAGCAGCGCTTTATCGTTGCAGGTGAGGCTTTATGAAACAGAACGAAATTTTGTAGAATACCCGGCTAACTAATATACTTTTTAAAAAAATAATTCATTTTAATGGCTTATAAAAAAATTGAATCTTACGATGATGAGGTAACGTCGTCACTTGCGAAAAACTATGAATCCAGTCTTATGTTACTAGGGGAAAACCCTCAGCGGGAGGGTCTTTTAAAAACTCCTGAAAGAATGGCAAAAGCGATGCAATACCTGACGCAGGGCTATTCCTTGGATGCTAAAGCCATTCTTAATTCAGCAAAGTTTACGGAAGAGGTAAGTGAAATGGTGATTGTGAAAGACATTGAATTGTACAGTATGTGCGAACATCATATGCTTCCCTTTTTTGGTAAAGCACACGTGGCCTATATACCTAATGGCTATATCACGGGATTAAGTAAAATTGCCCGGGTAGTGGATGTATACAGCCGCCGGTTGCAGGTGCAGGAAAGACTCACTCACCAGATTCTTTCCGCCATAAAGGAAACGTTGAATCCCTACGGGGTAGCGGTGGTAATAGAAGCTTCCCATTTATGTATGATGATGCGAGGCGTGTCCAAACAAAATTCGGTAACCACCACTTCAGCATTTTTTGGTGAGTTTGAAAAGAATGAAACCAGGAGTGAATTCCTGAAGTTGATAAGTGCCAAGCTACACTAATTTATTTGTTGAATAGCCGAATAAGCTGCTCACACAAAATGATCCCTCCAATTGAGGGATTTTTTATTTTCTTTGCAACAACATAAATCAGAGGATATGAAGCAGGCATTAATTTTTCCCGGCCAGGGAGCACAGTTTAGCGGAATGGGTAAATCCCTTTACGAAAATAACCAGGAAGCTGCCCTATTGTTTAAAGAGGCGAACGATATCCTGGGTTTTAATATTTCTGATATAATGTTTACCGGCACCGATGATGCCTTAAAACAAACCGCTATTACACAACCTGCCGTTTTTATTCATTCAGTTGCTGCTTACAGAACCATTGAAAATATCTTACCTGATATGGTTGCCGGACATTCGCTGGGTGAGTTCTCCGCATTGGTTGCAAACAAGACACTCAGTTTTGCGGACGGATTAAAACTGGTTTCGATAAGAGCGAAAGCTATGCAAGCTGCATGCGAACTCAATCCTTCTACAATGGCGGCGGTGATAGGGCTCAATGATACTATAGTGGAAGAGATCTGCACTGCGGTTGCTACGGAAACCGGGGAAATTGTGGTAGCTGCCAATTACAATTGTCCGGGACAACTGGTAATAAGTGGTTCATTAAAAGGAATTGAAATAGCCTGCGAAAGAATGAAAGTTGCGGGAGCAAAACGGGCATTGGTACTTCCAGTTGGTGGTGCATTTCATTCGCCCCTGATGTTACCAGCAAAAAAAGAGCTGGCTGCGGCGATAAATGAAACTGAATTTAGTATCCCAACCTGCCCGGTGTATCAAAATGTAGTAGCTAAGGCTGTTACAAACCCGGCAGAAATTAAACAGAACCTTATTGCGCAGCTAACGGGACCGGTTAAATGGACTCAATCTATCCAGGCAATGCTCGAAGATGGAGCAACCCAATTTACAGAATGTGGCCCCGGAAGAGTACTACAGGGATTGGTACAAAAAATAGGGAAAGGAATAAATACAAATGGAGTCAGTTAGGCTGTAGTTATGGGTGAACAGCAGCCCAAATCCTGGAGTATGAAAAAATTTCGTCAGTATGCCTTCCAGGTTGAGTCTCTGATTTTAAGCTGCTTTAAAATGCCTTCAAAATGTTTCGCTCCGTAAATCATCGCAATTTTTGTATGGTTGTCGTTTATAATTTGATTTGCAATAAAATCATTTCTATAATCAAGCGTCAGAAACTTTTTACCACCCTTCTTTTTGTATTTCTTACAAGTATATTTTTCATTCGACCCTGTTTTAAAATCACATTCATTCAAAATAATCCTGCCAAATTTTTCCTCAAGAGCCGGTAGAGCATCAGAGAGGTACACATCCACTTTCCTATCGCTTAAGGTATCGAAGTAAAAAGGGCCTTTGGGCTGGTTTACAAGGTCATACTTGTCAATGGATTTAATTTTTACTCCCATCACCTTGTTCGTCAATGTGTCAATATACCCTCCCTGTAAATGCATTGCCCGAAAATCAACCCCGGTAATTTTTCTTAATTTCATTGCAATGGTATCATTTTTAAGAGAATCATTTTCTTTGGAAAAAACTACGCCTTCGTAGTAAAATACGAAGCCAAGTTTTCTCAATGAATCAATTTTAGTTTTTACATCATTGTAGAAAGTCCTTTTTCCGATATGATGCATTGGTATATATACAATTTGCTTTTGGGTATTTCGAGCCTCAAGAACGTGCGCTGAATCGCTTAATACGCCCAGCGACTTAAATACCATCTGGTAGCAGGACGAAAGGAAAACGACCATGAAGATTGTTATCACTGAAATAATCAATTTTTTCATAAAAATGATTTTTAGCTAAATGATTAGTTTTGAAACAGAGGTTATCATTAGTAAACTAAGATAACCTCTTTACTGGACAATGGATTATCCCAATATCTGTATTATTGTTGCAATGATTTGAGAAATAACAGTCCAATTTGCAACTACCCAATTTGCGAAAGTCTGTGTTAAACACCAGAACTGGTACCACCGGCAAGGGTCTTCTGCATTTTTTGCCAGGCTACTATTTTCAGTGGCGGTTATACCTCCAAATAATTCAGCGCCATCTGATTCGAATCCCTTGTTATGCAGATTCAATAAATAATTCATGGAGGCTGCAATTTCTTTCCCGTTGTAGCTGCGGATAATAAAATCATTGGAGACACCCTGTGTAAGAAAATTATGAGCCACTCTTAACTGGTTTGCACCCTCAACCGTAGGCTTCAATTTTCCACACAGTGCAAATTGAAACTGGTCGAAAGTGCTGCCTTTCTGAAAAGACCCTGAGACAGCTTTTGTAAATGCGGCCATTTGTTGGGCACAGATGGACCTGGCCTGCTCAGGAGTAATTTTTGTTTGTGCCGTGCCGGTAAAACAATACGTTAAAATCGCTAAACCTAAAAATACTTTTTTCATTGTCAATTAATTAAAATAATAAACCTTCAGTTTGATGGCGCTGTGGAATAAATAATAAAATAGCTTATCATTTCCGCCAGCAAAAGTTATTTTCGGCAATTGAATTCAGCTGCAACTAATAAGGCCTTATCTCCGGATATAATTAATTATTGTTACAGTTTTTAAAGTTCTTTACAAACTCATTTGTCAATCAACTTTTGATACCACAAAAATGAAAATCATTTCCTTGCTACCGAAATTCCTCGTTTTACATTTTGTAAACAGCTGTTTTACATTTTGTAAAGTTGAGTAACCAAGCTGTTATTGTAACGGGGAAAACAACAGATTTCTATGAGGTTTTCACCTCAAAAAATATTTGGATCTTTCTATACAGGTTATCACAGGGTGCTTCCGGTTAGCCGATTGTAGAAAATTAAAAAGGTTGCCGGATCATTAGCGGCAACCTTTGTGATAGATCTTCTTAGGATTATGAACCTAGAACGGGACCATTTATTATATCCACTACCTGTGAAGTACCAGGCCAGTTATTGATGAGCCAGTTAGCGGTGCTCTGCATTAAACACCAAATTTGGTACCACTGGCAACTCCCCGAAGCACTTTTTGCTAAATTGTTGTTTGCATTACCGCTTATGCCACCAAACAATTCTGCGCCATCTGACTCAATTCCCTTTTTGTGCGCATTTGCCAAATAGTTAAGCGAGGCTGCCATTTCCTTGCCATTGTACATTCTGATGATGACATCAGCGGAAGCCTCCTGTACCAGGAAATTGTAGGCAACTTTTAACTGGTTGCTGCCTTCTGAAGTAAGTTGCGATTTTCCACATAGTGTAAATTGGAACTGTTCATAAGAATTCCCCTTTTGATAACTGTCCGAAACAGCTTTGGTAAATGAAGCCATTTCCTGCGCACAAATTAACCGGGCCTGTTCATAGGTTATTTTAACCTGGGCTTCGCTGGTCAAATACGAAACAACGATGCTGAATACTAATAATACCTTTTTCATGTTTCTTAATTAAATAATAAACCTTCAGTCTGGATGACGCTGTGGAGTAAATAATATAATCCTATATTATTTCCGTCAGCAAAAATTATCCGGAAATTTGCTGCAAACCATGATTCGTACAGTCACTCCGCTTTAAGTTAATGGCAGTGTTATCGAAATCTTTTGCATTAAATTGCCCGCAATTTTTGATGATGCAAAAATGGAAACGATTCTTTTCTAATCGAATTTTTTTGTTTTACAAATTGTAAACAACCATTTTACATTTTGTAAATATTGTAAATGACCACATTATTATTTCATTAAAATAACAATCATTTCTGTGGTTTTTCACTTACAATTATATGTTGAGTGCGTTACTTTTATTGCATGAACCAGGAAGCATCATTAGCCGTTGGAATGAAAATAAAAAAGTGGCGAAACTTTAAAGACTTTAAACAAGAGGTATTCGCAAAAGAGATAGGTGTTAGCCGAATCATGCTCAGCAGGTATGAGAATGGCCGATCAAGGGTATCAGTGCTACAATTACAAAAAATTGCGCTATTGCTTGACGTAGAGATAACTGTGTTGCTGTGAATTCAATCGTTTACCGAAGTATATTTTCAGCGTGCACATTACAGTAATTTTGTTAGGGAATAGCAGGGCTGTTCCCCTTTCAGGAGAGTTGATTTTTAAGTTTTGAAAACGAATCCCCCGGCCTATTGCTTAGCTGGTATCAGTCCCCTAATACCCATATCTACTACGGCATCTAATGGTGCACCGGCCGCATCTACGGGATCGTACGTCCCATTTCCATCATTGTCGATCCATTCAAAACTTTTATTGGTTGATAAGGAAACGATAATGGTAATATCGTTTGTTTCACTGCCTGTGATGGTTAAAGGGCTTGCAAACTGACCCGTTACAACACAGGACCCCGCGGGTATGGGTGACGTGGATTGCAATGGATTGGGGACAGTAGTTGCCCCGGCAGGTGTCTGCCCGCTGCTCACCGCACCAAATCCAAGGTAACTTGTTTCAAACGCCCAATAGCCCTGCAGCCTGTCATCATTTACAGAGATGCTTGAATCCTTAACCTTATAATTGCGGATGTAGGTATTAAACCCTATGAATGATGCTATGGTTCCTGAAAGATTGACGCCGTTATATTTATACTTTATGTTGTAATTCTGGTATGCCAGTGAAACCCTTAACCAATTATAAGAGCCGGGCGCCATGGATTTGATTGGTACGCTTAAAAATGCTTCGTTGTTTCCGGCAAAAGCTGACTGATCAAAATCAATGGCATTTGCACCGCCCGTGGTGGTTTCGGGAGCTCTGTAAAGAATAACCCCTGAACCGATTGCTGTTAATGCATCCTGTGCCAGTTCAATATAGTGTGCGCTCATTGTATTGAAAACAGGAGATTGAGCGGCATGCCCCGGAGGAATACCTGAAGGATTGCCAAGATTATTCAGTCTAGCCTGGGTAGAGTCGAATTTAAATATAAAATTTATTTTGGGCCCGTTACTGCTGTCTTCGCTTTTTTTACAGGATGTTACCAGGAGCATTAACGCTATCGAAATAGCAAAACATTTTAGCATATTCATAAAATATATTTTCCGGGGTGAAGTTTGAAAACTAAATAAAGTAAAATTTATTGTAATAGCGTTGCTAAGGAAATGCTAAAACACGTGTAAATATCTGGATAAAACAAAAATGAGGTCTATTCAATTCCAATATTCTCTCCTGGATTTTACAGATT
>JACMPR010000310.1 GCA_014377385.1 Ferruginibacter sp. | reverse complement strand
GCCGCAGCCTGCTGTGGGTATACATAAGGCATACCTTTAAACCACGAAGCGGCGGAATAGGCCTGTGAACATTGCTTTAAAAATTTTACCGGCACGGGCTGCCCGAAAGTAGAGTTACGCATGCCCAGCTTATCAAAAATAATTTCCTGCGTGAGGTCAGAAAAACTTTTTTTACTAACATCCATCATTGCCATTTGAGCGATAATACTTCCTCCACCGGAATAACGAAATGCTTTACCAGGTTCACTGTTTACCACCACGGGCCTGGTACCGGAAATTTTTGCACCCGCCAGAATTTCTACGATAGTTGGAAGCGCCTGATCGGGAGTAAACCCAAAATAAGATGATTGTGAAGTACCTGCGGAATGACTCAATAACATCTTTAATGTTATGGCCGCCCGTTTTGTAAAATCATTTTCGGTAATTCTCCAGGATTGGAGGTAATTATTAATTGGGCTGTCTATTGCGATCTGTCCATTTTCGACCATTTTTAAAGCGGCCACCGCCATTAAAAATTTACTGATTGAACCTGCGGAGAACATGGTATTTGTAGTAACAGGAGTTTGCAGAATGGTGTCTGCAAGTCCATATCCTTTTGCCCATTCAACTTTGTAATTATGGATAACGGCGACGCTTACCCCGGAAACGTGATAATATTTCATTCTATCGAGGATATTCCAGCCCTTAAAGCCTTTAACGGGTACAAATGGGATCAGGTTATTTTCTACTTGCCGGATTTTATCCGCTACAGCCCTACTTTGACCAAAGGCAGTACTTAAAAATAATTGCATTAATACAACTATGATTGTTTTTGTTTTCATCATTTTAAAATTTGATAACAAAACTCAGGCTTTTTGGCATTACCGTCGCCCCAAATCATGATTTGGCACAAACTGAACGTAAAATCCGGTATTTTTTATAAAAGAGAGCGCTACAATTGCCGGATAAATTCTTTCGGAGATAACCCTGTATTTTTTTTGAAACTCCGGTTAAAAGTAGTTTTTGAATTAAAGCCGCATTGATAGGCGATACCCAACAAGGTTTGGTGTTTGTGCTCGCCGTCGTACAATAATTTTTTTACAGATTCGATCCTGTAATTATTGATAAAATCATTGAAATTCATTTTAAAGCCCTGGTTGATCATTTTTGAGATAAGCGTTTGGTTGGTCTCCAGTTTTTTTGCCAGTTCAGCCAGAGTTAAGGTAGGATTCTCATATAAATTTTCAGATTCGATTGTATAAAGAATTTTTGATTTCCATGCTTCCAGCTGCGGATCGGTTGCTTCAACTTTTACTTCCGTTTTAAACTCAATATCAATAATATCTTTTGCACCGTTGGTTACTGTTGGCTGTTGAAGGAGATAAATCCTGGTTTGTTTATTACCAAATAAAGCAAAAGGGATTATCGACCTCACGTCATTTGTGTAACCGGTTATTCCGATATAATATGCCAGGCAGGAAAACCCTATGTAGTACCACCATTTCTCTTTAAAATTTCCTCAACCCGGAAAAAATAAAAAGAATGTTAACCATAAAAGCTGCATGGTGAAAATTGCCAGCAGGTATTTTTTAATCCAGCCAAAAAGCAGGGAATCCGCGAAGCTGGTGGTTTGCAAGATCAATTTGCGGTACAGGATATAATATTTAAGGCTTAATAAAAAATAGAGCAACATAGAAGCAAAGCCGGCAACCTGGTACCAGGTATCTAAGCCTTTGTCCCGTTGATCACCATAAAAATAATATTTGTGTAAAATTATTTTATCCGCAGTAAAAATCACAAGACGGTATAACGTGTAAGCCAAGGCCGGAAGCAGGTGTAATAAGTTTTTTTTTCTTAAACGAAAAGAAGGGTTTAATAAACTTTGGGTATAGAAATACATTACCGGGCCGATTAAGAAAAGCTGTTGAAAAGCTGCATAAAACATAATATCCCGGTAGGGTTGCAAGCTATACCAACCAGCAAAACCCAACATCCACGGCAACAAATACAGTGAGGATAAAAAAACATAAACGCCCAGCCATGCAGCCGGCTTATCTCTTTTAAGAAATGCCTTTTTTAACAACAAAAAAGTAAAAACAATTCCCTGGCTAAAAAAGATTAGCAGGACGGAACTATATAAGCTAAAATGAAATTGCATAAAAAAGGGAAGGTAATTGCCGTTTGGCCGGTTGTTAAGAGGCTAAACACCCTTATTGCCGGATTGTTCCTGATTGGATGATTGTAATTCCAATTGCTTAACAGTAATAAATAGCGGATTTAAACATGACAATCCAGGGATGTTGCTGTGTACATTTCATTTATCTTTTCAACTCATTTAACAAGGTCCGCCAGTTCCACGTCCCACTTACCCGTTTTGCCATACTCCACGATTCTTCCTACTTCCTTTCCATCTTTCATTACAATGATGGTGGGTACGTTGGTGATTTTGAATGCATCGGCAAAGTTGCTAAGTGTTTTCTTTTGCCTGTTCACACCGAAGAAACTGATGCTATTATCGGGAATGCCGCTTTTTTCCTGTAGTTTAAAAAATTTGGGAAGAATGAACTGGGTGTCTTCGCACCAGGTACCGCCAAAAATAATGTATTGCACTTTGTCTTTGGATGCTTCGAAGGCATTTAAAATGGATCTATCTGGCGTATAGCTGCTTTGGCTGGACGCATACCAGCTGAACGCCGGATCGTTCTCTAAAATATATTTGCTGATGATGCCATTAAGAATGGTCACCTGTTTATCGTCTTTTGCAGAAGTATAAGGTGTTTGGGCGGGTACGGCCAACACCGCGGCTATCGTACATGCGAGGACTAATAAAAAACGTTTCATCTTTTGGGTGACGATTTATAAGTTAGCTTTTAATTCAAATAAAAAGGACTTCAGGTTTTTTAAAGATTCTATCATTTCAAATTTCTTGTCGGCGCTTTTATTCTTTTTTAAAAACTCTTTGGCGCCCTCCATGGTATATTTCCTCTCTCTCAATAAATGGTAGATCAGCTTAAGGTTCTTGACATCTTCGGGCCGGAAAAAACGATCTCCTTTCGCATTTTTCCTGGGCTTTAAAATGCTGAATTCATTTTCCCAGAAACGAATAAGCGATTGATTCACCTTAAACATTTCTGATACAGCGCCAATGCTGTAATAACTTTTTTCAAACAGCACCTTGTCATCCGGAACTTGGATCAATTCTGCTTCTGCATTCATATCACTCAACTTCATTCGGCCACGCTGCGATTTTTTTGTAGCATCGCTATTGCTGCCGGATTTTTTTGTAGCAACAGGCGTTATTCCTGACTGCTGATACAGCATTTCATCTTCCGGCACAATTGGCTCCTGCCCTGCTACTCGACTTTCTTCTGTTTCAGCCACCGGTTGCTCCTGCTGCTTCCCGGGTTGTTCTTCCCGCTTGTTATCGTCCGGTGGAAAGTCAAAATTAAAAGCTGATTGTTTATGTGCCATAGTATAAAATTAACAATAATGTTTGGTTAAGATTAATCATACTTACCAGGATTCTTGGGCCTGGTGTGGATTTCACGCTCACTCCCTGAAAAGATGTTGTTGGGGTTGAGTCTGACTTATCAGGTTTCTAAAATTAATCAAAACTTTTTGCACTTCCCGTAGCGGCGATTTTCAAGAGCCGGTCATATTGCTCAGCATTTAAATCATTATAAAAAAAGTAAACCGGATCTACTGCGTTGCCATTGATATGTACTTCGTAATGGCAATGTGGCCCCGTACTTTTACCGGTACTTCCCACCCACCCGATCACTTCGCCTCTTTTTACTTTTTGGCCCCGCCTAACTTTTATTCTCACCATGTGGCCATAAATAGTTTCATAACCATAGCCATGATTTATTTCCACGTGGTTGCCATAACCGCCTTCAGTAAAACCAGATTCACTTATCACACCGTTGCCCGTTGCATAAATGGGCGTGCCTTGTGGCGCAGTAAAATCGAGGCCTTTGTGCATCTTCGGCGTTCCATAAACAGGGTCGATCCGCATACCAAAACCGCTGGCAATGCGATCCAGTTGTTTATTGCTTACGGGCTGAATGGCGGGTATACTTGCCAGTTTTACATCCTGTTTGCTGATGAGCCTGGCAATGGAATCATAACTTTGAAACTGGTAAGCCATCCTTGCTGTTATATTATTAAGCTGGTCGGCAATATCTTTTCCAATGATATTGTCATTCATTACGGTCACTTTATCCAGCTCTTTCTGCTTCTCAATTACTTTTGCACGGGCACTATCCGGCAATGGATTGGATTCAAAGATGGATCGGTATACCTGGTTATCTCTTTTCTCCAGCTCAGCCATCTGGTCCTGCAGTGTCTTTACTTTAGTGGTGATGGTCTTGTAATTGTCATTCAACAATTCAAAACGCCTGTTGGATTGGATATCGGTGGGCTTCGGAAAAAAACGGTTGTATAAATAAATGATGATCGCCGAACTTACCAGAAGCGCAGAAAGAAATCCAAAGAATCGTAGGAGTTTTACACGCAGTGGCGTAACCAGCTTCTCGTACCGTAGCGTGTGTGTATTATAGTAGTATTTTATTTTTTTCATGTTGATCAAAACCCTCAAAGGGTTCTAAAACTCAGGCTTAATTGCTAAATTGCAGTTTTACATTGTAAATCAGCCATTTTTATTGAAAGTAATGTGTTGAGAGTGCAAAGCAGCATTAAGCGTTTATCAAAACACACAAATATAAACCGGTAAATTACAATAAGCAACCCGTATAAACAATTGAACTATGATGAAGGCTCCTGAGATCAGGCAACAATTTTTAGATTTTTTCAAATCAAAAGGACATGCAATCGTGCCATCGGCACCAATAGTAGTAAAAAATGATCCCACACTCATGTTCACCAATGCGGGCATGAACCAGTTTAAAGATTATTTCCTTGGAAATAAAGCGGCACCGTTTCCCCGAATCGCCGATACCCAAAAATGCTTGAGGGTAAGCGGCAAACACAACGACCTGGAAGAAGTGGGTGTAGATACCTATCACCATACCATGTTTGAAATGCTGGGCAACTGGAGCTTTGGCGATTATTTTAAACATGAAGCTATTACATGGAGCTGGCAATTACTTACTGAAGTGTATAAATTGGATAAAAAGCGTTTATATGTAACCGTTTTTGAAGGCGATGAAAAGGAAAAGCTGGCTCCTTCGAGCATCGCTTTGGAAGAATGGAAGAAATTGGTAGCCCCTGAGCATATCCTTTTCGGAAACAAAAAAGATAATTTTTGGGAAATGGGTGAAACCGGTCCCTGCGGCCCCTGCAGCGAAATTCATGTTGATATGCGCAGTGATGAAGAGCGTGTTGCAATTCCCGGAAGTGAACTGGTGAATAAAGACCATCCGCAGGTAATTGAAATATGGAACAATGTATTTATCCAGTATAACAGAAAAAAAGATGGCTCGCTGGAAGATCTACCTGACAAACATGTAGACACAGGAATGGGTTTCGAAAGGCTTGTGCGTGTGATACAAAATAAGAACAGCAATTATGATACAGATGTTTTCACCGGAACGATAGCCGCCACTGAAAATATTACCGGTAAAAAATATGATTATACTGATAGTAAGGAAGCCATTGCATTTCGTGTTATCGCTGATCACATCCGTGCTATCGGGTTCACCATAGCGGATGGACAATTACCTTCAAACACCGGCGCTGGCTATGTTATACGGCGCATTTTACGAAGAGCAGTCCGGTACTATTATTCTTACCTGGATTATAAACACCCGTTATTGCACCAGCTTTTACCCGTGATGGCAAAAGAATTTGAAAATGTTTTTCCGGAATTGTTACAACAGCAGGATTTTGTATGCAAAGTAATTAAAGAAGAAGAAGAAGCTTTTTTAAGAACATTGGATAAGGGATTGAAAAGAATTGAAAGCCTGATTGCGGATGCAAAAAAATCAACCGGTATAATTAGTGGTACAGATTCATTTGAACTGCTGGATACATTTGGTTTTCCGATTGACCTTACCCGGCTTATTGCGCAGGAGAATAATTTAGCCGTTGATGAAGCTGGTTTTGAAAGAGAAATGTTGGAACAAAAGAATCGTAGTCGTGCAGCAACAGCGCTGGATACCGAGGACTGGCAAATAGTTAACGAAGGTAATAGTAGTTCCTTTGTTGGTTACGACATGCTGGAAACAAAAACAAAAATCCTAAAATACAGGAAGGTAACGGGTAAGGGTAAAGAATTATACCAGGTTGTGTTAGAAACGACACCTTTCTATGCCGAAAGCGGCGGACAGGTAGGTGATACCGGGGAAATCGTTCTCGTTTCTCCAGGCAGTGAGCGCGCTGAAGTGAGGCTTAGGATCATCGACACAAAAAAAGAAAATGATCTATTCATCCATTTTGCTGAAAATATTCCGGGCAACCTGGCGGGTGATGTAACGGCCGTAGTTGATATCCACCGGAGAAAACATATTTCAGTTCACCATAGTGTTACTCACCTGATGCATGCAGCTTTGCGAACGGTGTTGGGTAAGCATGTGGCCCAAAAAGGAAGTCTGGTAAACGAAGATCATACGCGTTTCGATTTCTCTCATTTTGCGAAGCTGAATGACCAGGAACTGGATGCAATTGAAAAAACTGTATATAAAAAAATCAGGGAAAACATTCCCGTTGTAATCAGGTCCATGCACAAAGATGAAGCCATTGCCCTGGGTGCGATGGCCTTGTTTGGAGAAAAATACGGCGATATGGTAAGGGTGGTTATGATGGATCCTGACTACTCCATAGAGTTATGTGGTGGAACCCACGTGGGCAGCACCGGCGAACTGGGTATTTTTAAAATTAAGGCTGAAAGTGCTGTAGCAGCAGGCGTAAGGCGTATTGAGGCAGTGTGCGGACAAGCAGCCGAGGACATGATAACTGAACAGTTTAAACAAATGCGTGCAGTTCGTGATACATTGAAAAATCCAATAGATCCGGCAAAATCTATTGAGGCTTTGCTGGCAGAAAATGCCGCTTTAAATAAACGCATTGAGTCTTTGGAAGCAAGGCAACTCGTGGTTATCCGAAATGAACTGATGCAGAAGGATGAAATCATTAACAACGTTAGCTTCATCGGTGAGATCGTTGAGGTTGCTAATGCAGATTCACTAAAAAAACTTTGTTTCG
Organism: Ferruginibacter sp.; assembly: GCA_014377385.1. Taxonomy (GTDB): domain Bacteria; phylum Bacteroidota; class Bacteroidia; order Chitinophagales; family Chitinophagaceae; genus Ferruginibacter. The sequence continues at coordinate 628 of JACMPR010000310.1, read as the reverse complement.
ACTTTAAAAATCACCTGCACGATCATGTGGTTGTATTGTGCTGCAATATTGGCGGCAAAGCACATGTCGCCGTTAGCGTGAGTGATACCGTGGTGGCTGCAAAAAAAATAGATGCAGGGAAGATAATAAAGGAGCATGTAAGCAAACTGATAAATGGCGGTGGCGGTGGTCAGTCAACCCTGGCAACTGCCGGCGGACAGGATACGAGTAGGTTAAAAGAAGTAATATTAGCAGTGAGGAGTTTATTGTAAAATACACTCAGTCGTCCGGACTTAAATGCTCGCTTAGCAGAAAAAGATTTTTTTAAACCGTACAATATCCTTTGTGCTTCATTCTGTCTTTGTGGCGATCCTGTGAGAAATTTGTTTAGGCACGAATTAAAATTGATATGACACTTATCTTTGAAATTTCACGCCTCATCCTCCGCCAGTTTACGCGGGCACATGCTGGTTTAATGCTTAGGCTCAACAGCGATCCGAAGTTGTTAAAACATTACACAAACTCTCACTGGAGAATGAGGCACCTCCAAAAGAAATTTTTACGAACATCATCCGCTAACAATAAATTCATCGGTTTGTGCGGTTTAAATTACAGCCCGGACCTGGAAAAAACCGATCCTGGATTCAGG
>JACMPR010000309.1 GCA_014377385.1 Ferruginibacter sp. | reverse complement strand
CTGCTGGCGGGTTTGGGGTGAACGATACAATTATTTTGCCACACCAAACGATGCACAAATATTTTATGATGAGCTGGCATATTCCATTTTAAACCAGGCTTGCGTACCCAACAGTCCGCAATGGTTTAACACAGGTTTGCATGAAGTGTATGGCATTACAGGCAAACCACAGGGACATTATTATGTGGATCCTTTTGACAATGAATTAAAAAAATCTACATCGGCTTATGAACGTCCGCAACCACATGCCTGCTTTATCTTAAGTGTAGAAGATGACCTGGTGAACGAAGGTGGTATCATGGATCTGTGGGTAAGAGAAGCAAGGATATTTAAATACGGAAGTGGTGTTGGAACCAACTACAGCAGCATCCGTGGGGATGGTGAAAAATTGAGTGGCGGCGGTACTTCCAGCGGATTGATGAGTTTTTTAAAAATAGGCGATAGGGCAGCAGGTGCCATTAAAAGTGGCGGCACTACTCGTCGGGCAGCTAAAATGGTTTGTCTTGATCTGGACCATCCGGAAATAGAAAATTTTGTAAACTGGAAAGTAGGAGAGGAAGATAAAGTAGCGGCATTGATTGCAGCAGGTTATCCCAGCGATTACGAAGGTGAAGCCTACAAAACAGTAAGCGGACAGAACAGCAACAACTCCGTTCGCATACCAAACTCATTTTTTAAAGCATTGGATACAGATGGCGATTGGGAACTGAAAGGCAGAAGCAACGGCAAAGTGATGAAGACCATTAAGGCAAGAGAACTGTGGAAACAGATTAACCATGCTGCCTGGAAATGTGCTGATCCCGGAACACAATATGATACCACCATCAACGAATGGCATACCTGCCCCGAAGGTGGGCCGATAAGAGCAAGTAATCCCTGCGTTACTGCTGATACATTAGTAGCCACACATAAGGGTTTAGAAAGGATTGGTGATTTGGTTGGGGAATCAAGGGGCATAAAAAGTTTTGACAACAAAATGCATTGGGTTGAAAAAATATTTGCAAATGGAAACAAACCCGTTTATCAGCTGAAAACTAAAAGTGGTTACTCATTAAATTTAACTGCCGATCATCTTGTTTATACATTAAATAGGGGTGATGTGCCTGCCAATGAATTATCAAAAGATGACCGGATACAATTAGTGAAAGGCGAATTTGGAATGGAGACCATGGGCGGAGAAAATTTAGCCCAGCTTGCCGGCTTATTAGTTGGGGATGGATGTATTACGCATTTGAATGAAAAAGATGCAGAAGGAAATATCAGAAGAGTGGCTTTTTTAAATATGAGCAAGGATGAAAAAACCATTTTAGAATGGGCCAATACCCAGTTAAATAAGCTGAGGCCTGTTTTAGGGGAACATAATAAAAAGGGCAATGTATCCGACACAGGAACAACGTTGCGAATAAATGTAGGTTCGCCAGGTATATTATCCATTTTTGAAAAGGTTGCTGTGCTTGATAAAGGAAGTGAAAACAAACAATTTAAAGACTTCATTTTTGTATTATCAAAAAAAGAACAAGCTGCCGTTATTCGGGGCTTGTTTACAGCAGATGGTTATGTAGCTAATTATGGAGATAAATCCCAATACATTTCCTTAGACTCTGTATCGCTTGAATTATTAAAACAGGTACAAATTATTCTCTTAAACTTTGGTATAAAAGCAAAAATTTACGAAAATAGGCGGGCAGGAAAATTAACTTCTTTCTTACCAGACGGCAAGGGTGATTACAAAGAATATCCTGTAAAAGAAATCCATTCGTTGAGGATAAGCAGGTCATCAAGAATAATTTTTGAAGATGAAATAGGGTTTATGGAAGAAAGCTACAAATCAGCCCAGCTTAAAAAATTAAATGTAGAAATAGCTACCTATCTGGATCAATTAAGCGACGATATTTTATCATTGGAATTTTTAGGAAACCAGGATGTATTTGATCTTACCGAATCTGAAACATCGCATTTTGTTGCTAATGGTATAGCTGTTCACAATTGTAGCGAATATATGTTCCTCGACAATACGGCTTGTAATTTAGCTTCTGTAAACCTGCGTCGTTTCTTTGAAGAAAGTGATAACAGTTTTGATGTAAAAGGTTTTGAACATACCTGTCGGCTGTGGACGGTGGTGCTGGAGATATCTGTTTTAATGGCACAGTTCCCATCAAAAGAAGTAGCGCAATTAAGTTATGATTACAGAACGCTGGGATTGGGCTACGCCAATCTTGGCAGCATGTTAATGGTAAGCGGCATTCCTTACGATAGCGACGAAGCAAGAGGTATTGCAGGAGCCATCACAGCGATCATGACGGGTGTTGCGTACACCACATCTGCAGAGATGGCGGGCTTCTTAGGTGCCTTTGCCCGCTACGAAGACAATAAGCAACACATGCTTCGTGTAATGCGCAACCACCGTGCTGCAGCTTACGATGCACAGGAGGTGTACGAAGGAATAGAAATAAAGCCTCAGGGTATCAACGCAAAATATTGTCCTGATTATTTACTCACCGCCGCCATTAAAGCCTGGGATGAAGCGGTGCAGTTGGGAGAAAAAAATGGGTACCGCAATGCACAAACAACGGTGATAGCACCAACAGGAACCATCGGCCTGGTAATGGATTGTGATACCACCGGCGTTGAACCTGATTTTGCCCTGGTGAAAT
>JACMPR010000308.1 GCA_014377385.1 Ferruginibacter sp. | reverse complement strand
CAATACATAATAGCCGCTCTTCCGGTAGGCTCTATAATTAAAAGAACCGGGTAAGCTCCAGGCTAACACCACATCCGTATGTTCCTTCCTGAATAATTGCGTGGCGAATTTTAATAATTGTTTCCCGGTATTGTTATCAGCCGGATCAAAAATAAGTTCCATGATATAACCTACCAGCCCGTCGTGCTTATGCTTGATAGAAAAAACAATGATCCCGGTTAGGACATTTTTTGTATATACACCATACCGGTAATAGTGTTCGCCCGGTTTATCAACATAACGCCAGTTCATATACGATGCACTGCGGTTAACACATACTTTAATATGCTGCGCAGCCAGCTGCCAGAGTTTATCGTAATCTCTTTGAAAACTGCTAATTACCCTGATAACTTCATCGCCGCCCAGTTGCTTCGTTGCAGGTGCATCAAAAATATGATTGGTACTGGAAAAATCCGTATGTTTTTTGCGGTTCAGTAATTTCTTCAAAAAATAAAATGGATTGAGGGGCTTTAGCAAAAATGGCGCCTCGCCAAAAGACGTCCATTGCAGCTTTTTAAAAAAACCAGGTGCTGAATTGTCATTTGGAAAACCGTAGATCAATACATAATTATTTGCCGGCGCTTCTTCATAAAGCCGGTTTGCCAGTTTGATGAAAAGCCCTTTCCCACGGTGACCGATATCCGTTAATGTATCAATAGACTGCAAGGCAGGGAAGACCGCATCGTTAATTTTAAAAGCCACGGGCAAAGCGGTGTAAATACCGGCTATCTCATCGCCCTGCATGGCATAATAAATACTATTCTGTTTCAGCAAATTTTGATGATGCAGCCATTGCAGGTTACGCATATCCCTTTCCGTGCCGTTCTTTTCAAAACACAACCGGTATTTTTCCAGTTCATCGTTTCCTGCGCTGCCTTTTACGATCCTGTACTCAGTTGATGGTTGTTGCATATTTATTATGATAGAATATTCTTGTAAATCTTACCGGAACCTGTTATCCGCAGCAGCTTAAAAATGCTTACAATGTATTGCAGGATGAGGCTGCACCGGGTAAGGTACATTTCAAAGTTATACAATAGACTTATAAAGGAAAAAGTTTCTTTATTAATTAAAACAGGTTACATAGATTTACAAGACTGTTCTTAACGCATCATTTCAAACCAGGATGTTGGTTTCAGAACTTATTTATTCATGGACACTGTTGATCTCATATCCGGCGGCGATTTCCTCCTCTTCTTTGCTTACGCATTATTCACCTATTATATTTTAAGGGTAGCAGTCTTTAGAAACATGGATAAAAACTTCAGGAGGCTATTCACTGTTTTTTTTGTGTTGAAAGCTTTTTGTGCGTTGCTAATGACCCTGCTGATTGTTTATTATTGGGGATTATCAGATAACACTGCGTTCTACCTGGAGAGCCAGAACCTGGTAAAACTGATCAAAACAGATATTTCCAATATTAGTTACCTGTTTGGTGGTGTAGATAGTTACAATGAAAAAATTAAACTCGACAATGAACTAAGTTCAACAGTGAGCAGCCTAGGGATCGAAAGTAATTTTTTGGTGGTAAAGATTACTACGCTGCTTTACCCAATTGCTTTTGGGAGGTACCTGCTCATTAATTTTTTCTTTTCAGTGATTGCAGCAGTTGGTCAATTCAAATTCTTTATCGCTTTAAGCCGGCGCTATCCGCACATTAAGAAAAATATTGCGGTGGCGGTATTGCTGATGCCAAGTGTGTTGCTCTATTCATCCTATCTCAACAAAGAAACGCTTTGCATGGCCTTCATAGGGTTTGCCGCGTATGCACTATTTCAGTTGCTTAATAAACGAAAGCCGGTGATAAACAGCTTGATTCTATTACTGAATATATTGTTCATAGGAATAATAAAAGTTTATGTGCTGGTAGCTTTTTTGGTGGCAATTGTTTTTATCTACCTGGTTAAAACCATTATGCATTTCTGGAAAGGAGCCATACTTTCAAAGATCTTTATTACGATTTTATTAGCAATATCCTTGTTTTTCTTTTTTTCAAACCTGGATTACTTTGATAGCTACGTTATTGATTTTGCAGACAAGTCCAATACCTTTCAACAGCAATACAATTCCCTGGATGCAACCTCCTCCTTCGAATTTGGTGAAATTGAAACCAGCTTTTCGGGGTTGCTCAAAAAAGCTCCATTAGGAATTTATACAACTTATTTCAGGCCGCATTTATGGGAAGTAAACAAGCTGGTCATCTTTTTCAGTGCGCTGGAATCCTTCCTGGTGTTCATCATTACATTTGGTGCCCTTATCAGGAAAAGAAAATACATCCGCCAGTTACTAAGAACGGATGTGTTCGCCAACATCTCCCTTTATTATGCGCTTATCTTCGGCGTTATCGTAGGATTGACCACTTTTAATTTTGGAAGCCTGGTCAGGTACAAAATACCCGCTGTGCCATTTTTAATGATGTTTGTTTTTCTCCTGCTGCACTATATCCCAAAAAAAGAAGAGGTGAAAGTTTAGCATTAGGAGCTTTCCTATTCTGTTAATTGATTTCAATATCCGCTTGATATTTGGCATTCTTTATCACAGAGGTACAGGAGGTTTTAAAAGGAGTTTCACAGAGTAAAAACTCTCCATCAAATACTCTGTGGAACTCGGTACTTAACTCCTTAAAACTCTGTGGTTAAATAGTATTTCGTAAATTTCCCTGTCCTTCAATAATTTCTTTCGCCAGTTCCGTCATGGTGCAACTTGTAAAAGAATATTTCTCATTGAGGTAACGGTAATGGACAAGTATTTCTTCTAAAAAAGAAAAGTTTTCAAGCTGGTTGATACCAAAATTATGCGGGTGCCACCAAAGGTGATACATCAGGTTGTTCTTTGCGGCATGGGTCATACTTTTTTTGATTCTCCTCAGGCGCAACCAATCGAGAAATTGTAATTTGGAATAATAGGGACGTAAAAAACGGCTGCTTGGAATATTAACCGGGAACTTGGCACTCATGTATTTTTCTGTATAACAATGATGGCCCGTTAAGTTAACATAGGCATCTACCAGCCGGAAGGCCCGCCGTAACAGGCTTTCCTTTTCCCCACTTCTTGCGTTATAAAGCCAGGATTCTTCATTATTTCGGTAAGTTATTATACCGGCTTCTTTGCAAACCTCCAGGTAATTGATATTAAATTGATTCCTCGGAAAAACGATGCTGCTGATGTTGATACCCATTTTTTTTGCGGTGATCATTGCGGCCTGCAGATCATCCCTGAAATCATCAATAGTTTGCCATTCTTCGAGGCAATAATAGTGGGAGAAGGTGTGTGTTCCTATTTCCTGTCCGGGGCTGTTTTGTATTAAACGAACAAGTTCCGGGGCAAAATGGTAACGATCTGAATGGTGATCCTTGCCAACACTTTTTACCATATAATCACCATAGGGAGAAAGATTTGTAACCTTATAGTTAGGTTTTTTATGAGGCAGGTTATTTAACAATTCTTCCCTGCTGGAAAAAAACAATAAGCCTACCGTGGCAAAAGTTGCCTTAATATTATGGCGTTGAAAGCACGCCAGCATTTTTGGAATCGCTTCGTGCACACCTGCAATATGCTGGCCATAGGAATCAATGGTAACAATATCTCTTACGCCCCACATTAATTCGAAGTCGAGTGAAATAATAAACTTGCCACCACTTTTACTAAAGCTCATTGATGCTATTTTTTCAGATAAGTGTCAAAAATTACTGAAAATTCATCACACACATTTTTTATTTCAAAATCATTTGATTTCACAATGCCCTTTTCTTTGTATGCATTCAACTGCTCCTTGTGCTCCAAAGCCCATGTCATGGCTGCAGCCAGGGATGTTTTGCAGTTATCAGCACAAAGAATTCCATACTCGGCTATTTCAAAATCGCTGGCAGCAATCAGGGTATTCAAATCGGTGGAAGGCGCCAGCAATTCCCTCGGGCCTGTTTTGCAATCCACAGAAATAATGGGAAGGCCACACACCATCGATTCAATTAAAACATTTGGAAACCCCTCGCTGAAGGAACTCAATACAAAACAGTCTGCCTTTGCCATGTACTGGTATGGATTGTCAGTGAAATTAATGAAGACCACCTTCTCATCCAGCTGCAGGCTGTGTACTTTTTGTTTGATGCGGTCCAGCGTTTCCCCTTTACCGATAAGTATCAACTGAAAATCCATTTCCCGCATTCCGGCGATAGAATCAATTATCAGATCCTGGTTTTTTTCGTCACGGAAGGTTGCTACATTAATAAACGTGAACCGCCGGAAATCAAGGTGCCTGGTTAAGCCGATAGCGGCAAGGTTTTTAATTTTATTAATATCGGTTGGATTTTTAACAACGGTAAAATTTGATTTTACCTGGTAGAACGAGCGCAGTGCTTCTACGGTACCTTTTGAATTTGGCAGTATGCCGTCCGCTTTCGGATAAAGCCACTTGAGCATGGCTACTTTTATCTTTCCTGCGAAGCTTTGCTTATTGTAAGTATAAGGGGTATAACATCTTTCACTTATCAAAACCTTTGCTTTGATTCCGAATAACTTCGCCATAGAAGCAATGAGATTTGGCCGGCTCATCACGGCCAGCACTAATTCGATTTCGTTTTCATTACAATATTTTGCAAACCGGTAAGCAAGCGCCGGCAATTTTATAAACTTGCGGAATTCGTTTTCGTAGCGGTAGGATTTTTCTATGAAGTGTATTTCCTGGTCTTCAAAAATTTCATATTCAATATCCGTATTCATCAGTACCAGGTGAATATCATATTTGTCTCTGTTTAAATGATTCAGCAAATTAGCCACAATACGCTCTGCACCCGCACCCCCGAGTGAATATGTAAGTATGACAATTTTTTTTCTCATATTTATTCAAATCTTTTTAGAATCTGTCTTTTTTCTGGTACACATTTTCCAGCAATGCTTCCCATCTTGTTATAATCTTTTTTACATCGAAGCGGGCTTTTACTCCCAGGCTTATTTTATCCCTGTCGAAACTATGATCGAGTGCTTTCTTAACCGCAATTGCAAATGCTGTCTCATCATTCCCTTCAACCAACAAGCCATTTTCATAATTTGTTATCAATTCTCCAATGCCACCCGGCGCATTAAATGCAACTACGGGGATGCCCAGGGAATTTGCTTCCAGTAACACATTTGGAAAGCCTTCAAAAAACGATCCCATTAAAAAAAGTGTTGGGGAATTCACCTGCGCAAACGGCTTATCCGATTTGCCGGGCATCGAAATCCGGGTTTCCAGGGATAATTCTTTTATTAATTTTTCCAGCCGTGGCCTCAAAGGTCCCTCCCCAATGATGGTATATTTAAATGGAACAGAAAGTTGCGATAGTGCCCTGATGATACGGGCCACACCTTTCTCCTCTGAAAGCCGGGCCACGGTAATAAGTTGAGGGAGTGCAGCTTCTTCACTTATATCACTTGCAGAAAACGCCGCCACCGGCGGCTGAACAGCATTATTGATAATAAATGTTTTTGCAGTTGGAATCCCGCAATTTTTCACCAGGTCGTCCCGCATATACACAGACTGGCAGATGACAAGATCAAGCTTTTTATAAAAAGTACGTAATAACCATTTGTAAAAGCGGGCATTCCAGGTTTTAGGAACATTGATGCTTACGATACTGGATTCCCTTGCAATGATCCGGATGCGTTTTGGAAACAACCATTTAAAAATACCGAAGAACAGGTTCAGGTGATTTGCCGTAGTTAGGATGATATCAGGTTTTATCTGCCTGGAAAGTTTGGCGATAGCAAAAAGTGATTTTCTTACATTATTAATCTTTAGGTCAATTATTTTAATGGCAGGATTGCTGATCGGAAAAAACTGGTTGGCGTTATTCAGTACCGTAAGTGTTACGTCGAACCGGGAGCTATCAATGTTATTACAAATAATAGATACGTTTCTTTCCAGCCCGCCACATTCAAGTGAGGGAACCGCAATCAGCAATTTTATTTTAGAATTAATAATCATTGTTGTCCGGGTAAATTTTGATTGATTCAATAAAAGCCTTTGTAGACGGAGATTCTAACCCCTCTCCCCGTCCGAACGGCTCAGCCGGGCGGGCTTTGGAGAGAGGGGTTGGGGTGAGGTCACGCAGGCCTGATAAGGATTTGATGCATATAATCGGACAACAATAATTAATAATGATTTGTCGTTGAAGTTTGTAAACAAGATT
>JACMPR010000307.1 GCA_014377385.1 Ferruginibacter sp. | reverse complement strand
TCTGATAAAGAAGTTGAAAAACCGTTGACATATATTTCGCAGGTGTTCCAGCCTTCCGGTTCTACAAAGAGTTGGTGCCGATCCCTTTCTGCAAAGCGGCTTATTTTGTCTTCAATGCTTGGACAGTACCGCGGACCAGTTCCTTGTATCCTTCCTTTAAACATTGGGCTGGACTCGAAACCAGTCTTTAATATACCATGTACTTCCTGATTGGTATAGGTAATCCAGCAACTTCTCTGATCTGCCGACTTTACCTCTGGTTTTGACAGATAGCTAAAACCCACGATTTCATCATCTCCATTTTGTTCTTCCATTTTAGAATAATCAAGGCTTCTTCCATCAACCCTGGGTGGCGTTCCGGTTTTCAACCTGCTCGATTCAAAACCAAGGGCTACTAGCTGTTCGGTTAACCCTGTTGCTGACTTTTCTGCCACACGTCCGCCAGCGAAGTTTTTTTCACCAATATGGATAATACCATTTAAAAAAGTGCCGTTGGTTAGCACCACGCTTTTGGAATGAATATGATGGCCAAGACCCGTAACAACACCTTTTACAATATTTTGATAAACGATTAACGCCTGAACAGTATCCTGGTAAAAATCGACGTTGGGTGTATTTTCCAGCATTTCCCTCCAGGTAGCGGCAAACAGCATTCGGTCATTTTGCGCTCTGGGACTCCACATAGCCGGACCCTTTGAACGATTTAACATCCGGAACTGTATCATACTTTTGTCTGTGACTATGCCGCTATAGCCGCCCATTGCGTCAATTTCTTTTACAATCTGCCCTTTAGCAATGCCCCCCATAGCCGGGTTACAACTCATTTGTGCAATTGTTTGCATGTTCATGGTTATAAGCAGCACCTTACTACCCATATTAGCTGCGGCAGCCGCAGCCTCACAGCCCGCGTGACCGCCACCTACAACAATAATATCGTACGGAGAAAACATAGATTGTAAAGGTAATATACTGCTGTCTATAATTAAAAAAAGTCGTGATGACTTAAAACTGCAAACTGAATTCTAACCTTGGCTTCAAAACGTTGCGAGAAATAGCACGGATCTGAAATTGTTCCACGTGAAACATTTTTTTAACATTCTGCTTAATGTGGGTAAAGTCGTGTTTACACAACTAAAAAAAAGCTAATTTAGGAATTGTGGAAAGAGTAATTAATTTATACGTTTCACGTGAAACATAACCAGGTAAAAGAATTAAAAACCGGATAGATAAATAAATAGATTATAATCTCAATTAATATTCCGCTAAAATCGAAACCTTAGTATTGAAAATCTAACATTGAAAAGATGATTCTACAAATCATCGGAAATAAATTTATTTAAAATGTAATCGCGTTTATTGAGTCCAAAAAAGCGGCTAAATAAAAGTTCTCTTTATTTTTAATTAACAGCTTATCCTGGGGCTTCTTATCATCATAACCACACAAATGTAAAATGCCATGGAAAATTACGCGGTATAACTCCTGCGCAAAACTCACCCTAAAATGAAGGGAATTCTGCTTCACCATCTCAACACTGATATAAATTTCTCCTTTAATAGGCAAACTATCCAGGTCAGCCAAATTAAACGTGATAACATCAGTAAAGTAATCATGCTTAAGAAAGGTCTGGTTAATATTTAAAAGGAAATCATTGTCACAGAAAACATATTCGAGCTGCGCTAAAGTCCTATTCTCATATTCAAAAATCTTGAAAATAAAGGATCTCAAAAGTTTCCTATTGGGTAATATTGTAGGTTTTTGAAAATGAAAATATATGGCCATGGTTGTTTATTTCTTAAAATCGAAATCATAACGCTTTGTAATCTCTTATTTTTACATCCTAACAGGCAGCAGAACATGGTAAAGAAACTATCAGAAATAAAAATTGGGAAAAAAGTAATGATCAAGTCTTTTGCAAACGATGAAATTTTTTTAAAATTAATGGAAATGGGTTGTCTACCGGGCGAAATAATAACAGTAAATCAGATTTCACCATTCAAAGATCCAATATCAATAATAGTTGCGGGTTACCAACTAAGTTTACGACTCAACGAAGCAGAAAATATTATAGTGGAAGAAGTAGTTTAGCGGTGTTATTATTATTTATTAATATATGAAAATAGGTTTGTATTTTGGTTCTTTCAATCCAATTCACATAGGCCATCTAATTATCGCAAATCACATCATTTCAAATACAGACCTCAACGAAGTTTGGTTTGTTGTTTCTCCGCAAAACCCGTTTAAAATTTCACAGGTATTGTTAAACGAAAACCATAGGCTTCAACTGGTAAGGCTGGCCATTGAAAATGACAAAAAGTTACGCGTTAGTAATGTAGAATTTAAACTACCAAAACCATCCTACACGATAAATACCTTAGCCTATCTAAAAGAAAAATATCCATCGAGAGAATTTTCTATTATAATGGGCAGTGATAGTTTTCAAAATCTATCAAAATGGAAAAACGCAGACATAATTGCAAAAAACTACCAGCTATACATTTATAAAAGACCCGGATTCGAAATAAAAAATCCAATGGGTGCAAATATAAATATTCTCGACGCTCCGCTACTAGAAATTTCGTCTACGCATATCCGTAATTTAATCGCTGCCGGCAAGTCAATTCGTTACCTGGTAACAGAAAATGTTCAGGAAGAAATTGAGACGCAGCAATACTATAGGTCTGCCTTAGAAAATCCATCCAAGCAAAAGGCAACCTAAAACAATTACAGGTGCGGGAGTTTTTGTATACCTTAATAACAGGAACGTACACACGATAATTGTCACGCTCATCATACTGATGATGTCAATATGATCGAGGTGAATTCCATTGAGTAAATATAAAGTTGCTGCCCACATCACACCTACTACCACCGCGTTTATTCCTTCCAGTGCCCGATAAACAACCACATATTTTTTTAAATATTGCCAAACCGGAAAAAAAAATAACACCAGCAGCGCACTTGGCAAAAAAATAGCGATGGAGCCCAGCACGCACCCCAGCAGTTGCATACTGTAACCTTGCTTTTCAAGCGCCATTCCGCCTGCAAATGAGGCAACCGAAAATACGGGCCCAGGTATGGCCCTTACCATTCCATAACCTGTTAATAAATCAGTTTTTTTTAGTCGAATAGCATTGGGGTTTTTTTCCATAGCGGCAGGAGAATTAGGCCGGGCGACATATTGATCAAGCATCATAGGCAGGAGGACATCACCTCCACCAAAAACAAAACTTCCAAACCGGTAAAAGTTTTCAAATAAATTGTATGCCTTCCTGTTAGGCCAATCCTGTTTGCGGGCAGTTTCGCTTAAGACACCAGCAACTATAAATATCATAACAAACAACCAGATATTTGTCCACCGGACCTGTCGCGGTTTTATCAGCACCTGCATAGGAATGCGTTTACTACTAAAGTTGGTTGCAATACCACCAGCGACAATTAGCACAGGAAAAACCCAGGGTGTTTTGAAAAGCAAGTAAGTGAAACACATAGCAATCAACATAATAATCTGCGTAATGATATTCTTAACTGATAATGTAAAGGCCTTCACGGCAGCATAAGCTAAAAACCCAATGGCCATTGGTTGTATAAACTTAAACAAACTTCCGGTGAGGCTTTTGTCTGGAAAATAAGTAAGGATAAAGGAAAGAAAACCCATGAGTGCACATGCCGGGAATATCCATATAAGCAGGGTAAAGACTGCTAAGACGACACCGCCCCTTTTATAACCTATCAAGGTAATAAGTTGCGTGCTGGAGGCGCCTGGAAGTAGCTGACAAAAGGAATTGTATTCGATTAATTCTTCTTCGGTTATATACCGTCGCTTATTGACGAATGTTTTTAACATCATTCCAAGGTGACCCTGTGGTCCACCAAAAGCAGTAATAGTATATAGCAATACAGCTTTAAGAAAAGGTATGTGTCGCAACATTTTCAAATAAAGAAAGAAGCCATGGTAGAATGGCTCAACAATTTAAATTAATCTTTTATTTCTTTAATCCAATTTCCCACAATCTTTCATCCAGGTATTCTCCGGCGGTTGCATCCGAATAGGATTTTGGATTTGCCGCGTCAATACAACCTTCGAGGCATGCCAAACTCATACCTGCATTGGGATGGAGGAAAAACGGAATTGAAAAACGGCTGGTATGCCATAAGGATCTGTCAGGGTTAACAACGCGGAGTGTCGTACTGCGCAACTTATTATTAGTTAATCGCTGGAGCATGTCACCTACATTAAAAACAATCTGCTCAGGTAAAGATGTAACAGGAACCCATACCTGCTCTTTTGTAAGTATTTCAAGCCCATCTGCAGAAGCACCCACGAGGAGTGTTATAAGATTGATATCCTCATGCTGTTCTGCCCTGACGGAAGTTTTGGGCTCATGAGTTATCGGAGGATAATGGATAGCTCTTAAAATAGAATTCCCATTTGATATAAACTCATCAAAATAAAATTCATCCAGTTGGAGATATAATGCAATGGCTTGTAATAAGGATGTAGCCGAAATTTCAAAAGCTCTGTAAGCTCCCTCAAAAGTTTTATTAAAAAATTTAACCTGGTTAACCTGTACGTTCGGTGGATACAACTTTTCTAGGAACTGATTTTTGGCAACCTGCCCATATTGAAAAAATTCCTTCAAATCCGGGGCATCACTTCCTTTGGCATGTTCGGTTCCAAAACTGGTATAGCCACGCTGGCCGGCAAGTTCACCGATTTCGTACTTTCTTTTTTGTTCAAGGGGCAATGAAAAAAACTGCTGAACATGTTTGTATAAATCCTCAATAAGTCCATCACTTATTCCGTGATTTTTTACTGCGACAAAACCAACTTCCCCGTAAGCCTGGCCCAATTGCTGAACAAATTCCTTCTTTCTTACAGGATTAGTGCTCAAAAAATCCGAAAGATCAACGGTTGGTATAGCCATATTGTTTTTATGTTTTGAAGCAACGAATGTAGATTTGATTGTGAAAATTTACAAAAGATATTTTTTATTCAGCAACATCAAAAGCTTATACTTCGCCGTTGGTATTATTTTTCTTACCACCACCTGTTCAAGAAGTAATTTTCCTTCTACCAATACTGCTGATACATTCAAACCAACAAACCGGCTGCCTGGTTACAGCAATCTAAATGATTGAGCAGCGCATCCATGAAAAAAAATTATCATTGATTGTGCCAAAACAATTGCGAAGCAGCTTCAAAACAGACTTATCCGCAGGTGTATTTTTCATTTATTCAACGAGCCTCACTAACAATGGACGTAGAGGCTGGAACGCGTATAATGACAGCGACTTTATCAACCAAAAACAAACGGATCGGGTATTCCTTACC
>JACMPR010000306.1 GCA_014377385.1 Ferruginibacter sp. | reverse complement strand
CTTTTGGTAGCTGCATATTCTTTCTCTAATGTTTCTTTTGTGTCTGAAGAGTGCAAAAACAAATATCCATTTACTCTTTTAAAACGGCAATCTATTGAATGTTGTTTTACGGTGTTCGCTATCCATTCAATAGCCTTCATATGGCTGTTAGCTGCTAATTGTGCAGTAGTCTCGTCATATATTTTTTCCAGTTCAAAATATCTATCATCAAGTGCACAGGTAAGTTGAGCCGTTGTTCTTCCTGACTCACCACTGCCAATAAATCCATCTTCCACGAGCACTACTTTACGTCCTTCTTTGGCAAGACAAAAGGCTGTGGTAAGACCAGCTATCCCTCCACCAATAACTAAAACGTCCGCTTTAATATCGCTGTTTAATACTTCATAGGATAAAGGTTGGTCCATTGCTTCAAACCAAAAAGATAAATTTTCACCCGAAGAGATATTCTCATTGACAGGTTCGGCAATAGAAATATGATGTGAATTATTCATTGAAATTATTTATTTTAATAAGAATTCCTGCTTCACAAGGTTCTGGGTCTTAATTGTGTAAAGCCTTACAGAATTAGTAATAAGAGTTACACAATTCACACTTTATATTATTCAATTAAATCAAAAAATACGCCATGTATATTCAGTCAGTAAATCGGAGCTTATTTATAAAATAAAAACAGAATGGGGAATGGTTTACCTATGATGAGATGGTTAAATATAAGTTGCTTGTACAAAGAAAGTAAAGGAAAATCTTGCACTTTATACTGATTGATTTCTATGCTTTAATTGTGAATGTGAAGTTAGTATCAAAAATAAACTTGATAGTTGAGGTTTATTTTCTTGTCCTTTGAATTTGTGGAGTATTGCGATAGGGTTGCACAAAACCCCATGTTGAACCAACACCTACGGTGAAGACCTCAATAGTTCACTAAAAATACGACCTTCCCATTTCATTAAAACTTTAAGTTATGAAAAAAAAATGAGTATCGTAAAGTAACCCTGTCACCGGAGGCACAGGATGCCCTGCAACAAATGCACGCCGTGCTGACTGCCAAACACTATTCACCCCGAACCATCCGCAATTACATCCAGGAGATGCGGTTTCTTTTTGCCCATCATTGCGATCTGCTGCCTCAGTGCATCGTTAGTAAGGACATCATTGCTTACATTAATTTTATTGTGAAGGAACATGGCGTTGGCCGTGAAAAATGTCACCAGGTAGCACAGTCCTGTAGTTTCTTTTTTAAACATGTACTGCCTTCACCCTTTGTAATTCCCTCACAGTTTTATCCCCGTAAAGAAAATAAACTACCGCAGGTTTTTAACAAAGACCAGGTAAAGCAATTGATTTCGGTAATAACTAATCTCAAACACCGTCTGGTGATTTCGCTGTTTTACGGCACCGGTTTGCGGATGAATGAAATGGCGAATTTAAAAATTTGCGATATTGACAGCAAGGCCTTTCAGGTAAAAGTAATCGGCAAAAGACGTAAAGACCGCTTCACCATTTTACCAAAACATTTGCTGGATGATATGAGAAAATATTACCGGTTGCAAAAACCACAAACCTACCTTTTTGAAGGACAAACAAAAGGTAAACCCATGCATACACGCAGTATCCAGCATTTTGTACAGCAGTACGTTACTAAGATTGGACTCGGTGGAAAGGATTACTCCGCCCACACCCTCCGCCATTCCTTTGCAACGCATCTGCTGGATGCCGGAGTCGATATCCATACCATTAAGGAACTGCTGGGCCATAATAATATCAGCACAACGATGGTGTACCTGCATTTACAGCAATCCAAAAGGGCAGTACTGATATCGCCTTTTGATTCGTTGGAAAACAACGGCCAGTGACAGCCGCTGGTAATACCCAAAAACTACAGCAGTTGTTTGCACAGGCAGCAGCAGGATCGGGCAATGCATACAGCCGTCAGGTGTTCAGCAGGTTGCATCATTGCCATACAGCCGCCAACGGCGCACATACCTATCGTTGTAATAATACGGATTGCCATCACCTGCATTACCAGTATCATAGCTGTGGTAACCGGCATTGTCCTAACTGCGGGGGATTAAAAAAAGAACAGTGGATTGAAAACCTCACCGCTGAGTTGCTGCCTACTGGTTATTACCATGTGGTGTTTACCATGCCGCATGAGTTTCATTCGTTGGTGCTCGGCAACCGAAAGGCATTGTTTAAACTGTTGTTCGATGCTTCATCACAAAGCCTGCTGCAAATGGCAAAAGATCCGCAATGGCTGGGTGGTAAGTGCAGTATCACCACCGTTCTTCACACCTGGGAACAGCAGCTCAGCTTTCATCCCCATGTACACTGCATTGTAAGCGGTGGCGGTGCAGATGAAAACAACCGGTGGATACATGCAAAGCGCAGCAATAATAAATTTCTTTTTCCGGTAGCAGTGCTTAAAGATGTGTTCAAAGCCATCTTCCTGAAAGGGCTTCGCCAACTGGTGCAGCAGCAGACACTACAACTGGAAGGCATTGCCGTAGAAAAAGTAATCAAACAGGCCGGTTATAAAAAATGGAACGTGTACGCAAAAAATCCGTTTGGTACCGTGGCCAGCGTGGTGGCTTACCTGGGCCGCTACACCCACAAAATAGTTATCACAACACATCGTATTGTGGACATAGGCGGGCACAGCGTTTTATTTAAATACCGGGATTATGCAGATGGCAACCGGCAAAAAGAAATGACACTGTCGCATGCTGAATTTTTGCGCCGCTTTGAATTGCATATCCTTCCCAAACGATTTGTAAAAATCCGGCATTATGGCTTGTTGCAAAATCATGGTAAAATAAAACGGCTCAACAAAATCCGGCAGCAATTAAAGCTGTCACAATTACCACCCAAAGTGCAGGTGCCAATTGCGGTGCGCATGTTGGAAAAATATGGTAAAGACATCACGCTATGCCCAAAATGCAGTCATGGAAAACTGATACTGATTCACATTAACTATGATGACCGGGATAGGCCGGTCAGTAAAAATCCTGCATTGGTAACTGGCAAAAAAACATCCACCCTTGCACCACCGTAAAAAATTGCAGGGCCTGGGTAAGCATGAAAAGGTTCTTATTACGGATCAAAAAAATAAGCTGCTAATACGGGTAAGGGAAGACCTGCACATAAGTGAAAAAAGGTACACAGGTTATAGTGAAAAGCAATCTGTTTCTAAAATTGCTGGCAACAAAAATCCAGTGTTCACCCTACTTTCCACCTATAACAATCTGACCGGTGTCGGTCAACAAACAATAACCAAAAGCCCCGCAATAGTTTTTATAAGTGGGGCTTTTTTATGGGGGCTCATTGTTCTTAATGTTAGCGGTTCGTTGTTTTCTCAATTCGTTTAT
>JACMPR010000305.1 GCA_014377385.1 Ferruginibacter sp. | reverse complement strand
TGCTGCCATAAAAAAAGCAGAAGGTGATGCCGACAACTCGCGATTACAGGTAGACGCTGAGGGCACCGCTACAAAAATGCGGGCCAAGGCAGAAGCTACCAGAGCACGTGCAGGTGCCCAGGCAGAAGCAACGAAACTAAATGCAAGTGCGGATGCAGAAAGGATTAGCAAGACAGGTTTGGCAGAAGCTGAAAAGACCACGGCGATTGGTAAATCCACCGCAGAAGATTGTGTGCTTCAGGTGAAAGCAATGGGTGGTGACAACTTTACCAGATATAAAATCACCGGGGAGATCGGCCGTGGCCTGATCAAAGTAATGCCTGATATCCTTATCGGTGCCGGCACCGGAAAAGATGGGGGCATTCATGGTTTACCTGGAATGAAATTAATGCAATGATGGTTACGAAGAAAGGGTAAAATCCCGAAGCGAATTAGACCAGTGCCTATTTTGAACACGTAAACCAAACCCTTCTAATAAATAGAGGGTTTAGTTTTTTAAGAAATTATCTAACGATCAATATTTTTTTCATTTCGTTTCTGCCAAAAAATACCGGGTAATACATAAGTTCAGCTTTTGCAGGATTTAGGGTGTAGTTGCCGGTATAACGTGGCTCCAGTTCTATCTCAAATCGATGTACCCCCTTCGTTAATGATTCTATAAACATTGCTACCTTATCCTTATAAAATTCTTTGTACAACCGCCAATCCCGGTTATCCTTAACTGCATATGTGCAACCTGCAGGAATAGGAACTTTCAACATTACATACTCTGCATCTTTTAGTGCTTCTATTGTAACAACCATTTTAATCTTTTCTCCAGTCGTAACAGAGGTGACCACTTGCCCGTCTTTCTGAAAAGAAGTATGAATATTAAATTTATCTGTTGCCGGCTCCGGCCTGTCATTAAATAGAGTTTGATACGCCGTAAAATAAACCAGGCCGCCACCACTTTTACTTATGTTTATATTTTTTATTGCAGGATTGCCTGTCTTTATTTTATAGGGAAAATTACTGATAGAAAAAACCGTGTCACCTGTTATCCTAATGGATGCCGGGGCTGTAAAATCACTTTGTTGCTGCAGGATCTCAGTAAGGATCGTATTAATTATAGAAGCTGTTTCTACGGTATTAGCCCAATAGCCGTTGCGTCTTTTTTCCAGGAAATACTGAATAATTGAAGGTAGCAGGTTTTTATACGCCGGTTCTTTTTCCAATACGCTAAAAGCAATCACCGTAGTAGCAACATCATTGCTATACCATCTGAAATTATCGACACCCCAGTGCATGCCGCCTAGCATAGTTTCGCTTTTTTTATCCAGCAGGATTTTCAACTGGCTATCGTAATTCATTTGCTGCTGTTGTTTGATCTTTAACCATTGCCACTGCTGATGCTGACTTAAAGAATCAAAATCAATCTTATTGATCCAGCTACCATAATCCATTTCGTGTTTCCCTTCACTTAAAGTAAGCAGACTCGTCAATAATTCATCCCGCTTTAAAAAAGGCAACTGGTTGTGCAGGTATAAAAAGGCATTGCGGATGTTTGTTTCAACCAGCGGATTTTCCCGAAAGCGCAACAATACCGTGGCAATATAATTCGTAATGTATAAATTGGCTTTTCCATTTTCCCACCATGGCCAGCCCCCATCAAACAATTGTGCCTTCTGAATTTTCTGTAGCATTTTATCCATGACAACTTTATCCCGGAAAGGCAAGTTCAGTTGTTGCAGGATTCTTTTTTCCATCGCCAGCCCGGCCAGTTTGGAAGTTGTTTGTTCCATACACGCATACGGATAGCGACGTAAATTTGCCAATTCATCCAGCAGCACATCTAATGCATTGTTCTGCACATACATACTTAGATCCTTACTCAATGCTGAGCGTACAAATGAAACAGTAGTATCATGCTGCAATACCCAAAAATTACCGACCGTTTCTTCGATCCCTCTTTTAAAGACAGGAATTTTCCTTTCCTCTCCATCTTTAAATCCGGTGGAACTTTCTAAAGTGAAAGATGATACAAGTGTGTCTGTATTTTCTGCAATTATTAATTGCTCGTCAATATTAGAAGCCTTTGGCAACAACATTTTTTCATTACTATTCTTTATTTCACTATTTATAGAAAAGGTTGTTTTCACCGAATAGCTATCATCGGTATAATTTAAACTTTTGCCAATGAAAACACTGCTATCAGTTTCCAGTAAAAATTGCGGCAGGTTTAACTGCGCAACAATCGGTTTATAAGACTGCGTGATAAAAGATGTTTTACCAATTCTTCTTTTTTTATCCATAGCAATGATAAAAGTTTTCCAACCGGTAATATTATCCGGATAAGTAACTTCAAAAGAAGCATCCCCGTTTTTATCTGTAAAAAAATTGGGCTCCCAAAAGGCATAGTCTCTGAATTCTTTTCTTAGGTTTTTACTTTGGTTGGTGGTAATCATTACGGCACCGTTAATAGCTTGTGAACCAAAAATAGCCACAGCCTCCTCCTCTGTCATAACGGTTACCTCCGCCACATTATCCAGATTAAAACCGAGAAGATCTTTAACTATTATACCATCTACCACAAACAAGGGGGCCTTACCGCCTGACAAAGACCTTATGCCCCTTAAGGTAATTCTTGTATCTGATAAAGGAGCACCGTTGGGTGTCTGAATATTTAATCCCGAAACTTTGCCGGTTAATCCGTTTTGAAGATTAATACTTGTCAATTTAGATGAGTTCATGATAACAGTACTATACCCCATCTCCCTGGCTTGACGGACCTGGCCCAGAGCTGTAACTATCACCTCCGTTAAACGCTGGGTGTTCATTTTCAGGCTCACCTCTAGTAACATACCCGTATGATTACTTATTGTAACAGGTATTTCCTGGCTATCATAGCCTACAGCTGAAAAAAAGATTTGGTATCTACCCGCCCGAATATTATTTATGCTAAAATTTCCGGAAGCATCAGAAGTAACAGCATTTCTGTATCCTTTTATTGAAACGTTACAAAATTGCACCGCATGGCCACCCTTTTCATCTTTAATTCTACCTGATATTGACCCTCCTTTAGGGTCAGATATGAAGATTGGATTTAGCCATGGTTTTACAGGCTCAATATAATAAGCACTGTCCGCCGTATTCTTTCTATTTGAGTTTGGTTGGGATGCTTCTATAAGTTTTTCCAGTAGAGTATCATTGGCTATAAATGACATTTTCTTTATACTAACACACAAAATCCCGTTGGCCTTAACAACAAGATTATTTACTGAAGATGTCAATAAATTATTTGTAACAAGTAATAATGAATAATTGCCTGCTGGCAAATTAATGATTTTATTTACTCTTGCAGGAATAAGTACCAACGATGTATTACTATCCTGCTCATGTACAATAATGTATTGCAAGACGGAGTCCTTTTTATAATCAAATTGTATAACACCGGTGCCCGCTATTCTTGAACCATACCAATAATTCTGTGCATTTAAATCTTGTAAAAGAAATGATTTTCTCCTGGGTAGCGGGTATACTACAGTGGGAGGAGGAAGTATCGTATCTCCATACTTTAAAAAAGTAGTTTCAAAAACTGGCAGCCAATTTTTTTGATTTTTTTTTGAAAACAGGGCCTTTTTTTCAAGTCGTATAATTTGCCTGGAAAGATCATATTGGTAACCAGCTTCAAAATTAAAATTGATGTCAAAATAACCGGGATTAAAAAATTGCATCTCTCCCTTTTTGAATGGCCCAACGATGTGATCAAGATCACTTGCGAGCTTGAGCACTTTTGAATCTTGCCATATATACGACCGATTATTTAGCGGATTATTTTTCATTTGCCACATGCTGTTTTCTAAAAGATTTATTTCAGCATTGCTCCAATACTTTTCAGCTGTGATTATGCTATTGGGCATCGGCAGGTCATTGAGGTCGAAACTCAGATCATGCTTATAATTAGGTTGAATATAAATACTATCCAATTCAATATACCTGTCGAGGGTTCTGATGGCTATTTGTGCCATGCCGGGATACACCTGGAAAGCATATTCACCGGGATCAGTTACCCCATTGTAATAAACGAGCTGCCTGTTTATATACAATAAATAAATCTGTTGTGGAACACCATTGTCCACAATATTAACAGATACCTGTGGAATGAAACTTTCTATAGAAGTTACTGCATCATAATATTTCCGGGCAGGGAATAACATTTGGTAATAGACCATTGTATCCAGGTGAAATTTGTTGATCCATTCTTTATTTTTCCCCAACAGGTATTTTTTTTCTCCAAAATCCCACGCTTCAGTATTAAATTCCTCCCTTTCAATAAACCGCCCCCCTTTGTACTTTGCAAGATAAGGCGGCTCTTTCACCACAATATTTTTAAACTGGTTATTGTAACTAACGGCAGTCAGATTTACGTTTGAAGCAGGATTTCCCTTATAGTCCGCAATATGAATACCAATAGAATCCTTTTGCCCCGGATAAACATTTTCATCCGCAATTATCTTTATAGAAAGTAATTTATATAGCAGTCCAATTGTAGAAGATTCGTAATTTTCTCTCCCGGCCCAATAATATTGCCAGGACACCTTGTAAGATTGCCTCCGGACCTTCATTATCGTACTCCAGCTTATATTTTCTTCAGAAGATCTACCGCTGGCAATTACTTTTTTATTATCAAAAACAGTATAAAATATTGGGATTTTATATGGATTATTTAAAATAAAACCAAGCGTATCCAGTGTACTTATTCTTGAGAAAAAAGGTCTGTAACTGTTACTAACGCTGATGTCACTATGAATCGTGTCCACCCCTTCAATTTTATAAAAATCGTATTTTTTTATAAGCGGATTTATTTTTATGTTTAATGGAAATTTTACAGGCGCGTAGTTATCTTCTTTCATCGTCATAAATCCTTCAGCTACCGCTATGTTTCCATTTTCCAGGTATACAACATGAAGGCTATCAGCTTCCTGCTTTGCAATGATGGCTCTTGCTGTATAGTCATAATCCAGATCTTCTCCTCTTTCCTTTAACTCATTGTTGGAATTTCTAAAAACCACCCTTGCCCTGAGGTTCAAGTCTGCTTTTGGCAATTTGTAAGCAGGCACAATGAATTTCGTTTCATTGATTGAAGACATTTCTAATTCTGCTTTATATAAAGTGTCTGGTATAAATAATGTATCCTGATATATTTTACCAATACTATTCGTTGTGATCAAAAGAGTGGCCTTAGCGTCAAGCAGGAACAAACCATTGGCATCTTTTGCAGAAGCATAAAAAACAAGGCTATCATTTCTAAAATAAGTTTTCTTTACCGTGCGAAAATTATAAGAACCAATCTGATCCAGGAGATAATCTTCCATTCTGAATTTATTGGCTATTATTTTTTTGCCAGATCCTGTTTTAAAAGTAAGGTCATAGTTTATGTCCAACAGGAGTGTGTCACTTATGATGAATTGACCTACATAAGCTCCAGGACTGACAGGTTTTATTACTTCCAACACCTGGTCATAATACTTGCCCTTGTTATAGTAATTGAGATGAACAGCGATGCTTTTTTTATACTGCCTCCATCTCCTGTCTACTACATATCCTTTGAACTTAACCGTATCAAGTGGTTTAAATTTGGGTTGATTGAAAATTATATAGCCGGTTGCATCTATAGAATAATGCTTTTTCTTCTTGCCAAATAAAGACATAAATTTTGACGGCAGCCAGCTAAGTATCCTGTAAGTTTCTGTAAACTTAAAATTTTGCCTCATTTGATCTTTCAAACTCCTACGCAATTCAAAATCAGTAGTAATCTCATTGTATAAAGTGTCATTGGGCGCACATACTTTTAGCATGGCTCCATCTAGTTCCTTTTGCTTTACCCAATAAGTACTGGAGTTTGAATTAATACTTATTTTTCTTTCGTTTACATATACATCACAACCAGGTATAGTATTTCCGGCTGCATCTCTTATCTCCAGCTGAAGTTGATGCCTGTTATTGATCGTGATTATTTGTAAATCAGATACATTTTTGATATACGCGTGCACATAGTTGTCTGTCACACTGAGCAAAATATACATACCAATCGGAAGCTTATCTTCATTAGCATTATTTGAATCCAAAACAAAAAAAGGTTCCCAATCTGCAAACCTGCTCACCGGAATTGAATCCCATCGCACAAACTGTTCAGCATCTACAGTATTGATCCGATATACAAAGGTCTGCCAGCTTTTGACTCTTGCTTTCCTAAGACCTGCCTGCGCCATGCAAAAAATAGGGACAGTTAACAATATCAAGCCAAAAATTTTCTTCATAAGGATCTTTATAGTTGAGCATCTACAATGCATTATTTAAAATAATAAGATGTCAATTAGCGGATAAAAGCTGCACCACTTATCTTTGCGCCTCAATTGTCATTAAAATGTTTCGTACACACACCTGCGGTCAACTAAGATTAGCCGATAAAGATAGCGTTGTTACCCTTGCCGGATGGGTACAAACCGTTCGTAAATTCGGTTCCATTACTTTTGTCGACCTGCGGGACAGGTACGGTATTACGCAATTGCTCTTTTCGGAAAACCTGAATGCAGAGCTTGATACCAATCCACTGGGACGTGAATTTGTATTACAGGTAACCGGTACCGTTAACGAGCGCAGTAATAAGAATGCCAACATCGCAACCGGTGATATTGAGCTATTGGTTACGACATTTAAAATACTGAATAAATCAGCTACCCCTCCCTTTACCATCCAGGACGATACAGATGGTGG
>JACMPR010000304.1 GCA_014377385.1 Ferruginibacter sp. | reverse complement strand
TGGCATTACAACGATTGAATTTTTTCATCCGCAAAGCAATTCTTTACCGGGAAAAATACTGGAAGAAATGGCAAAAGAAATCCATTTTGCAGGTACGCATTCAGAAACCAAAGTGATTGTATTAAAGAGTGCGGGTGACAGGGCTTTTTGCGCCGGCGCTTCTTTTGATGAATTGTTACAGATAAAAACAGAAAAGGAAGGCTTGCATTTTTTTAATGGCTTTGCGCAGGTGATCAATGCAATGCGTAAATGCCCGAAATTCATCATAGTCAGGGTACAGGGAAAATGTGTAGGTGGCGGAGTGGGCCTTGCGGCAGCGGCAGATTATGCCATTGCTATAGAAAAAGCAGAAGTAAAGTTAAGCGAACTGGCCATCGGTATTGGTCCATTTGTAGTTGGTCCGGCTGTAGAGAGAAAGATAGGCGTTGCAGCATTCAGTGCGCTTGCTATTGATGCTGAAATGTGGCGCAACAGCGAATGGGCGAAGAAAAAGGGCTTGTTTGCGGAGGTACACCCCGATATGGAAAGTATGGATGAATCTGTAAGCCGCCTGGCACACAGCCTGGCTCATTCCAGTCCGCTTGCTATGGAAGAATTGAAAAAAGTTACGTGGAAAGGAACTGAGCATTGGGATACCTTGCTGGTGGAAAGAGCTGCAATAAGCGGTAAATTGATCTTAAGTTCTTTCTCAAGAAATGCAATTGAAAAATTTAAAGCAAAGGCAAAATGATGCCATCGGCATAATCAGGGATGTTCGGTTCTTTTATCTTAAAATTTGCCTTCTACGGTAGTTTGAGAACTGAAATTATAAAAACCTTCCTTTAAGGGGAAGGTTTTATATCACGTTTTGCCTTGCTATCAAGCTATTGATTCTTAGATCCGTTCTGTATATATGGGGGTTGTTAAGAGAAGTTATACACCCGGTGAGGGTTTGATAAGAAAAGCTGGTTGAAAGCGAATACAAACTTATCTTTTAAGGAACCTGCTGGTTCCATCTTATTTTCAAAATATTCTGCCTGTTGAATACTCATTTTTACCAGTACGAGCCTACCGGTTAATTTTTTGGAATAATTGCTCATGGTAATAAAGGTATCATTGTCATCTTCAACAACAGTTGCGGTTCCGCTAATTTGTAACCGACAATCTGTTCCTTTTTTGTAGAAATCCAGATATGCATAAAATGACCTGTCAATCGTTTTTGCGTGATCTCCGCTGCAGGAAGTTAGAAACCAGATTGTTCCATTGTCTTCCACTTTAAGTGTTTGAATGATGTTATTAGGTAGTTGCAAAACAGAATTTATATCAGCCCTGAAAATTGCAAATTTGATTGCTTGTATCTTATCTTTTAAGAAGAGAAGCTTTTCACGATCATAATTTAACTGCATATAGCTTATTTTAGGAGGTGTTATCTTTTGACTAAATTTCAAAGTATGTACCAAATCCACTTAAATACGTTTTAATGGTATAACATGGATTTTTGTAGAACAAATTCCTCATGCTGCGGATTAAAACAGGTGATAGTTCTTACTTTTTTAACATAGCTGGCACCGTTAGATCGATCGTGTGGGAGTAATTTGCGCTGAAGCCAGGCAATTAAACCAGAATTAGAAATGGTTTTACTCTGCTGTAGCTGCTGCTTCTCAGGCACACTTTACGTACAATCCCGCTCAAATAAAGTTTAGAAAATTTTGCAGATAGGCATAATACTTTCTATATCTTTTTTCGATGGGAATTATTTATCTATAAATAAATAGAACATGGCAGAAACTGTTGATGTACTGGAAAATATTTCAAAATCGCAAATCAAAAAAATCATACATGATCCCGTTAAAACGGCTGAGGCGATTGACCTGGTATATGTATCAGACAGCCTTCCCGGAATTGTAAGGCAAAAAAAAGGTACCAGTTTCAGCTACATAATGCAGAATAAAAGACTGACAAATGAAATGGAATTGCAGCGTATTAAAAAACTGGTGCTGCCGCCGGCCTGGGAAAATGTATGGATCTGCGCCTTGCACAATGGGCACCTGCAGGCCACCGGACTGGATGTTAAGAAGAGAAAACAATACCGTTATCACCCCTCCTGGAACGCGTTGAGGAACCATACGAAATTTTATAGAATGCAGCGGTTTGGGAAATTGCTGCCAGTTGTAAGACTGCAGCTGGAAAAAGATCTTTTGTTAGAGGGGCTGCCAAAAGAAAAGATCCTGGCAACCGTAGTAAGCCTGATGGAAAGAACTAACATAAGAGTTGGTAACAACGTGTATGAGAAATTATACGGTTCTTTTGGTCTGACAACATTAAAGGACACTCATGTTAAGATTGACGGCGTAAACCTTAAGTTTTCATTCCGCGGGAAAAAAGGCATTCAACATGATATTAGTCTAAAGAATAAAAAACTGGCATCGGTAGTTCAAAAGTCAAAAGATATTCCGGGGAAAGAATTATTCCAGTATTATGATGAAACCGGCAAACGGCATTCCATAGATTCAGGAATGGTAAATGATTATTTAAAGAATATTTGCGGTGAAGATTTTACAGCCAAGGATTTTCGTACATGGGCGGGCACGGTAAATGCATTCCTTGCTTTTAAAGAGATTGGGATGCCGGAAACTGAAACTGCTGTAAAGAAAAATATTTTGGAAGCATTGGATAAGGTTGCTTCTCAACTAGGCAACACGAGAACAGTTTGTAAAAAATACTATGTAAATCCGCTGATTATTTCCTTGTACGAAAGCAAGGATATAGAAAAGTATTTTAAACAACTTGATGCCATCGAAACCGACGATAATAAATCGGGGCTTACCGCTGACGAGAAAATAATCATGAAAATACTGGAAGCGAATTAAGATAAAAATGAAAGTTTTGAAGGAGAATCTTTGTTTAATGACATTGTAACAAAGGCTGAATGCCAGATAAGGTATGCGGCATAAAAGATTATTATGAAACCATTGTGGACAGGAGCCATTGGCTTCGGGCTCGTAAACATCCCGGTAAAATTATTCAGTGCTACAGAATCAAGCAACCTTGATCTGGATATGTTGGATAAAAAAGACCATTCTCATATCCGCTTTATGCGGGTAAATGAAAAAACCGGCAAAGAAGTTAAGTGGGAGAACATTGTAAAAGGCTTCATGATTAATGATAAGTATGTTTTATTAGATGATAAGGACTTCGAAAAAGCAAATGCGGTCAAAACAAAACTTATCGAAATAAGTGATTTTGTGAATGCAGATGAAATCAATAGTGCCTATTACGAAACACCTTATTATCTTCAGCCCGATAAATCAGGATCCCGCCCCTATGCCTTGCTGAGAGAGGCTCTTATAAAAACAAAGAAAGTCGGTATCGCCAGTTTTGTGATGCGCAACAGGGAGAATCTCGCTATTTTACGTGCGCAGGATGATGTTATAATTTTGAACCGCATCCGTTTTGCTGAAGAAATAAGGCCCACTGCCGAACTTGAACTGCCGAAAAAATCTACTATTAAGGCGGCGGAATTGAAAATGGCGATCACTCTTATCAACCAGTTAAGCGGGGCATTTAACATTGAAAAATACAAGGATACGTATTCGGCGCAGCTGATGAAATTTATTAAGGCAAAAGCAAAGGGGAAAGCCGTTCCTGCACCACACATGAAAGTAGTTCACAGTAAAACACAGGACCTGATGGAACAATTGAAAGCCAGCCTGGATTCTAAAAAGAAAAAAGCTTCCTGATGAGCCTTGCAAAATATAAAGAGAAACGCAATTTTACATCTACGCCTGAACCACAGGCTGGCAAAAGCACATTCCCGGATTCCTTTTCATTTGTGGTTCAACGGCATAAAGCCTCACACCTGCACTACGATTTTAGGTTAGAAATGGGAGGAGTATTAAAAAGTTGGGCGGTGCCCAGGGGACCATCATTAAATCCGGCAGATAAGCGCCTGGCTATGATGGTAGAAGACCATCCATATGATTATAAGGATTTTAAGGGCGTAATACCCTCAGGCTATGGTGCCGGTATTGTAGAAATATGGGATAAGGGAAGCTATCATGGTATTGATGAGCATGGAAAACCAATAGATGCTAAAAAATTAAAGACTGCTTTAAAAACCGGCAACCTTAAATTTTCCTTAAAAGGAAAAAAACTGAAAGGAGATTTCGCACTGGTAAAATTGAAAAATGCTGAGAAAGGTAATGAATGGTTGCTGATTAAACACCGCGATAAATATGCAGTAGATCAACCTTATGATAGCGAAGAGGAAACGCTGAAAAACTCCCCGATAAATAAGTGGCTGGCAGAAAATAAGAAGCCTTTAAAAAAAAAGCCAGTCAAAAAACAATAAAACCTGCACGTAAACTTTCCGATTTTATAATGCCTATGCTTGCTAAAGAAACAGCCACAGCATTTGATGATAAAGACTGGCTGTATGAAATAAAATGGGATGGCTATCGTGCAATAGCGGATCTCAGTAAAAAAGAAATCGCGCTCTACTCCCGCAATGGCAACAGTTTTTTGAATGATTACCCGGTGCTTGTAAATGCCTTAAAAAAAATAAATCACAAGGCAGTCCTGGATGGAGAAATAGTTGTTCTCAATGAAGAGGGTTATCCCGATTTTCAAAAAATTCAACATTATGAAGACAATACTGATTTTCCACTCCAGTATTATGTATTCGATCTTTTGCAACTGAACGGACATTCACTGGAGCAGCAACCGCTGATTGAGCGAAAAAAATTACTGAAACAATTAATTGGAAATGATCCCGTGATAAAGTTTTCCGATCATGTTGTCGGCGAAGGAATCTCTTTTTTTGATATTGCCAGCAGGAAAAATTTGGAGGGCATTATGGCCAAGAAAGCGGATAGTCATTATTACCCTGGCCGCCGCACCAATGAATGGCTTAAGATCAAAAATCATACATCCGCAGAGGTGGTTATTGCAGGGTACACAAAACCGACCGGCTCCCGCAAATATTTTGGATCGTTGGTGCTGGCGATAAAAGATGGAAAAATATGGAAGCATGTAGGACATGCAGGAACAGGATTTACAGATAAAACCCTTGCAGGTATCTACAAAATGCTTCAGCCCTTGATACAAGCCGAATCACCGTTTAACGAAAAAATTATAGAAAATGCTCCTGTAACCTGGGTAAAGCCTGTACTGATAGCCGAAGTGAAGTTCACAGAATGGACGAATGATGATAAATTAAGACACCCGGTTTTTGTACGCTTACGTGATGATAAAACGATAAAAGAAATTGCAATGAAAAATATAAAACCCGTAAAAAAACCGACCAGGATATCAGGAGATGCCCAACGGACGGACGAAGACGATGATAACGATATTAAGATCGGCAACACAACCGTAAAAATAACCAATCGTTCAAAATTATACTGGCCTGCTGAAGGCATCAGCAAAGGAATGCTGATTGATTATTATCAATCCATTGCCCCTTATATTTTACCCTTCTTAAAAGACAGGCCACAATCATTAAAAAGAAATCCAAACGGGATTAAGGACGATGGCTTTTTTCACAAAGATGCCGGAGAAGAAGCGCCTTCGTTTGTAAAAACATTTAAAGTTCATTCTGAATCTACCAATAAAGAAATTGACTATATCATCTGTAATGATAAAGCAACATTGGCTTACCTGAATAATCTTGGGTGTATCGAATTGAATCCCTGGCATTCAACTTCTAAGAAACCTGACAATCCTGATTATTTAATTATCGACATTGATCCGTCTGAAAAAAATACATTTGACCAGGTGATCGAAGTTGCTAACAGGTTTAAAAAAGTATTCGACAATTGCGGTGCAAAATGCTTTTGTAAAACATCCGGTGCATCCGGTTTGCACGTTTATGTTCCTATGGCAAAAAAGTATAATTATGACGAAGTGAAGAATTTTGCGCAGCTGCTATGCATGATCGTTAACCATCAACTCCCAGCCTTTACAACGATGGAAAGAAATTTACAAAAACGTGGTAATAAAAAGATATACCTCGATTGTCTTCAAAATCGCAGGAGCCAAACTATTTGCTCTGTTTACAGTGTACGGCCGGTAAAAGCTGCCAGCGTTTCTATGCCGCTTCAATGGAAGGATGTAAAAAAAGGATTAAAGCCGGGCGATTTTTCCATTCAAAATGCGCTTGCCATAATCAAAAAACAGCCCGCCCTTTTTAAGGGTATATTGGGACCTGCTACCAATATTGCTTCCTGTCTTAAAAAGCTACAAAATTCTTATGGGGAATATTTTCCACGCTAAATGCTTAGCTGTATCTTTACTGATATCAAAATGGCAGAATCTAATGGCCTTCAAACGGGGCACAATATTGCTTTATAAGGGGAAAATAACAACAGCTTCCTTTATAAAGCAGCCGTAATAAATATTAAGTTTTTAATGACTACAGGCAGAAAAATTTTAAAAAAAGCCGGCCGCATTTTTTTGTGGTTGTTCGTGCTTATTTTATCACTGGTGGTCGTTTTTTTGGTGTTTATAAACCTGCCCGTGGGGAAAAGAATGGTTCGTGACCAGGTGCAGAATTATCTTCACAAGAAATTAAAAACAAATGTCCGAATAGGTTTCGTTGATTATTCCTTACCCGAATGGTTAGAAATAAAAAATATTTACCTTGAGGATCAACACAGAGACACTTTACTTTTTGGCGGTGAAGTCCGGGTTGACCTACACTTATTAAAATTACTACAGGGGAATACCGATATTGAAAAGATTCTGCTGCACAATATTTCCATCAACATAAACAGGAAGGAAAAGGATTCTGTTTTTAACTACCAGTTTTTAATTGATGCATTTTCGGGAAATAATCCTTCTACAACAAATAAGGACACCTCCGAACTGAAACTTACAATGCGCCACCTGGTGTTAGATGCCGTAGCATTAAATTTTAAGGACCTGTATGCAGGGAATGTATTTTATGCCGGAATAAAAAAGCTTGATCTTAAGATGGATAAATTTCAACCTGACAGGCTGCAATTCCATATACAAGAAATTTATGCAAATGGCGTGGATTATTTTATGACCACCACTAAACAACAGGTGATCTCCGAGCCCGTTGCAATTGATACCGTGCGACAGGTTTCTTACCCCCTTATTATTACTGCAAAAAAATTAGATCTCCGCAATGTGAATGTATTGCTTGATAATAAAGTATCGGGCATGTACTATGCAAATAATGTAACACATATCGCAAGCACCAACAGTTTATTCAATATCGGTACAACTACCGGCACAACTGATGATCTTTTCATAGACAGTACCCGGATCGTTTTCTCCTCACCAAAAACAAGTGCAACTGAAATAAAAAAGGACACCATTGCCTCTTCTGCAGGTATGCCCTGGTTCTTTGGTGCCCGCAACCTCAGAATAAGCTACAGCGATATCAGATATGATGACAACAATAAACCAGCAACAGCAGGATTGGACTATGCACACCTGAATGTTAAAAATCTAAACGCCTTCATCAATGGCTTTCGTTTTTCAAAAGATACAACTGCAGGAATCATCGCCCAGTTGGCATTTTCTGATACCAGTGGTTTTAAACTGGATACCACACACCTGAACCTGCTTTTTACAGACAAAAAATTGCAGGTAAAAGATCTTTACATAAAAACACCCAATACAATTTTACAGAGATCGATCGCCATTTCGTATGACAGTCTCAAGGCCATTACGATTACGCCTCAAAATAGTACAGTACAAGTGGCACTAACCAAATCCGTTATTGCATTCAATGATCTTTTTTTATTGGTGCCTGCGCTTAAGAAATCTTTGGGTGGCTTTGCTAATCAATACCTTAACGTGAATACAGAACTTCGTGGAAACTTACAGCGCCTTGATCTGCCTTATTTCCAGGTTAGCGGTCTTTCAGGTAGCAGGCTGGATGCAAGGGGAACGCTGTATAATATTACAGATACCAACAAGTTTGCTTTTGACCTGCATATTCTTAAAAGTAATTTTTTAAAAAGGGATTTTATAAAATTTGTACCAAAGGAAAACCTCGCCTCGTTACAAAAATTGCCGGATGTATTTAATTTGAGCGGTCATTTTGTTGGGAATAAAAATGATATTGTTGCCGACTTTAAAACCAATGCGAAAGATTTTGCTTTTGCAGGTAAGGTAAATCTTAAAAACATAAGTGACCCGGCAAGGTTGAAGTATGATGCCACCGTATCACAACTTTCACTGGATAAAAAATTGGTCGAAGGGTTTTTGCCCCCGGCAGCGCTGGAGAGTATTTCACTTCCTCAAAAAATGTCTGCAGCGGGAAAACTAACGGGCAATACTGAAAATATTAATACCGACTTACGTATCAACAGTAGCTACGGAGCTTTATCTGTGAAAGGTTATGTGAAAAATATTAAGAATAGTAAGGCTGCAACTTATGATCTTGTGCTGTCTACACCCGGCTTTGCCATGGGTACGCTATTAAAACAAGATTCGGTACTTGGAAATATTGCCGGTACTTTTTCTGCAAAAGGAACGGGGTTCGATTATAAAACCATGCGTTCTTCCATTCTCGCAGACATTGCTTCCGTTGATTATAATAAATACCATTATAAAAATACCCGCATCAACGCAAAGCTTGATAATGGGAATATTGTAAGCAGCGGAAATATAAATGATCCTGCGCTTAAATTAAATTTTGATCTAACCGCAAATGTAAAAGGCGAATATCCTACCGTCGAGGGTTTGATAAGGGTTGATACTGCTCAGTTGAAACAACTCAACTTATATGCAGACACCTTAAATCTTTCGTTAACTGCGAACATACATTCACAGAACTTACAACCCCGTAATCTTGATGCCAGCTTGTTGCTGGACAGCATTCGCGTGCAATCCCGCAGTAATTTTTACAGGTTTGATTCTGTTTCAATTACAGGCAGCTCATCGGCCGGTATTGACTCCATTATTTTGAAAGCACCTTTTGCGGAAGTGTATGCGGGAGGTGCTTTTGATTATAATAAGCTGGGCATTTCCTTACAACGATACGTCAATAATTATTACAAGATTCCAGGCTATCAGCCCTCTACTGTTTCTATTCCTGACCAGCAACTTGGTTTCAATGGTACAATAAAATATAAACCCTTTATTACTGATCTTGTACCTGGTTTGGCATTTTATGAAGATATCAGCTTTAAAGGAACTTATAAATCTGCAGATACAGACAGTGCGCTTAATTTTAATGCAGCGATGCCGCGAATTGTTTATGCAACGAACTCCATTGGCAATGCAGCCATTGATATTAATTCACGGAATGGCAAAATAAATTACGAGGTAAAATTCGACACTTTAAAAACTTCCGGGAATACGCTTTATGCAACTTCGATTAAAGGCGCTGCGGCCAACGACAGTATATCTTTATCGGCACGTACTGAAGACAAGGCACGCCGCGACTGGTTTGCCATTAGCGGTACCGCAGCCGTTTCTGGTAAAACTTATTCGTTTCGGATGAAAGATACATTGCTGCTGAATCATGAAAAATGGAAAGTTGCACCCGACAATTACCTTAGTTATTCAGCAACCGGCATCATTGTTAACAATGTATTGCTAAAGAATGATACATCATCTATCTCTATCAGGAGCCAGCAATTGGTTGAAAATAGTCCCATCGACATCAACGTGAATAAATTTAATCTTAAAAGCATCACCTCACTTATCAACCAGGATACTCTTTTCGTCGGGGGTATCTTGGACATCAAAGGAAATGTAAGCAATCTACAGAACCCGGTGCCGGGCTTCACAGGAACGGCATCCATAACTGGCCTGGAATTTATGCAGCATTCTCTTGGAAATCTGACCGTATCAGCTGATAAAGAATCTGAAG
Source organism: Ferruginibacter sp. (assembly GCA_014377385.1). Lineage (GTDB taxonomy): Bacteria > Bacteroidota > Bacteroidia > Chitinophagales > Chitinophagaceae > Ferruginibacter. The sequence goes on along the minus strand of JACMPR010000304.1, from coordinate 2,576 downwards.
ATATTATCTCTACCAAGCTCGCTCTTACCGGTAATGGAAATGAAATCACCGGCCAGGGCAACTATTATATTAATGGAACAGAAAAGGAATTTGATGCAGTGATAGCACTAAACAAATTAAATTTACAAACGATTGAAGCCATATCCGAAGGCGCATTAAGAAATACTTCGGGAAATATTACCGGCGAGATAAAAGCTAATGGAAAATTTGCCGATCCGCGATGGAGTGGACAGCTTAATTTCGACACGACGATGTTCACGCTTTCGCAACTTGGAGCACCTTATAAAATTGACAAACAGCAGATCGTATTTGAATATCCCGACATAAAATTTCCAGCCTTTACCATACGGGATTCATTGAATCATCCAATGACAATAGACGGGGCTGTTTCATTCGTTTCAAAAGAAGACATCCGCCTGAATGTGGATATCAATACCAATGATTTTGTGTTTGTAAATGCCAGGAAAGCAGTAAACAGCGAGGTATATGGGTATGGTGCAGCGGATGTAAATGTATCGGTTACGGGTACGGGCACAAAGCCTAAAATAGAAGGAGATATATTACTGAATAATAAAAGCGACCTTACGATCGTGTTGCCGGAACCTGGCTATGAAAAAAATGATGGTAAAACAATTGTGCGGTTTATTGATCGGGATACATTTGATATCAATCCACCCGTGATTGGTTTTGAAGCGGAGAAAAAACCGGCGGTTTCTTTTGGGCAATTTCTGAATTATAATCTGAACATCGGCGTTCCAAAAGAAGCTTCCCTGTCCATATTGCTCGATCCTTCAACAGGCGATGAGATACAAGTGCAGGGTGACGCAAACCTGAATGCCGGTGTTGATCCGGGCGGCAACATCGTTCTGGCCGGGACCTACGAACTGGACAGAGGTTTTTATGAGCTTCACTACCAATTCCTGGAAAGGAAATTTGACCTGCAAAAAGGAAGTACGATTACTTTTGCCGGGCCGCCCTTAAATGCAAACGTAAACATCACGGCTGTTTATATAGCCACAACCAGTTCCAGTGCCCTTTTAAGTAATGAGGTGGGAGATGTAAGCTCCGGGCTTGCAAACTCATTCAATCAAAAAATTCCATTCAAGGTTATCCTTAAATTATCCGGGCAACTAAGTAAACCAGATATCACCTTTGATGTGGCATTACCTGAAGAAAATAATAGCGCAATAAGTGCCGATCTCAGAACTACGATTGAAAATAAACTACAACAGATAAGATCCGATCCTGCGTCAATCAACAAGCAGGTTTTTTCATTGCTGTTATTCGGAAGGTTCATTCCTGAACAAAGCAGTGACTTCTTCAAAGGTAATGGTGGTGATTTTTCTACCCTGGCACGGCAGAGTGTCAGCCAGTTTTTATCATCTGCTCTTAACCAGATTGCCGGCGATATATTTAAAGGAATTGATATTGACCTTAACTTAAATTCTTACAACGATTATTCTAATGGCGGTAATGCCCAGAGAACGGATCTGAATATTGCGGTAAGTAAGAATTTTGCAAACGACAGGATTACGGTAAGTGTTGGGCAAAATTTTGGCATTGAAGGACAAGATGCTGCCGCTAAAGCTGCGGGTTCCAACACAGGTTTTAAGCCGGACATAAAAGTATCCTATAAACTTACCAGGGACGGAAAATACCTTTTAAGAGCGTACACTAAAAATCAATTTGAAGTAACTGTGGATGGATATGTTGTGGAAACAGGGCTGGCTTTTGTATTGACTATGGATTACGAAAAGTTTAATGAATTATTCAGGAGGACAAAAAGGAAAAGTAAATGAGGATATTCATTACATCAATGATTTTATTAATTTTTATTGCACCATCATGCAGTGTAAGGCGCTTTATTCCAAAAGGGGAAACAATCTATAAAGGTTCGGTTATTCACATAACAAAACATCCGGAGACGAAGGAGAAAGCAAAGTCATTAAAGAAAACGATTAAACTCGCGGCAAAGCCAACCAAAAACAAATTCTTGTTTGGCCAGCCCTATAAAGTTTGGTGGTGGTACGTTATCGGCGAACCAAAAAGAGAAACAGGATTAAAAGCTTTTTTAAGAAGCAAACTTGCCGAGCCCCCGGTTTTTGGAAGCCGTGTCAACCCTAAATCTGCCGCAGAGAATATGGAATCTTTAATGACCAACCTGGGATATTTTAAAACAACTGTGCAGGGCGACACATTTCATACAGGCCAGTATTTTACAAAAGCAAACTATTACGCACAGGTTCAGCCACGATATATATTGGATACTATTGAATGGGTAAGGGACAGTACGTCACTGATTAAACTGCTTGAGCTTGATTTCCAAAAGCGTGGTTTATTAAAGACCGGTGACCCATACACGCTTAGCAATATTACGGCAGAAAGAGAACGGCTTGATCTTTTTCTTAAAACCCAGGGCTATTACTTTTTCAACCCCGATTACCTGATGGCATACGCCGATACAACAATTGGTAACCGAAGAGTAAACCTTCTGTTAAATGTAAAGAAATCTGCTCCCGAAGACGCCCGTTATCCCTATACCATCAATTCAATCACTATTTTTCCTGATTATTCCC
>JACMPR010000303.1 GCA_014377385.1 Ferruginibacter sp. | reverse complement strand
GGTTGACGTAACTGTTGCATTCACTACATCAACTGTAATGGTTACCACTGCGGTATCGGTGCAACCTCCCGGTGTAGTAGCAATTAGCTGGTAAAGGCCTGCAGCACCAACTGATGCCGGAGTAGGTACTGTTGCTCCGCCGGGAAGGATGGTCCAGGAAGTCGTAAAACCGGTAGTATTATAAATTGATGTCAGATCAAAAGTGGAACCTGAACAAATTATTAAAGAGGTGTCGGCGCCTGTTGTGGCATGCTCTACATATACCGTTACAGAATCCTGAACGCTGCATGAATTTAATGATGCGGTAAGTACATAGGTCGTACTGTCCTGTATTGGTGACGCAACTGTTACGGGATTTGTTGGATTACTCAGCCCGGTAACAGGAGACCAGCTGTAAACGGTTGCGCTGTTACTGGTTGCCGTTAGCGTTACAGATTGACCAAGACAAATGACCGGATTAACAGGGTTGATGCTCAGTGTTACCGTATCGATCACCAGGGTTATCAAAACCGTATCTGAACAGTTGCTGGTAGTGAGTCCCACCAACTGGTACACACCACCTACCGTAACAGAATCCGGGGTTGTCACTGGAATTCCCGCGGGGAAAGTAGTCCATGCGGTAGTCAAACCAGTTGTATCAAACACTGCATAAAGGTTCTGGGAATTGCCGGCACAAATATTAATGGTGGTATCCAACCCAAAGGCGGGACCGGCGATTACTGTTACCGTATCATAGGATGTACATGAGCTGCCTCCCGGGAAACTTGCAGTAACCCAGAATACGTATTGACCCGGAATAGTCGGAACAGGAACACCCGCCGGATTTTGCTGTGTGGATAAGGCATTCTGGTTAAAACAATTAGGACCATTCCATTGATAAGTAGCACCAACAATCGTACTGGCGGTTAGGTTTACCGTTTGTCCGGGACAAATAGGTCCACTATTCCCGGATGTAAGCGTGCAAACAATATCACAGTTTGTAGAACCTGTGCCGCCTGATTGGTTAAAAGTAACCGAGCCTGGCTGATTAGAGTAATTCGTTATCAATAATATGTAAAATTCGCCTGCTTGTCCGTTGGCGATGTTGGCGGTTTCTGTAGCTGCGGCAGAATAGCTGCAGTCAACAATATTGCTCGCTGCCAGGTTATCACAACTGGAGGCAAGGGTTGGGAACGGTCCCCACAAACAAAAATCAACATCAAGCGGGTTGCCGCCGGTGCCATTTTGCTGAATAAAAATATCCAGGCTACCACTTGTTTGTAACTGCATATAATACCAGGCAGGATTAGGTGTGGTGAAAAGACAACCATAGATTCCCTGGCTCCCTAAAGATGGCACATTTGTGCTGTTGTTATAAGTATAAGTATTGCTTGAGCAGAAAGGCTGTCCACCAAAACAAGAAGTTCCCGGAGGTGGGGGGGGTGGAATGGTCACACAAATTCCGAAAGTTCCCGGGTTATCATTTCCAAATTCCCAAACCCTTATATAAATAGTGCTTCCCGGTGTTAAACTGGTAAGACTCAGGCGTGGCATCAGGCCATTCGCACTTCCATCATCATCACATTGAATGAGTTGTAAATTGCCGCATGAACCACGATAAGCGGCCATACCACCATCTGTCATCACGCCTGTTTGCGTGTCAATTATTACTTTTCCATCACATGGAATTACGACTTTAAACCAAACATCACCGCCGGAATAATTCGCACAACCCGGCGCAGGTACACCCGTAGTTCCTGTTGCATTGGCAGTTGTATAAGTGGCGTAGTTGCAGGTACTGGTTGCCGTTAAAGGAATTGCTGCGCAGGGCTCATCATTGGCTGGTGGCGGTGGCGGTATAGATACACACAGCCCGAACGAACCCACATTATTAGTGAGCACATTTGACCATATCCTGATCCAAATAGTACTTCCAGGTGTTAATCCCGCTGAAATGATCTGCGGCATCTGACCGTTAGGGCTACTGTTGTCATCGCATGCAATAAGCGTTAGAGCTGTACAGGTACCGCTATAAATAGCCATACCCCCATCCAGCACTTCCCCTGCCTGTGTGTCGAAGTTTAAAATACCACCGGCAGGAACGGTGACAGTGAACCAAACGTCTCCTCCTACATAGTTTGCACAACCCGGAGCAGGCACATTAGGGGAAGCTGTAGCACCCTCATCCGTGAACGTAGTATAAGAACATGTTGTTGTAGGATTGGGCAATGCAGTTGCTGTGCAAGGCTCATCATAAGCAGGTGGAGGACCAGGGTATTTTACGCAAATACCGAAAGTACCATTTCCGTTACCGCCATATTCCCAGCACCTTACCCAAATAGTGGAGCCAACCGTTAAGCTTGTAAGTGTTATCTGTGACATCAGGCCGGTTCCCCCGTCATCGTCACATTGAATCAACTGAAGGTTAGTGCATGATCCCCTATAAATGGCCATCCCAAGGTCGGTTATTCCGCCAGCCTGGGTATCAAATTTCAGGTTACCGTTCGATGCTGCAGGAACCACTAACTGGAACCACACGTCCCCACCCTGGTAGTTGGCGCAACCCGGAGCAGGTGCACCTGCGGTTGCAGTTGCATCCACATTGGTAAAAACCTGGTAGTTACAAACTACATCTGGAGTAATCGGTATCGCGTTACAAGGATCGTCGTTGGATGGCTGGGCAAAGCTCGTTATGTTAAAACCCGCCATCAGCAACACCAGTAAAAAGCACTTTTTGAAGATTGTTTCAAAAGGCAATTTAAAATCATTGATTTTTAGTAGAGCAACGTTCATATATTATATTTTAAAAAAATTAGAGTTGTACCAGGGATGCTTTGAATTATTTTTTCTTCAGGTCAAACTGAAGACCTATTTCATGTGCACCCGAACCTGCTGAGAATACGCTGATTGGAGTGGTGTAATAATCATAGGAATAGGTTGCACTCACTCTTTGAAGGATTTTGAAACCGGCTTGCAGGCTCCAAAACTGCCGGATCTGCCAGTTCAATCCCCACCATAATTTTTCCTGGTAATCTACTTTTACCCCAAAATTGAATTCCGTTGGGGAATTTTCAACGATTCTTGTCATGAAATTGGGGATCACGTAAATGTCATCTCCCGTTTGTAATTTATAATTTGCAGTAAAGTTGTAATGGCGATACAGGCGGCCATTTTCTTTTGCACCCGGTATATTAGCAAATTCAACCTTTGATCCAATCAGTTGCTGCGCAGCACCACCAACACTTAGTTTGCTGTTGGTCCAATACAATCCAAAACCTGCATCGATAGCCGTTTTGTTTTTTGAACCTGCCAGGATGGGATCGTTCCCTAAAGAAGCGGAGAGCTTGGATTTATCTATCGCATATTGCAATGCTCTTAATTCCAGCCCAATGCCGAATTTATTTTTTTCGTTGCGGCTTTTTATATGGTAAGAATAAGCAAGTTGAAGTCCTGTGCGGCTGGTTGGACCAGTCTCATCGCGATAAATATATCCACCCAGACCCGCGTTTAATTTCTTGAGATCTGCATCTGCATATACCATAAAGGTCTTGGGGTTACCTGGAAAAGAGGACCACATGCTCCTGTAGGATACACCCACCATATTTTTGTTGGAAATGCCTGCGGCAGCGGGATTGTACATGGCATTGTGCTGCAGGTACTGGCTGGTAAAATGAAGCTGTTGTGCTTTGGCAGTTGTTGTTACAATAAATAAAACAAATGCTGGTAAAAGTTTTCTCATATCGATAATTTCAAATTTCCAAGTATGTGGAGGCTAAAATTATAGAAAATTGTTAACAATAATGTTAAAAATCAATTTTTTTCTTGGGCAATCACAATAACCGTTTTACCTCCACGTTGCGAAGCTCTTTAAGTTTGAAAAGCACTTCTTCGAGCCTGCTTTGAGGGATACCTAATTTAATAACAGGGAATAATTGTATTTCACTCGTTATAATCGTACAATTATAATGCTTAATAACCTGCATAATTTCATTCATCCTGGTGTAATCAAATTCAAGGGAATAAGCCAACTCTATTTGTTTCTGGATAACCGGTATCATTTGTAAAACAAGTGAGGTTGCTGTTTTGTAGGCATTAATCAATCCGGGCACTCCCAATAATGTTCCGCCATAATACCGCACTACAATGACGGCTGTGTCGGTAAGCTTTTTACTGTCTATTTGTCCAAGTACCGGTTTTCCGGCTGTGCCAAAGGGCTCGCCGTCATCACTTACCCTGAAAATATCACCGGTTATTCCCAACCTGTATGCAAAACAATGATGCACTGCTTTAGCATGTTCTTTTTTGAGCACCTGCAGGTATTTTTTAAAAGAATCAGCATCTGGCAACGGGTACGCATAAGCGATAAACTTGCTGCCTCTGTCTTTAAATTCTGCAGACGCTGTTTTATTGATTGTGTTGTAATAATCCATTAATTACACCCCGGTTTTTATGCTCAATTTCTTTTATAATAACAAATCTCATCCGACCGGATAAGCTCCTTTTTAAACAGGATCTCGTTTTCAAGCGTTGGTGCGTTGATGCCATCCTTGATATACAGTTGCCTGTTGGTAATGATACGGGCTTCATCCCAAAGTCCGCTCCGGATGAATGAACTTAGTAGTTTACCACCGCCCTCTATGATCACAGAAAGGAGATTTTGTTGCTGCAGCGCCTGCATAGTTGCCGGAAGCAGCCCGTCCATAGCCTCATATTTGTAAAAGAGTTTGCTGCCGAGGGTTTCGCGTTTGCAAGTGTTAACGATAATGGTGGGATAACGATCATCAAGCAGGTTTAATGATGCCGGAAGTTTTAACGCGGCATCAACCACTACCCTTACCGGATGATTGCCCTTCCATAACCTGGTGGTGAGCGAAGGATCATCTGTCAGGGCCGTATTTGTTCCAACCATAATTCCCGCCTCCTCGCTACGCCATTTGTGCACCAGCCTGTCAGTGATCTCATTGCTAATCTTTATGACTGTGCTGTGTTCGCCGGCCATTTTTAAATTATCACTCTGCGCCCATTTTAAAATAATGTAAGGGCGCTTTTTTTCATGAAAAGTGAAGAACCGCCTGTTCAGCCACATCGCGTCTTTCTCTAAAACAGGCATAATCACTTCAACCCCGTTAGCCCTTAATTTCTCAATGCCCGAGCCATTTACTTTTTCGAAAGGATCTTTGCAGGCGACCACTACTTTTTTTATTTTACTGTGGATGATCAGGTCGGTGCATGCGGGCGTTTTGCCGTAATGATTACAAGGCTCCAGCGAAACATATAATATGCCTTCTTTTATCAGCTCCTGATCCTGAACCGCCACACTATTTATGCAATTAACTTCGGCATGTGCTTCGCCATATTTCGTGTGAAATCCTTCGCCAATGATCCTGTCATCGTGAACGAGTACAGCGCCTACCATGGGATTAGGTGCCACTGCTCCTGCCCCTGAAGCTGCCAGTTGCAGGCACCTTTGCATATATGTTTCATGTATACTCAACAGAACAAAATTAGGCGTGCATTTTAAAATCCCGGCATTCATTTTATCAACGTCTGTCTTTTCAGCAAGATTGAATAAAGAAGATTGAAAAATTATCCTTTTTTCTATTCGGTTCTGCACCACATCACAAAGTAATTTTTCGTGCTGTTAAAATTCATTCCAAAATTAAGGATAGAAAAATAAACTATGTTTGCGATGATGACGGTAAATGAATTATACAGATCTTTTTTTAAAGAATTATCCACCAGCCATGGTGTGCACGAAGCCGCTACCATCACTTCCATGATTTTTGAATGTGTAACAGGCATCAACAAGTCTGCCTTGATTAAATCACCGGATACTGTTTTACCAACAGAACAAATAATCCTGATCAATGAAAACCTGGCAGCATTAAAAAAAAATAAACCTGTCCAATACATCATTGGCGAAGCCTGGTTTTATAAATTAAAATTAAAGGTATCGCCGGCGGTATTGATCCCAAGGCCAGAAACAGAAGAACTGGTAGATGTTGTGATCGATGCGTTAAAAAACAAAAGTGAGATTCAACTGATTGATATCGGAACAGGAAGTGGCTGTATCGCTATAGCAATAAAAAAAAATGTTCCGCATGTTTCGGTTACAGCAATTGATGTAAGCGCTGAAGCATTGGTGATTGCAAAAGAAAATGCGGTAGCACAAAAAACTGCCATAAGATTTTTACAAACGGATTTCTTATCAAAAGAAAATCACAAGGCGTTAGGCGAATATGATATCATCATAAGCAATCCGCCTTACATTCCGAAAGCGGAAGAAAAAACAATGGATAAAAATGTTATGGAATATGAGCCCCACCTGGCTTTATTTGTTGATGATATACAGCCCTTGATTTTCTACGAACGCATCGTCGATTTCGGTATTCACCATTTAAAATACAATGGAATGATATTTTTGGAAACACACGGGAAGCTTGCAGGAAAAGTAGCTGCATTATTCAATGGCGGGATATTCCGGTCTGTAATTAAAAAAGATATTTCCGGTAAACAACGAATGGTTATTGTTACTCGTTACCGGTGACGGTGGCCGAAGTGGTGGCGCCCAACTTCCTGGCTACTTTCATTACTCTTACAATTTCGCCCCATTGCGCCACAGAATCAGCATTGATCACAACAGCAGGCTTGATGCTGTCGCCTTCATTGATATATTTACGCAAAACCGATTCCAGCGAATCAGTAATTATTTTTTTCGAGCCGACATAAATATTCTTATCCTTGTCCACACTTACCACCACGCTTTGCTTTTGTTTTGTATCACTCTTAGCTTTGGGCACGCTCATTTTAATAACATTGGGATTCGCCAAAGTAGATATCATTAAAAAAAACATCAGGAGAATAAACAGGATATCATTCAGCGGACCGGTGTCTACTTCAGAATGTTCATCGCGTAATTTCGTTTTTCTTAAACTCATGAAAAGTATTGAATATAATGAGTTGTGAAATATGAGTTTGTGTAGGGCAACCTGTAAACTATTGAGCCTTTTTGACTTTTTCTATTCTCCTACCTGGTTGGCTCCTGCAAAATATCAATGAATTCGCTGCTTGCCGATTCCATTTGATTGGCAGTGCGGTTTATCTGGGTGTCTAAATAGCTATACGCCAGGAAAGCCAGCATACCGATGATCAATCCACTTGCCGACGTAATCAATTTTATGTACATCGCATCTGCGATCTGGCTGATGGAGGGATTACTGATGGTAGCAAATTCTTTTAATAATATCACTAATCCAACGATGGTACCAACAAAGCCGAATAAGGGTGCAATGCGGGCAATCACCGAAATGATCCCGAGGTTTTTCTCCATCTTATACATTTCCAATTTACCTACATTTTCCATACTTTTTTCAATGGCATCAATGGGTTTACCAATTCGCTGGAGGCCCTTGTCGATCATCCGGGCCATCGGCGTATTGGTATTCTTACTCAGGTTTCTTGCCGCGGCCACATTACCGGTGCTGATATTATCCCGGATAATACGCATGAAATTCTCATCAACTTTCTGCGCTTTATTGATCACCAGCAGGCGCTCAATAAAAAAGAAAACAACCAGCGCAAACAATATCCCCAGTGGAATCATGAGCGGGCCACCTTTACTCAGCATGCCCCATACAGATTCTACTTTCACTCCCGACGCTGCGGCCGTACTTACACTATCTACCTGTAACAGGATATCAAACATGTGTACAAAATTTTGAATTAAGCGGCTCTGATAATTTCACCGGTTGTTTTGAGCCTTTGTATCTACTATGCAATACAACGAAACTTATTCAGGATTGCTGCATAAGGAATTGTTAATCTTATATTGATGCGATCCGTCAAAAGCCAGGCTATATAACGTGTACGGCTAAACTTTTTTGAGTAATATACCTGGCCGATTAATAATAACCTGTCAGAAGCAAATGCCTTCAAAAAAATCAGGACATCCCATTTTCCTTGAGTTGCTGCATCGCCATAATCTGGCGCATTGTTTTTTCCATTCCATCGCTGCTGCCATCGAGGAAAATCACATTTCCTTTTCCGTATTCAGCAAAGTTTTTGATCGCTTCTACCCACATACTAAACAATATTACATTGGTATCAAGATTCGCCTGTTTCATTTCTGAAGCCGCCTGGCTCATACCTTTTGCCACCTCCTCGCGAAAAAGCGCTACTCCCTGTCCACGAAGTTGTGCCGCCTGCCTTTCTGCTTCAGCCGCAATTTTTATGGCATTTCCTTCTGCTTCAGCAGCTTTGGTTTTAGTGATCAGTAAAGCCTGGCCTTCATTTTCTGCCGCAGCTTTAAGGTTATTACTTGCTACCACCTTACTCATACTCGTTATGATGGCTTCATCAAAAGTGATATCATTGATTTGCAGATCCTGCAGGTGATAGCCCCAACCTTCAAGTGCCACATCAACCTGTTCTTTCACATTTTCCACAATATCGCGGCGGACGTTCAAAACTTCTGCCTGCTTTTTTGTGGATACAAAAGCACGGATACTGCCTTCCACGGTGCGGATTAAAGCCTGCATCAGGTCCTTATCGCTGATAAATTTAAAAGCTACTTTTTGAATCGTGTCTTCCTGCTCATTTTGCACGGAGTACAACAGCATGGATTTAAAATAAACATTCGCCTGGTCAATAGTAACAGCCTGGAATTCCAATTCTACAGACCTGTTTTGCACACTAACTTTTTTAAATATCTGCTCAAGGAAAGGAATTTTAAAGTTTAGCCCGGGGCGTAGAATCCGGCGGTATTTTCCAAACATTGTTACCACACCGATGAAGCCCTGGTTAATGGTAACGAAACATCCAAGGATTGATGCGATCACGATAATGAGCCACCAATATTGTCTTAATAATTCCATTGAATTTTAAATTTGAATGAAGGTAAGAATTTTTGAATCAATAAATTTTAATTGGCGCTCATTCATCGATTTTAGTAACTATGAAGTGTTGGTTACAGCCTACTTATCGGAATGTTCAATTTCTATAAAAATGTTCTTCTCAACTTTAAAAATTTTCTGTCCAACGTTCAATATTTCTCCCTCCTTCAATAACGCCGGCGCAGAAATATCCTGGTTTATTAAATGAATAGAACCCTTCGTTTGCCTTGCCAGGTTCAAATAATCTACATTAATATTATAGTCATTTGCACCGCATAAAATAATTCGTACGGGCCTGGTAAGTTTACCGGAAAGGATTTTATCTTTTATGGGCGCCCGGTTGTCTGCAATCAGCACCTGGAAATCATTCCCCGGGAATTCCCTTTCCCCGGCAAGCAGGGCTTCGATATCATACTCGGGGCGGTCGCCACCGCTGCCTTTGGACATGGTTTCCTTGATTAGCTTTTTTACCTGGCCGAATGACGTACAAATTCCCGGGTAGATGCCGCCGGTACTTCCGGTTATTTTTTCATTCTCCGCCTTTTCATCTCCATCGTTAAAAAAAACAAAGTTATTTGTAATGCTTTCCAAACCATGTAAACGGATCCACAGCAAAAGTTGCGCAGAATAAGGATACATGCTTACCGTAACATCTTCCACCACCGTAAAATTTTTCCACTTTGTTCTTGCAAAAATTTTAAGAAGCGTAGAATCAGGAAGTACGACGGGATATATTTTTTTTAGGGTATCAGTCACCGTTACATCTTTAAGCCCCGGCTTGTCATTTTTTTTTGCATTGCTATCAATGCGGCGAAAAAAAAGGGTTACCAGGGGCGTCCAGTCATAGGCTTTACAGGCAGCCTTACTGATGAGTTTTTTTTTGAGCGCCTGTCGCGGAGAGATGTTGATCGAAGAATCATCGGGCAGATGCTTATACCCTACATACCCGGTAACGCACATATCATAGGCGGTTGTCTCATATTTTACAGGACCGCTATTCTTATCCGTTAGTAGGCCCTTTTTCAATTTCAGTTTCTTTATAATACTATCCCGGATTTCCACCGCTTCCGTTTTCACGACTGAAACTGAATCCGTTTCCATGGCAGTTACGAGGTTGTCCAGGTCTGCGATATCTTCCTTCATCGATTGTGTTGACTGCCTGGGCCGGTACCTGACAACTAATCCGTGAAACATGCCTGCAGCTATCTCCTTCTCCCTTCCATCAAGTTGGCGAAGCAAATTGATGCCGGCCAACTGTTTAAATTTTAAAAATGGAAATCTTTGTAAAAATGCGGCAACTCTTTTTTTATTCAATTGCTTCAGCGAAGCAGCGGAGGGATAATCTGTAAAAACAACATCAATAAAAATATCTGCGGCAGCATCCAGTTTCCCGGTATCTCCTGATATTTCAACGATATCCGCTTTGCCAAAAGGCATCTTAATGATTAGTATTTTTTCCGGTTTCGGTTCTACCGGTAGCAGGTATGTTGCAATCCTTGTAGTTCTTTGACCAAAGCCGCCCAGGGAGGTAATTACAATAACCAGACTAAAAATAACTTTTCTCATAAGAACGGACAGGGTTCAATTTAGTGCAAAAAACCGGGTGATGTCAGCATCTGCATCAGGAAGTCAGGAAGTCAGGCTCGATTAATGTTCGGTGTAATAGCGTCAGTAGTGCGTCATTTAACGCACTACTGACGCACCAGTAAGCAATTTAAGCAGTGATCTTCCATCTCTAAGAAGCTGTTTAAAAACGATTATAGAAATTGTCCTGCAAATTTTATCAGCAGTTTCTTGCCACGAATTCACGAATAACCGGTGTTTATTCTTCAATTCGTGGCAAGAAAAAACATAGGGAAAGCATTAAATTATATTCTGGACAACTTCTTAAAG
>JACMPR010000031.1 GCA_014377385.1 Ferruginibacter sp. | reverse complement strand
TTAAAATAAATAAAGATTTAACTAAAAATAATAATGAAATATTTTATATTACTATTTCTTTTATTATAAGGTATTTCGCAAATCGTTTTTAGACAGCCTATAAGTTTAATCTAAAATAAAACATATAATTTAAAAACAATCAACCGAAGCTTAAATAAAAAATTTTCGGCTGTGAAAATACCGGTAATTAAAAAGTTTTATCCAACCTACCAAGTTTTTACAATCTAAAAAAAGATTGGAAAATAATTTGCGCAACCAAATAATTGCATTTATATTTGCAACCATATAGTTGCAAATAAATAAGTTATGAAGATAAGGCGGGACGTTTTTCAAGCTATTGCAGACCCAACAAGACGGGCAATTATCTGCCTGATTGCTGTGCAGGTAATGACCCCTAATGCGCTTGCAGAACACTTCCATACAAGCAGGCAGGCCGTTTCAAAGCATATTAAAATTTTGACTGAATGCGAACTGGTAAAACAGGAACAACGAGGCAGGGAAATTTACTATTCGCTTGAGATACAAAAAATGAAAGAGATTGATAAATGGTTAAACCAATTCAGAAAGATTTCGGAAACCCAATTTAATCAACTTGACAATGCATTATCCACCATTAAAAAAAAGAACAAATGTTGAACAAAGTAAAATCCCCTGACACGGGAAACAACCATTTGCTATTTGATTTCACTGTTGACAAAGCAACGAAAACGATATTCATGATCAGGGAATTTGATGCCGGCCTTTCGCTGGTGTGGGATGCTTTTACCAACGCAGAAATTCTTGACCAATGGGTGGCACCTAAACCCTGGTTATCGAAAACAAAACATATGAATTTTGAAGTTGGTGGAAGAAGATTTTATGCAATGGTAAGCCCGGATGGACAAGAGCGTTGGTCAGTTCAAAAATATACTTCCATTACGCCAAAAACCAATTTCAAAATATTCAATGCTTTTGCTGACAAAGATGAAAACACTGAATTGGAGGGTTCTGATTGGGATTATACTTTTAGCGAACAAAAAAACGGAAAAACAAAAGTCAGTATTACTATTTACAACGAATCCCTTGCCCGCATGGAGAAATTAATTGAAATGGGTTTCAAAGAAGGATTTGCTATGACAATGAATAACCTGGCAAAATTATTGGCAACTTTATCGTAACAAGGTCATCATAAAATAGGTTCTTGAAAGAATAAATCAGTTATCAGGAATGGCCGAGGTTTTTAAAACAGCTATAAGCAAAAAGAAAGTTGCCCGCATGCTGTTCAAATCATTGTCAATCCAGTCTCCTGGTTATAAAATCAGTAGGGTAAGCAAGGAGACTTTCACCCCAGGCTCCTCACGGAACCGTACGTGAACCTCCCGATTCATACAGTCTATCACGCTGTTCAGGAGCTCTTCTAGAAAAACGTTTTCAGTTAATAAGCGGGGCACGCATTCCCGTGGGCAAACAAACCGGGTTGCATTTTATACCGCGTATTGAGCCATCTGCGGCGCTGCTCCCCGGATCGGTGTACTCATCGAATACAGCCTTTAATATGCCCTGCCAAAGCCAGCGTGGATAGAATTTACCGGAATAAAGTATCTTGTAAATTTCAGTAAAACATGCTACCCGGAAGGCATGTTCTATGAGGACACCGATCACGGAATCAACAGTTATAAAGCACTTGCCGTGAAACCCCGACGCAGCGAAAATATACAATTAGCTTGCGCTCCTTTTCCGTTTTAGTAGCTTCACCTGGTACCAATAGCCCAGTAATGATCTATTGCGGTTTGGAAAGTGGCCGCCTTTATCGATACCATGTATTCAACGCCGGGGTTTCACGAAAGTTGGTTTATTATTTTAGCGTGTGCTGTGAAACCCTGCCGAAACTGAATGATTATTTTATTGTTTTATCGGAGTAGTGGTTCTCGAAACTTTACTTTGTGAAGTTGCACTTTGCTTCATTTTTAATCCACTTGTGTTACCTAAAGGACAATAATAATCAATTGCATCCAGGGCTTCATTATAAGTAAGATCATATTCCACCACGTTACCCCGGGTAACTATATTTGCAGTATAATTAAAAAAATCCCTGGTGCCATTGCCGCCAAAGTTTCCATACATCACCTCACCTTTATAGGTTCTTAATCCATCAAGGTTTTGAATAATGGTATATCCATACTTTGTTTCTACTACATATAATCCACAGGCGTTATTACTAAATACCACATCGCCCCTCTCCTGCGAAAGCCAGGATGGGCGGTTATCATACACTACCCTGTCT
Organism: Ferruginibacter sp.; assembly: GCA_014377385.1. Classification (GTDB taxonomy): domain Bacteria; phylum Bacteroidota; class Bacteroidia; order Chitinophagales; family Chitinophagaceae; genus Ferruginibacter. The sequence goes on along the minus strand of JACMPR010000031.1, from coordinate 1,011 downwards.
TTAACACAACTGGTAAATAAAATTGCAACCAATACCGCTGCAATTGAATAGGTAAACATCTTTTTCATGAGTGATTATTTTTATGATTAATAATTACAGCAATGAGACGGGAAACAGCAGGCTAAGTTTCATTACAACTTGTTAAAATAAAAAAGCCCCGCAGTAGCGGAGCTTTAAAAATTGTTTATTCCGGCGCTGAAAACCACCAGCCGGCAGTTTGCACCCATTTAGCCGAAGCGATAGATAAGGTATTGTAGTCTTTTAGCCATGATACACTCCAAACTTCATAACCCGCTACAAGCTTTTTATATAATCCGCACAGCCCTTCATTATAGTGGGGTCAGTTTCCATTTCTACAAAAATATATTGAAGTCCACCCACCTTGGCAGCGTCAAAAAAATCTTTCCAGTCTACGATGCCCGTACCCATCGTTACTTCTTTGGTATGATCCGAGGGAGCGTAATCCTGCAGGTGCGCCGATATAAAACGACCGGGGTATTTACGGAAATAATCCTGTGCCTTATAACCCGACGTAATAGCGGCTACCTGGAACTGCATTTTTACCAGCGAAGGATCTACGTGCTCCAGCATTAAATCGTATTGCGGACGATCACTGATCTTTTCGTCAAACTCTCCGTTGTGGTTATGATATCCTGCTATCATGCCTCCCTTTTTCACCAGCTCTCCTACATGGTTCATCTGTTCGCAACGCTTCTTTATCTCCTCCTCGGTTTTGGCTCCCAGCCCGCCTGGGCACACCATGGTTTTTAACCCCAGCTGATTGGCAAATTCAATACGCTCCTCCAGGCTTGCATCGTCTGTGATCTCTTTCCAGGTAAAATGGCAACTGGTAGTTTGCAGGCCGGCGTCGTTGGTGATCTTTTTTAATTCCTTACCCGAATATTTCGCCAGCGGGGCAAAAGGTCCCTGGTATCCTTTAGGACTGCACCATTCTACATTTTGATAACCATAGCCAGCCAGGCGTTTCATGGTCTCTTCCGGTTTCAGGGA
>JACMPR010000302.1 GCA_014377385.1 Ferruginibacter sp. | reverse complement strand
TGCCACACCCACACTGAATCTTTGCAGAATACCGTATTCATAAACCAGGGTATATGGCCCCGAAGATTTTACTTTATATTCGGGGATATCAACAACCTTATCTAAAAACACTTTCCACACATTTCCAATTCCATATCCTATTGTAAGAGTAGAGTGACCCTTTTCGTATGCCTTGCCGGTGTTCGGCTGTGCAGATGAATCTGTTGATATCAACAGGAGGAACTGGATCGAGCAGAACAATTGTTTTTTCATAATAAGCGGGTTATTTTATACAAGTAATTAATTGCTTCCTTTGCCGTTCACCCATCTTTAAAATCGTTAAACATGCTCCAGCATATCCTTCGTCATTTCTTGCAGATCAAATTCTTCTTTCCAGCCCCAATCTTTTCGGGCTACTATATCATCAATACTTTGCGGCCAGCTGTCGGCTATGGCCTGCCGGTAGTCTGGCTTATAGATCGTTTTAAATTCGGGTAAATGCTGTTGAATAGCGGCATGTATCTCCTTCGGAGAAAAACTCATTCCTGAGATATTATAGGAGGTGCGTACAGAAATTTTGGATGCATCAGATTCCATCAGTTCAATGGTAGCCCTTATTGCATCGGGCATGTACATCATCGGCAGGTAGGTATCTTCCTTTAAAAAACATTCATAGACTTCTTTGTCTTTTGCAGCATGGAAGATCTCTATCGCATAGTCAGTAGTACCTCCACCAGGTAAACTTTTATAACTTATCAGGCCCGGATATCGAAGGCTGCGAACATCCACTTTATACCGCTGATGAAAATAATTGCACCAGAATTCTCCGGCATACTTACTTATCCCATATACCGTGCTGGGCTCTATAACTGTTTGTTGAGGACAATTTTGTTTGGGTGAAGTAGGGCCAAACACGGCAATACTGCTTGGCCAATACACTTTGTGTAAATTTTCATCCCTGGCAATGTCCAGCACATTCAGCAAGCTCTGCATATTTAAATTCCAGGCAAGGTTCGGATTTTTTTCTCCCGTGGCCGATAAAATAGCAGCCAATAGATAGATTTGTGTAATACCCTGGCGGATAACCTGTACATGAAGTTGTTCCTTATTCATTACATCTAAGCTCACATATGGGCCGGTGTCTTTCAACAAGGCGTTCTCCTCCCGAAGATCAGAGGCGATCACATTGGCATCGCCGTACATTTTTCGCAGTGCCAGGGTAAGTTCTACGCCTATCTGTCCACTGGCGCCAATCACAAGAATTCTTTCTTTAACCATATATGTCAATTATATGCAAATGTAAGGTTTCAGGTAAATCCTGCAACTTCTCAGCGACAGGGCGCGGGTAGCCTGGTAAAGTTGCTGATACCACCGAAGCTGTAAAACTGCACTCCGACATATAAGTTTTTTTCTACCATTTACTAACTGGTTTACCGGAATTGCTCAAACTGCGTAGTACGGGCTTAAAAAAAAAGACTTTATTATCAAAATAAAAAAAATGAAAAAGATACTCCTCTTTCTACTGCTTTTCAGCACAGCTATGCTTACCCACGCAAATTCTGTAACGGTAAAGTTGTTCAACAACTCAAATAGCATCATTAAAGCACTTGCCAGTGAAATTCATAACGGATCATTCCTTGTAAAAGACCATGGTTTAAATGTCGATAAAATTCAATGCCCTGTTGGTGATGTTGTAATTTTCAGAACCGGCACAGCCGATGTTTTTTGTGGTACAGATGGCTTCATCGAATTTGAAGTAAGGTTTGAAAATAAGATATACCAGGTACATATTTCATTTGACAATCCTTTTATTGGCGGCAATGAATTTTTCGGATCTGCCTCCACACCATTTAAAATTAAATACCTCAGTGGAGGCGATGGCGGGGATGCAGTTGCCAGCTTCGAACTCACAGGCGGACCAACGGCAACCCCTACACCCCCTCCTGTTCAACTACCTGCTACGGGTAGCCGTATTATTTCAGGTTATTTTTCATGGGATATCAACAAAAGCGGTTTACCCAAACTGGAAGATTTGGCCATGGTATTAAAGCGTACGATCTGTGAAACTAGCTGCAGCATTAAAACAACAAGTCACCGAAACAGAAATGGCGGCCCTGAAAGCACAGATGAATCCTCATTTCATGTTCAACTGTATCAACAGCATCGATGCTTACATTTACAGCAATGATAAATACAATGCCACACTCTACCTGAATAAATTTGCCAAACTGCTCCGAAATATTCCCGACAGCAGCAAACAAAATACCGTAGCATTTTCAAAAGACATAGAAACACTAAAATTGTATATTGAACTGGAAGAATTGCGAAATGAGAACAAATTTCAAATAACGATGCATTTAGATAATGAGTTGATGGAAAATGACTACAAAGTACCGCCACTCATCATTCAGCCTTTTGTCGAAAATGCTATCCAGCACGGGTTAAAAAATAAAGACACGAATGGTGGGTTGCTGGAAATACGAATAAAAAAGTTTGAAGATAAAATTGAGTACAATATTCAGGATAATGGTATCGGTCGTAAAGCGGCAGGCCAGATTGCACAGAACAAACAAAAGTCTTGTGGCATGCAGTCAAGCTTTGACCGTATCAGGCTTTTTAATAAAGAACGAGCATCTTCTGTAAAAATTACAGACATATATAAAAATAGTAAGGCCCGGGGAACTTTGATATCGGCAACCCTAAAAATTATCTAAAATGATAACTGCCATTATAATAGATGATGAAGCTAAAGGCAGGTTCGCCCTGCGGCAAAAATTGCAAAGTTATTGCACCGAAGTTGTTGTACTTGCCGAAGCCGGCGATGGGATTGAAGCGATATCAGCTATTGAAAAGCATCATCCTCAACTTATATTCTTGGATATAGAAATGCCGAAAATGAATGGCTTTGAAATATTAAATGCCATAAAAGAAAAAAACTTTTATATCATTTTTACAACCGCTTATGATCAATACGCAATCAAAGCCATAAGATATGCCGCCTTTGATTATCTCTTAAAACCTGTAGACATCGGAGAACTCAAAATGGCCATCGAAAGTGCTATTAGCAAAGAAAATAACCAGACGAAAAAACAGGTAGAATTGTTGCAACAAAATATTCTGCACCCAAAAAAACAACTGAATAAATTGGCCATACCTACGCTCGACGGACTGTTATTTTTTGACATAAATGAAATCGTACACCCTGAAGCACATAGCAATTATACCAATATTTATTTTGAAGACAGGCGGAAAGTTATGGCTTCCAAAACACTAAAAGATTTTGGAGAACTTTTACCTGAAAGTATCTTCTTTCGCGTTCACCATTCTTATTTGATCAATCTTGATCATATAAAAAAATATATTAAAGGCGACGGCGGCCAAATTGAAATGGACAATGGCTGTTACGTAGATGTTTCCAGGCGAAAAAAAGAAGAGTTTCTGAAAATCATCGGGCATTCAAATCATGTATTTATCCTTCAAAATAATGCACGGAAGAATTTAATATTTCATCTAACATAAATCGTTATATTTAAGAAAAAGGTAATTCCATGAAAATAATTCTTTGTTTCTTTTTCAGCATCATAATATTCTGTGGCCACGCCCAAAAGATATTTTTTCCTGCTAAAAACTTATCAGACAGTACAGCCTTCACGCAAACGTTAAGCAACCTTGCTGAAAGATTGATACCATTATATTCCCGAAACGACAAAGCGGAATATTACAATCAAATATTCCGGCTCTATTATGCCAAGCAGGATTATAAAAATGTCATTCAATCGCTGGACAGTTTTGACGTTCATTCAAAAATTGAAAAGAGTTTTTTCCGGGTGCCCGGTTTTCATTACCGGATATATAGTATGACGATGCTTGCGCTGCAAAAAGATCCGGCAAAAGATTATAAAAAGGAATATGCCTCCCAGTTTGCCGCTGTGTACAATACTTTGAATAAGGCCGGACAGAGCCAGGTAAAAACAGTTTACGAAGAAGCCGATATAGCCGCTGAAAAAACCAGTTTTTTATCCCTTGTAAAAAAATACCAGTCTACAGGAAGCGACAGTATCGAAGTGAATGATGCCATTGATTTGCTAAAGCAATGGAATTACTGGCAGGTATATGATAAAACGTTAGCATTCGCTAAAGCAACTTACACATCAGTGGATGCCGCGACATTGGTAAATTCAGAAGATAAATTATTAGACCTTGATGAAGGCGCCGTACTTTCTCCCGGTAACAAAATTTTTATCAGGAACGTAACATTGGTGGATGTTGAAAAGCAACAGCTTATTTCAAATACAACAGTAGGTATAGCGGGAAGCAACATCGTATCCATCGGAAAAACTTCTAAAACCACATTGCCTGCCGGCGCCACAATTATTGATGGTACCGGTAAATTTTTATTGCCTGGTTTAACGGATGCACATATCCATTTTTTCCAGAGCGGCGGCTTGTATACCAGGCCCGATGCCATCAATCTCACTAAAGAGAAACCTTATGAGAAAGAAATTGAGTGGGCACGTACCAATATGAAGGATGTGTTAAAACGCTATATCCATTCAGGAATTACAAGTGTAATTGATGTTGGAGCCACCAATAATTTTCTGCAGTTGAGGGATAAATTCAAGGGTAAAAGCTATGCGCCGGAAGTATTTATGACCGGTCCGTTATTAACTTCCTATGAACCTGCAGTTTTTAAAAAATTAAAAAATGATGAACCTTTTAGTCTGGTCACAAATATTGAAGAAGGAAAAGAAATGGTACAGCAACAATTGCCTTATCACCCTGATTTTATAAAGATTTGGTACATACTCACCGACTTGAATAACAAGGAAGCAGCAGCACAGAAGTTTTTTCCAATAGCTAAGGCCATCATCGAAGAAGCACATAAGCATAACCTTAAAGTAGCCGTACATGCAACAGAAAAAATAACCGCACAATTTGCTGTAGAGGCTGGTTGCGATTTCCTCGTTCACAGTGTAGCCGACGAAATCCTTAATGAAGATTTCATAAAATTACTGAAAGCTAAAAATGTGACCTTGTGCCCTACGCTTACAGTAGCACACGGTTACCGTAATACTTTTGCGCAGGAACTTAATTACACGACGAATGAATTACGTTGGTCGAACCCCGAACAACTCGGTAGCCTGTACGACCTTAAACATCTGCCGGAGATAGAGATGATCAATTTGTATAAAACCGCCACAAAAAATAATTCAGCCCGTGAAGCGAAGTCGGATTCTGTATCTCTTGTAAATCTTAAAAAGCTGGTAGACGCCGGGGTACGCATTGCCGCGGGCACAGATGCGGGTAATATTGGCACCTTGCATGGCACTTCCTATTTAAATGAATTGAAAGAAATGAAAAAAGCAGGCATCAGCAACTGGCAGATACTGCAATCAGCCACCATTAATCCAGGCTATATTTTGGGAAAAGAAAAAGAAACGGGAAGCATTGCTGTTGGTAAAAAGGCAGATATGATTTTACTAAATGCAAATCCTGTTGAATCTCTACAAAACCTCGAACAAATTGACCTGGTAATAAATAAAGGATTTATTATTCGTCCCGATACCCTGATAAAAGAAACACCGCTTGCCCTGGTTCAACGCCAGTTAAATGCATATAATGTCCGCAACCTGGAGGCTTTCCTGGAACCTTATGCCGAAGATGTGGAGCTCTATAACTTTCCGTCTACCCTAATTGCCAAAGGCAAAGCCGCCATGAGGGAACAATACGCATTTTTTAAAAAAGTAAAGGAGCTGCACTGCGAAATTAAAGAACGCATCGTTCAAGGCAATACCATCATCGACAAAGAAAGTGTGTCTGGTTTTGGAGGCAACCCTGTGGAAGCCACCGCCATTTACCAAATAGAAAATAATAAGATAAAGAGAGTTTATTTTATCAGCAGCAGGTAACCAATTAAATCATGTAAATTAAACAGGCCACTGATGCCATTAATGGAACATCCTGGCACGAAACCAGCGAATCAGTAACAAAAAACTGTAATTTTACAACATGGATGATAATTTACAGGAGCTATTTTCAAACCAGCAATACGACAAGAATAATTTTTTTCTCATAGCAGGGCCATGCATAGTAGAAGATGATGCAATGGTTTTTAATATTGCAGAAAAGGTAGCAGACATTTGTAAAAAATTGGACATCCCTTATGTATTTAAAGCTTCTTATCGAAAAGCTAACCGCACCAGTGGCGCCTCTTTTACCGGTATCGGAGATGAAAAAGCATTGAATCTGATCAAAGCAGTGGGTGAAAAGCTTTCGCTGCCAACCACTACAGATATACATACTGCGCAGGAAGCCGCTATCGCCGCCAAATACGTGGATATTTTACAGATACCGGCATTTCTTTGCAGGCAGACTGACCTTTTACTTGCCGCGGCAGCAACCGGCAAAATTGTAAATGTGAAAAAAGGGCAATTTGTTAGCGGACCTTCCATGAAATTCGCGGTTGATAAAATCAAAATGGCAGGCAATGATTTTGTATGGCTAACGGAAAGGGGTAACAGCTTTGGCTACCAGGACCTCGTAGTTGATTACCGTAATATTACCTGGATGAAAGAACATTATGTACCCGTGATCATGGATTGCACCCACTCATTGCAACAGCCCAATCAAACTTCCGGAATCACAGGAGGTAACCCCCAACTGATTGAAACCATTGCCAAAGCTGCGATCGCAACCGGTGCCGATGGTTTATTCATCGAAACACATCCTGACCCTGCGAATGCAAAAAGTGATGGCGCAAATATGCTGCGTTTGGAATTATTGAAACCTCTACTGGAAAAATTAGTAAAACTTAGGGCGGCCGTAATTTAAATTTTTGAAGTGACCTGACTTTTTTCCTATAATTCACAGGTCATGAAATCCTGCGCCAAATGAAGTATTTTAGGATTAGGTAAGTTAGATAGATTACCTGGCTTTAATAAATTATAATATCGCCATGTACCATCTCCCTAAAAACGCAGTTTGCCCGAAGCGGCAACTATAAGATTAATCGTCAGAGATAACGGAGTGGGTTTCTACGGGCATTGAAAATGTAGCGTCTCACATTCATCCAGAAGGCTACGAATAAATAAACAATCAGTGGGGAGCCCATGGTAAGAAAAGAAATGTAAATGAAATATTTGCGGATAGTGGCAGTAGCAATGCCCATTTTATAACCTACAGCGTTGCACACTCCAAATACCTGCCACTCCACAAAACGTCTGAACTTCTTCATTTCTACCGGTTAATTTACGTTAGAGTTTTAAAATTACTTCTTTTTTAGATAAATCCTTCCCCCAATTTTCAGTAATTTTGCACATCGAAAGGAGATACTGGCAATTTGGTCGTCCTTAATACGGTAAACGGCTGATTTTATTTTCCTATCCCGATTTCCACATCAGCAATTTTCGAACCTGCAAATTAATATTATGGCATTTGACATTGAAATGATTAAAAAGCTTTATGCTAATTTTCCTTCTGCAATTGAGCAAGCCCGCAAAGTTGTAGGAAAGCCACTCACGCTTACCGAGAAAATATTATATGCCCATCTTTGGGGTGAAACGCCAAAGCTACCTTTCGAACGGGGCAATTCCTATGTTGACTTTGCCCCCGACCGCGTAGCCATGCAGGACGCCACGGCTCAAATGGCCTTGTTACAATTCATGCAATCAGGCCGTACTAAAGTGGCGGTTCCCAGTACCGTGCACTGCGATCACCTCATAGAAGCTAAAGTAAACAGTGCTACAGACCTTAACCGTGCCGTTTCGGAAAGCAGTGAAGTGTACGATTTTCTCGCTTCTGTTTCAAATAAATATGGCATCGGGTTCTGGAAACCTGGTGCAGGTATCATTCACCAGGTTGTCCTGGAAAATTATGCATTTCCCGGGGGAATGATGATTGGTACCGACAGTCATACCGTAAATGCAGGAGGCTTAGGAATGATCGCCATAGGCGTTGGTGGTGCCGATGCCTGTGATGTAATGGCAGGGTTGCCATGGGAACTTAAAATGCCAAAGTTGATAGGAATTAAACTAACGGGAAAGCTTAACGGATGGGCAGCTCCTAAAGACGTAATACTGAAAGTAGCAGGCATATTGACCGTAAAAGGTGGTACCGGTGCCGTTGTTGAATATTTTGGTGAAGGAGCGGTGAGCATGAGTTGTACCGGTAAAGGAACTATTTGCAATATGGGTGCAGAGATTGGGGCAACTACTTCTACTTTTGGTTACGACGAAAGCATGAGCAGATACCTGCGAGCAACAGGCAGGTTGCAGATTGCCGTAATGGCTGATGAAATAAGACCGCATCTTACCGGTGATCCGGAAGTGTACAACAGCCCTGAATTATACTTCGACCAGGTAATTGAAATAAACCTGGATGACCTGGAACCGCATTTAAACGGACCATTTACACCAGATCTTGCCACGCCGATTTCTAAAATGAAAGAAGCCGCAGCCGCCAATAACTGGCCTACAAAAATTGAAGTTGGTTTAATAGGCAGTTGTACCAATTCGTCCTATGAAGACATTAGTCGTGCGGTAAGCCTGGCTAAACAGGTCACTGACAAAGGACTAAAATTAACTGCGGAGTTTACTATAACGCCTGGTTCTGAACAGGTGCGTTATACAATTGAAAGAGATGGATTCTTAAAGATATTTGATGAGATAGGTGCTACCGTATTTGCAAACGCTTGTGGGCCATGTATTGGTATGTGGGCAAGGGTGGGAGCAGAAAAAGCAGAAAGGAATACAATCGTACACAGTTTCAACAGGAACTTTGCAAAACGGGCAGATGGCAATCCAAATACCTTTGCATTTGTTGGTTCACCGGAGATCGTAACGGCAATGGCTATAGCAGGAACGCTAAACTTTAACCCGCTTACCGATTCGTTGATGAATGATAAGGGAGAAATGGTAAAACTGGACCCTCCTACCGGTTTTGAGCTTCCTTCCAAAGGTTTTGCAGTAGATGATCCCGGATTTGAACCGCCGGCTGAAGACGGAAGTAATGTGCAGGTGTTGGTATCGCCTGAAAGCAAACGGTTGCAACTACTTGATCCATTTCCTGAATGGGATGGAGACGACCTGAAAGGTTTAAAATTACTGATAAAAGCAAAAGGAAAATGCACGACTGATCATATTTCCATGGCAGGCCCATGGCTTAAGTTCCGCGGACACCTTGATAATATAAGCAACAACATGCTGATTGGTGCAGTGAATTTTTTCAACGATAAAACCGATTTTGTAAAAAATCAACTGACAGGTGAATACGGTGCGGTGCCAAAAACACAGCGGGCCTATAAAGCTGCCGGAATTGGAACCATTGTGGTGGGTGATGAAAATTATGGCGAAGGTTCCTCAAGAGAACATGCAGCTATGGAGCCGCGACACCTCGGCGTCAGGGCAGTTCTGGTAAAATCTTTTGCGCGTATCCACGAAACCAACCTGAAGAAACAGGGAATGCTGGCGCTTACATTCGATAACAAAAATGATTACGATAAATTCAGGGAAGATGATACCGTTGACATTATCCGACTAAAAACATTTGCCCCGAATAAAAAAATAAAGCTTGTCTTAAAACACCATGATGGCACCCGTGATGAGATCCTGGTAAATCATACTTATAATAAGCAACAGATAGAATGGTTTAAAGCAGGCGCAGCATTAAATATTATCAGGAAGGAGTTTGAAAAATCTAAGGCCTGAGCTGATGTATGAGATATAATGCAGCGTTATGAGTTTGTTTATTGTGAAGGTTGCCCCTTTGCAGGATAATACACTCATAGCGCCCAATTTTATTCAGACTGATCGCATCAGCAGAAGAATCTTTCCGGCGAAGCCAAGGCTCATCATTTATAATGCTAACTTTTTAACGGGTTTCAAACCATACTTTCTTTCCATCATTCCAATCACCATTATAGTTGATCGTTAGCTCCTCGCCTTTTTTGATAGATGATACCGTTTTGATGAGTATCGTATCATCCTCGAAATCCATAAAATATTCGCAGTTACTTTTATAGCTGTGGTTGTAAATTGGTATAGTTCCTAATGCCATAGCACATTTATCTTTATTTTTACCCCACTCAAATATATAATCATGTAACAAGGTTTTATCCAGGTACACTCTGTCGCTTTTAGACATAACGATAACCGGCGCAATCTCAATAACAGTGCCGGCAGCAATCTTTTCGTTGGTAAAAACGGCTTTTCCTTTGTGTTGTGTTTTTTCTATATATAAATAAGATTTGATCATAATGAAGATTATAAAGAATGATTTGATATAGTTTAACGCAAGGGCACAAAGTTCGCTGGTATTCTTTGCGATCCCTGCGTTTTTGCGCCTTTCATGAAATAAAAACTGCACCTGTCAAAAATGAAAATAGCGACGGTATTCTTAATACGGTTTACAATTTATTAAAATTAATTAAAGTAAATTGTGCCGGTAAAAAGTTATTTTAATAAAAACGAAGGATGCACCTGGAAACTGATGAAATATCATTGCAGCAAAGGTTTGAAGAGATTATTGCATCTGAAGATAAACTGTTGATCCAGGATTTTTTGAATAACCAGAATATCAGTGATGTAGCGGAACTCATTTACGATAACGAGGAATATGAAACCCAGATCGTTTCCCATCTTTCCATTCACCGGGCGGCAAGTGTTTTTAAAATACTTGGATTAGGTGAACAGAAACGCATTATCAAAAACCTGCCTGCTTTCAAATCGGCAGAATTATTAAATGAATTACCTGCAGATGACAGGGTTTCTTTTTTAGAAGAATTACCCACCAGCGCGGTAAGGGAGTTAATAAAAACACTTGATCCCGAAGAAAGAAAGATAACCCTGGAATTACTGGGTTATCCCGAGAACAGCGTGGGCAGGCTGATGACACCGGGTTATGTATATGTATATGAATACAACACGGTAAAAGAGGTATTGGAGACCATTCGCCGTTTTGGTACCAACACCGAAACCATTGACGTTATTTACGTGATCAATAAAAAAGGAGAATTGCTGGATGATATCCGGATCAGGGATTTCATACTCGCTTCACCAGATGTTAAGGTAAATGAACTGATGGATGAACGTTTTATTTCTTTACATGTAAACGACGATCAGGAAGTTGCGCACGAAGCTTTTAAAATGAATAACCGGGTAGCCCTACCTGTTACTGACCTCGACAATATCCTGCTGGGTATCGTTACCATTGATGATGTACTATGGGTTGCAGAGGAAGAGTTCAGTGAGGACATACAGAAGATCGGCGGTACCGAAGCATTTGACGAACCCTACCTGGATATTGGCATCGTAAAACTTATTAAGAAAAGAGCTGGCTGGCTGGTACTACTTTTCCTCGGCGAAATGCTCACTGCTACTGCCATGCAATATTTTCAGAAAGAGATTGAAGCAGCTACAGTTCTGGCCCTGTTCATCCCGCTTATCATGAGCAGCGGCGGCAACAGCGGTTCCCAGGCATCTACGCTTATCATACAGGCCATGGCGCTGGGAGAACTTACACTTTCGGATTGGTGGCGGGTGATGCGCAGGGAACTGATCTCCGGTACTATTTTAGGCATTATTCTCGGAAGCATTGGTGTACTCAGGATCGTAATCTGGCAAAACCTCCACATATTTGATTACGGCATTTACTGGAGACTGGTAGCTATGACTATTTTCTTTTCTCTGATAGGGATTGTATTGTGGGGAAGCCTGATGGGATCGATGCTGCCCCTCATACTTAAAAAATTGAAATTAGATCCCGCTGCTTCTTCAGCTCCATTTGTTGCTACACTTGTAGATGTAACAGGAATCGTAATATACTTTTCCGTGGCTTACTTCTTCCTGAGTGGAATTTTATTATAATTCCCATGGATTTCCACAAGGGCACAAGATCAACTTCTTTGCCCAATATGCCTGTTACATTGATTATGGAGTGGCGACAACCCGTCTGTATTGTCATTAAAACATTTCATATTGGCAACAAATTCAGTAATTTGCGCCACAATATGTACAGGCTTCATGCGTTTCCTGCTCACGTAAAATCCTGCTAAACAATATCGTTACCGGGCATTCTGGTAATAAATAACAATAGGGAAAACTTAAAATTATTATAATATGTGCGGAATTGTTGGTTATACCGGCCCACGACAGGCTTACCCAGTTATCATTAAAGGCCTCAAAAGACTTGAATACAGGGGATATGACAGCAGCGGGGTAGCGCTCCTCAGCGACGGCAATTTGAAAGTGTACAAGAAAAAAGGCCGGGTCACCGAATTGGAAGAAGAAGTAATAGGTAAAAATATTGAGGCCAATATTGGCATCGGCCACACCCGCTGGGCAACCCATGGCGAACCAAGCGACCGAAATGCCCATCCTCATTCGTCCGCAAGCGGCAGGCTGGCAATCATTCACAACGGTATCATAGAAAATTATGCGCAGATAAAGCAGGAACTTGTAAAAAAGGGCTACAGCTTTACAAGCGATACAGATACGGAAGTACTTTTAAATTTTATCGAAGACATACAAAAAAACAATCACAATAGCCTTGAAGAAGCCCTTCGTATAGCTTTGAAAAGGGTGAGCGGCGCATATTGCATTCTTTTAATGGACCAGAGCGATCCTACTACCATCATAGCTGCAAGAAAAGGAAGTCCATTGGTGATTGGTATCGGCAAAGGAGAACATTTCCTGGCAAGCGATGCCTCTCCCATTATTGAATACACAAAAGAGGTAGTATATGTAAATGATTATGAACTGGCAATTGTAAAACCGGATGAACTGATCCTGAAAAATCTTGGTAACGAAAAGATAACCCCATATATCACCAAACTTGATATGGAATTAGCTGCCATCGAAAAAGGTGGTTACGACCATTTCATGATCAAGGAAATCTTTGAACAGCCCAGCACTATTTATGATTGCTTACGTGGACGGTTAGATGCAGAAGCCGGTACAATCAGGATGAAGGGTGTAGAGGATAATATTGAACAGCTTAAAAACGCCAATCGAATTATGATCATTGCATGCGGCACGAGCTGGCATGCCGGTCTCGTGGCAGAATATATCATAGAAGAACTCTGCCGCATCCCGGTAGAAGTTGAATATGCCTCAGAATTCCGCTATCGTAATCCGATCGTTCATAAAGGTGACGTAATCATCGCCATTTCTCAAAGCGGCGAAACCGCCGATACCCTCGTAGCTTTGGAAAAAGCCAAAGAAAACGGCGCGTTTATTTTTGGAATCGTAAATGCAGTGGGCTCCTCCATTGCTCGCATATCGCATGCAGGCGCCTACACACACGCAGGCCCGGAGATCGGCGTGGCATCAACAAAAGCGTTTACCGGGCAATTGGTAGTGCTTGCAATGATGGCTTTAAAAATCGCCAAAGAAAAAGGTACCATTACAGATGCCCGTCACCACGCATTGATCCTTGAACTCGCCGACATTCCTGAAAAAGTAGATGCTATTTTAAAAAATGCAAAAGAAATAGAGAAGATCGGCCAGGTATATAAAAATGCTTCGGATTTTTTATTCCTTGGACGAGGTTATAACTTTCCGGTAGCATTGGAAGGCGCGCTAAAATTAAAAGAGATCTCCTATATACACGCTGAAGGTTATCCTGCTGCTGAAATGAAACATGGCCCTATTGCGCTGGTGGATGAAAATCTTCCTGTCGTCTTCATCGCTACCAAAGATGCTTACCATGAAAAAATTGTAAGCAATATGCAGGAAATCAAAGCCAGAAAGGGCAAGATCATTTCCATTGTTACAGAAGGAGACGAGATCAGTCCGGGCTTGAGCGATCACTACTTTTCCATCCCCTCTGCCGACGAACTTCTGGCACCTATACTTACCGTTATACCCTTACAATTGCTTTCTTATTATGTCGGCACTGCCAAAGGAATTGACGTAGATAAGCCTCGCAACCTTGCCAAAAGCGTAACCGTAGAATAATTGATAATTGACAACGGCATTTAACAAATAAATGCGTTAAATTAGAGCATCATTACTAATCCCGGAAATTGATAGGTTTAATCACTGTCAATCACACATTGTCAATTGCTTCATGAACATCATTCACACGCATCCGGTAACGGAACTCGGATACAATTTTATTGAAAAAAAATACATTCCAAAAGGAAAAGACGAATATCACCTGCGAAATAAACAAAGCCGAAAAGACGTAACATACCGTTCACTTTCTATTGCAGAAATAGCAATACTTATTGATAACTGGAATACCTCGGATAATTGGAACAACATCCTCGTAGCAGGATCCTTTAACCCGGCCCTTGTAAAAAATTGTAAATTTTTTGGATTGGTGCGCATCGGCAGCCTGGAACCGGTTTACCGGGAGTTTCATAATTTCCGCATGGCCGTTGGGTTATACAACAGTACCATTATCAGCAGCGACATTGGCGATAATGCCTGTATTGATAATGTCAATTACCTCAGTCACTATATTCTTTGCAACGACGTGATGATCGCCAATGTAAATGAATTGGCTACCACTGACCGTGCAAAATTTGGAAACGGTATACTGAAGGATGGAGAAGATGAAAATCAACGAATGATCATTGAAGTATGCAATGAAAATGGCGGCCGGCCAATTATTCCATTCAATGGCATGCTCGCAGGTGATGTGTATATGTGGAGCAAATACCGCGACGACGAAGCTTTGCTCGAAAAATTCAAAGCATTTACTGAAGCCAAGTTCGATAAGCAGCATGGGTATTATGGAGTGATCGGCGATCGAACAGTTATTAAAAATTGTGCAATCATCAAAGATGTATTGATAGGTTCGGATGCATATATAAAAGGTGCAAATAAGCTTAAGAACCTAACCATTAACAGTGATGAGGAAAGAACTTCTCAAATCGGCGAAGGATGTGAGTTGGTAAATGGAATCGTGGGTTATGGTTGCCGGATTTTTTACGGAGTAAAAGCAGTACGTTTTATCACGGCATCACATTCGCAACTTAAATATGGCGCCAGGCTTATTAACTCCTACCTCGGCAATAACTCTACTATTTCCTGCTGCGAGGTATTGAATTCTCTGATCTTTCCTTCCCACGAACAGCACCACAACAATTCCTTTTTATGTGCTTCATTGGTAATGGGACAAAGTAATATTGCTGCGGGTGCCACCATTGGCAGCAATCACAATAGCCGAAGTGCAGATGGAGAAATCATTGCAGGCCGGGGATTTTGGCCGGGATTGTGTGTTAGCTTGAAACACAATTCTAAATTTGCTTCTTTTACGATTATAGCAAAGGGAGATTTCCCATCCGAATTAGATATTAAAATTCCTTTTTGCCTGGTAAGCAATGACGTTACCAACAACAGGTTGCTGGTAATGCCGGCTTACTGGTTTATGTATAACATGTATGCCCTTGAACGTAATGCCTGGAAATACCAGGACAGGGACAAAAGAATTTTAAAAACGCAATACATAGAGTATGAATACCTTGCACCTGATACCGTAAATGATATCTTTGATGCGCTTAACATTTTAACTTTACTAACGCTAAACGATAAAGGCGAAGCGGTTGTAGCAGGATGGGAAAACACCAACAGGGATACGCTGCTCGTAAAAGTGCCAAAATCCATTGCTGTTTACAAAGAAATGGTACAATTGTACGGATGTACACAATTACTCCATCACATCCAAGCAAACAAATTTCAGAATTTTGAAGCCTTTAAAAAAAGTCTAACTGCAAGGGTTTCCAGGTCCCGATGGATAAATATCGGCGGACAGCTTATAATAGATACCGAAGTAAAGGACCTGAAATACGCAGTTAAAAAAGGTAAGGTTAAAAACTGGGAACAGGTACACGCCTTTTACCAAAGCCAGGGGAATAAATATGAAGGCGATAAATTACAACATGCCTATACAAGTTTGCTGGAAATACTAAATATCACTTCACGGCAGTTCACCCCAGACCTTTTTAAAAGACTATTGCAGGAAATGCTTGCCAGCAAAGAATGGATGACAAAGGGCATCTATGATGCCAGGGCAAAAGATTACAGCAATCCATACAGGAAAATGGTATATGAAAACAATGAGGAAATGATAAAAGTCCTGGGCAAACTTGAAGACAACGGTTTTATTCAGGACCAGGTGCGGCAACTGGATCTGCTGAGGAAGAGAGTAAAGTCAATTATCAGGAAATGGTCCTTATAAGAAATAACCAACCGCCAATTCATACCCTTTTAATCCCAAACCACTAATAACACCAACGGCCCTGGCAGATACATGAGATAATTTTCTAAATTCCTCCCTTCCGAAAATATTAGAAATGTGCACTTCGATCACTTTGGCCGTCACCGCTGCAATTGCATCACCAATAGCTACAGAAGTATGCGTGTAGCCGCCGGGATTGATGATGATACCATCGAAGCTGAATCCAACCCGCTGGATCTCATTTACTAATTCGCCTTCAATATTGCTTTGAAAAAAAGAAAACTCAACTTTTGGAAATTTACCTTTTAAAAGTTGTTGGTAGCTTTCAAATGATTCCTCCCCATAAATGGTAGTCTCCCGTTTGCCAAGGAGATTCAGGTTGGGACCGTTGATTATGGCAATTCTCATTTCTTATTTAAAGATTTTAATTTAACAACTCTCAATGTTGAATGCAGGATGTTGGAAACAGCGCATTCCTTATTTCGCAGCAGCAACTGTTCAATGTTACGTATTCAACTGTGCCATTAATTATCCCCTGATCATGGCAATAAAATCATCAAACAGGTACCTGCTATCATGCGGACCAGGCGTAGCTTCCGGATGATACTGCACAGAAAATGCTTTCTTATTTTTTACCCTGATCCCTTCAATGCTATTGTCGTTAAGATTCACATGAGTAACCTCAATATTTCCATTTGATTTTACTGCTTCCGGATCAATTCCAAAACCATGATTCTGCGTGGTGATCTCTGATTTACC
>JACMPR010000301.1 GCA_014377385.1 Ferruginibacter sp. | reverse complement strand
TGATTTAATCCCCTGTGGCCATGATGCATCTTAAAAGTAGGAATATCATTCGCCAATGCAAGTAACTGGTGGCCGAGACAAATTCCAAACAGCGGTTTGTCCGAATCAAGGATCTGCTTTACCGTTTTGACCGCGTAATCCATCGGCGCCGGGTCACCCGGGCCGTTGCTGATAAAATAACCCGACGGGTTGAATTTCTGCATTTCCGAAAAATCAGTTTTTGCATTGAAAACTTTCACATGAGCACCCCTTTCCACCAGGCAATGCAAAATCTTTTTCTTAACCCCTAAATCCAGAACGGCAATTTTTATGTCACTACTGGAATCCCCTAATTGATAATTATCATTTGTACTAACCACAGAGGCCAGTTCAAGTCCATCCATTGAAGGAACCTCATGTAGTTTTTTCTTCAGCAGTTCAATATCCATCTCTTCGGAGGAGATGATACAATTCATTGCGCCACGGGTACGGATATGCGCCACCAGGGCCCTGGTGTCTACACCGTTAATGGCCACCACCTGTTGCGATTCCAAATATTCCTGCATTGAAGCATCCGCCATCAAACGACTGAATTTTTCTTCGAGGTTCCGCCCGATAATGGCCTTCACTTTTACACCGTCACTTTCCACATCAGCAGCTTTTACGCCATAGTTTCCAACATGTGCATTGTTCATTATCAAAACCTGCCCATAATAACTGGGATCGGTAAACACTTCCTGGTAACCGGTCATACCTGTGTTAAAACAGATTTCTCCGGTAGCAATGCCTTTTTTCCCGAAAGCGTCGCCATAAATTATCGTGCCATCGGCTAAAATCAGCACTGCTTTGTCTTTCTTGGTTTCTGCCATTTTTATAAACTGTTTTGCAAAGAAAAGAAATGATTGAATTATTTAAGAATAAAAATGTACACGATCAACTAACTATGTTTACTTTATTCCACATTTTCTCTCAGGACTTTACTCCCGCTCCTTTAGAGGGGGTTTGGCGCTGAGGACTACCCATCATAAACGCTACGATCTACACAAAAAAGCCCCGATAAAAATATCGGGGCCATATAAAAAGATCAATGATTCAATTTACGCTTCTGCTTTTTCATCCGTTGGTTCAGTAGCATCCGTTGCACCAACCTCACCTTTTTTCTTACCACCACCGGCACGACGGGTTTTCTTAGCCGGTTCTGCTGCTGTAGTGATACCCTTACCATAAATTTCGTTGAAATCAACCAACTCGATCATGGCAATTTCAGCATTATCACCCACACGGGCACCTAACTTAATGATCCGCGTGTATCCACCCGGACGGGCAGCGACTTTAGGAGCAACTACTGTAAACAGTTCCTTAACGGCCGCTTTGTCATTCAGGTAGCTAAAAACGATGCGGTGATTGTGCATGATCACTTCTTTAGAAGACGTAGCTTTTGTTTTGGTGATGATGGGCTCAATGTACATACGCAACGCTTTTGCTTTGGCCAAAGTAGTAGTGATCCTTTTGTAAGTGATCAACTGGCAGCCAAGGTTCATCAGCAATGCTTTCCTGTGAGAGGCCGTTCTGCTTAAATTGTTTTTTTTGTTTCCGTGATTCATGACATTTGTTTTTTAATTCGATCATACCGTGTCAGGATTTATGATCTACTTGTTTTAAAAGAGCTGCAAGCTATAAACTGTTAGCTGTAGGTTTATTTGTATTAATCCGCGCAATTCGTGGCACAGATTCGTATGCTTAATTATTCGTCATCAAGCTTCAACTTACTCAGGTCCATTCCAAAGCTAAGGCCTCTTTCGTGTAACACCTGGTCAATCTCACTCAAAGATTTTTGTCCAAAGTTCCTGAATTTCATCAGGTCTTCCTGCTCGTACTGAACAAGTTCGCTCAATGAATTTATTTTGGCAGCCTTTAGGCAATTGAAGGCACGTACAGAAAGATCCAGGTCTTCCAATGGTGTTTTCAGCATCTTGCGAAGCTGTAAAGTTTGTTCATCAACCAGGTCTTCTTTTTTATCTTCTTTGGTATCAAACGTGATATTTTCATCAGTGATGATCATCAAGTGCTGTATCAAAATACGGCTGGCCTGTTTCACCGCCTCTTCCGGGTGGATAGTACCATCTGTAAGAACATCCATGATCAGCTTTTCAAAATCCGTGCGCTGTTCAACCCTGGTGTTTTCGATGAGGTATTTTACATTCTTGATCGGAGTGTAAATCGCATCAACAGGAATATATCCAAAATGAGAACTTTTTTCTTTATGCTCTTCAGCAGGAACATAACCACGGCCACGGCCAATCGTTATCTCAATGTCCAGTTTTGCGCTGCTATCCATGGTACAGATAAGCAATTCCGGGTTCATCACTTCAAATGCCGGGGAAGCTTCGCCAATCATTCCCGCAGTGAATTCAGTTTTATTTTTGATCGAAAGCGTCACCTTTTCTGTATTCACCTCGTGGTCAACTTTACACTTGAAGCGAACCTGCTTCAGGTTTAGAATGATTTCTGTAACGTCTTCTGTAATGCCTTTTAAAGTTGCAAATTCGTGGTCAGCCCCCGCGATATTAATTCCAACGATCGCATAACCCTCCAATGAGTTAAGCAATACCCTGCGCAAAGCGTTACCAATGGTTACACCATATCCAGGTTCCAACGGACGAAATTCAAACTGTGCTTCAAAATCATTTGCTTTCTGAAGAACAATTTTATCGGGTTTAACGAAATTGAAAATTGCCATTTGTATTTTGTTGTTTAAATGTTTAAAATTTTTTGCGACGGGCTTCAGTAACTACACCCATCATCGTTGTGTCACTCACTTGTACTTTCTCAGCTGATGCAACTTCCATTAATCTCTCTTAAAAGACGAATTTGAGTCGCGTTGCTATTACTTAGAATACAATTCCACGATCAGCTGCTCCTTAATATTTTCAGGAACACTTTCTCTTTCAGGATAAGCCACGAAGGTACCATTCCTATTTGCTTCGCTCCAATCTAACCAGTTGAATTTAGCATTCTTCCCGCGAAGATTGCCGGTGATAGAAGTATTGACAGCACTCTTATTTTTCAAACCAATCACATCACCAGGCTGGCAACTGTAAGAAGGAATGTTTAATGTTTCACCGTTAACGGTGATATGCTTATGACTAACCAGCTGGCGTGCGCCCTGGCGGCTTGGAGAAATGCCCAGCCGGTAAACGGTATTGTCCAGACGTGCTTCCAGCAATCTGATCAGGTTTTCACCAGTAACGCCTTTCTTGCGGGCAGCTTCATCGAATGTTTTACGGAATTGTTTTTCAAGCAAACCGTAGGTATATTTTGCTTTTTGTTTTTCTTTTAGCTGTACGCCGTATTCGCTAAGTGTTTTACGCTTTTTGGTAGCGCCATGCTGTCCGGGGGGGACGCTGTTTTTTGTTAACCACTTACCGTTGCCTGTGATAGGCTCTCCAAACCTGCGGGAGATTTTTGTTTTGGGCCCTGTATAACGTGCCATAATTGTATAGTTGGTCTTTTAGTGACGATGCAGCATTATAAAGACCTTTTAAAATGAATGCTACACCCGGTTATTAACGTATGTTGTAAGCTATATGGTGTAGAATGTGCAGTGCATTTAAATCATACATTTCACATCATACATCATACATTGTATTAAACTCTTCTTTTCTTCGGAGGCCGGCAACCATTGTGCGGCAAAGGCGTGACATCTTTGATTGTTACTACTTCCAGGCCGTTTTGTGATAAAGAACGGATGGCACCTTCACGGCCGCTTCCTGGTCCTTTTACAAATACATCTACTTTTTTTAAACCTGCATCCAAAGCTACTTTTGCAGCATCTGCACCGGCCATCTGGGCAGCATAAGGCGTGTTTTTCTTACTACCTTTAAAACCCATTTTACCTGCGGATGACCACGAAATAACCTGGCCGGTTTTGTTGGTTAAACTAATGATGATGTTGTTGAAACTGGCCACGATGTGAGCATCTCCGTGGCTATCCACTTTTACAACTCTTTTTTTAGACGCAGCTTTTGCGCTTTGGGCTTTGCCCTGTGCTTTTGCCATAATTAATTAAATAGGTAATCGTTAAAATTTATCTCCCTCTGTGAAGGATGTTCCGAGCCTCCTGCTGACTTAAGCGATCCGGCGTTGAAACAAAAAATACAAGTCATTATAAAAGCCAAAAGCCTATAGCTGTTGGCTATAAGCTGATGAAATTATTTCTTAGCTACCTTCTTTTTACCGGCAACTGTTTTACGCTTACCTTTTCTTGTACGGCTGTTGGTACGTGTCCGTTGACCACGAACAGGTAATCCCTTACGGTGACGTAAACCCCGGTAGCAGGCGATATCAAGCAAACGCTTAATATTCAGCTGGGTTTCACTACGCAACGCACCTTCCGTTTTAAATTCGCTGTTTATCACATTACGAATAGACGTTTGCCCATCATCGTTCCACTGGTTCACTTTTTTATTGTGATCAATTCCAGCTTTGTCTAAAATGTATTTTGCAGTGGAACGGCCAATACCATAGATGTAGGTAAGACCAATTTCGCCTCTTTTGTTTTTTGGTAAATCTATACCGGCAATACGAGCCATAATGAATTATAAATTATGAATTATGAATTATGAATTAACCTTGCTTTTGCTTGAAGCGGGGATTCTTTTTGTTGATAACGTACAATCTTCCTTTTCTCCTCACGATCTTGCAATCAACACTGCGTTTTTTAATTGAAGCTCTAACCTTCATTTTGTTTGGTTTTTATCTATTTGCAAATAGCTGGTAGCTTGCTGCTAGCAGCTTGTTTTTTACTTATACCTGAAAATGATCCTTCCCCTCGTTAAATCATAAGGACTCATCTCTACGCCCACCTTATCGCCTGGCAAAATCCGGATATAGTGCATCCGCATCTTTCCGGAGATTGTTGCCAGAATTTCATGGCCATTTTCTAACTTCACCTTGAACATAGCATTACTAAGTGCTTCAACTATTGTTCCGTCTTGTTTAATGAGTGCTTGTTTAGCCATAAATTTGGGAGCGCAAAGATAAGAGAAAATATTTAATTATAAACCAAAAAATACGGATATTACACAATAAAACTAAAACTTTATATGAAAAAATCAATTTTTGCCCTGTTTTCCATCTGCCTCATCGCCGTTTCTTGCGGAAAAGACAAGAACACCACCGTTGATCCGGTAGCGGACAAACCCTATTCAAACACAAACGCCGGAACCAACTGGACCTACGACCAAAAGACCCAAAACCCAACCACAGGAGATACAACTTTTGTTATCGATACTGCGAGAGTAACAGGCACTGATACTACCGTTGTGCAGGGCACTTCCACGAGAATCTACAAAATAATCAGTCATACAGCGGGCGTAAATGCTTACCTGAATGTGTCGGGAAATGATTATTACCAATTCCAACAGGTTGCCGCCCTGGGGACGCAGATCCAGGCTCTTTATTTAAAAGACAATGTTGCTGTTGGAGCATCCTGGTCACAGGATGAAACAGTGACCGTAACCGGTTTCCCTATTCCAATTACCATCACCATTGCCAGCACCGTTACCGAAAAAGGTATATCAAAAACTATCAATGGCATTACTTATAATGATGTAATTGCTGTTAAAACTGACCTTACAGTTCCAGGGCTTACCGTTACATCCAATATTAAAAATTATTATGCCAGGAATATTGGTTTAATTGAAGGAGACTATGATATTGACGTTCCAGGTGTTACGTCGGTTCATACCCAAACCTTGATAAAAACTGCAGATCCGAGATAGAAAATAATGTAAAGGAAGAGCAGGTTTTTTCCAGGTTAAAGTCATTCATCCCATGCGGCTGATACGACAAACCTACCAGGAGAAAATTTGAAATTCAAATGGTCAATAGTGGATAATGAAGACTCCAGAGTTTTCACCATTCACTATTGACCATTTACTTATCCTACATCAATTTAAAATTGTCACTTCTGTTCGCCTGTTCTGCGCCCGTCCCTCATCACTTTTATTATCTGAAATAGGCACTGTCATCCCGTAACCTTTAGCGATTACTCTTAAAGGATCAATTCCTTTTGTCAACAGGTAAGCCCTGACGGTATTGGCCCTGTCCATAGATAAGGTTAAGTTTGCCGCGGCTTTTCCAACATTATCTGTATGTCCACCAACCTCAATTTTTTCATCATCCTTTCTGATAAGGTAGGTAACCAGTTCATCAAGTACTTTATATGAGTCGTCTTCAAGGGTCGCCTTTCCTGTTTCAAAATTACAGTCTTCCAGCACAAAGGTTTTTGATGGCTGAAACTGGATATCAACTTTAAATGCCTTTTTATAATATGCATTACCGGTAGTAGCCGGAATATCCAGCACGTTATAACTGGTAGAATCCTTGAACCCAAGAATAAAAATCTCATATTTTGCTCCAGCAGGCAAACGCACGGTGAATTTGCCGGAATCGTTTGTAAGTCCCTGGTATTCTTTTTCATTTGCGCTGCTTCTAAAAACAATAATTTCATTATTGAGCATGCGGTTTTTAAAATCTGATACCGTAACATCAATCGCAGCATCCTTGGGTATGGCTGCATTTTGCACCTGGCTAAATAAAGAAGAAGCCGGGATAACAAACAACAACAATAAAAGAAGATATTTTTGATTCATATTTGTTTATTTAAAGGTGGATTAAAGATATTGCAATTTATTATTTTCATTGGTTAAATAATCATAAAAACAAATGCATCCTTCCCCTTGCTGAATAGCGAATTTTGTGGATTGTCTTTTTATCCATTTATTCACTTACGATTCTTTAAAGTTTACGATGAAGTGTAACTACCATTTCTTCCTTCCATCTTTTGAAGTCGCCCTTAAGGATATGGGCTCTCGCCTGCTTCACCAGCCACAAATAAAATGCGAGATTGTGTACACTTGCAATAGTGAGACCAAGATATTCTTTGGACTTCATTAAATGTCTCAAATACGCCTTGCTATAAAAATTACTCACTTCGCAGTCTATGCCGTCATCCAGCACAGAAAAATCGTTCTCCCATTTTTTATTATCAATATTTATTACGCCCCCGGAAGTGAAGAGCATGGCATTACGACCGTTTCGCGTCGGCATCACGCAATCAAACATATCAACGCCCATAGATATGCATTCCAGAATATTCCAGGGTGTGCCCACCCCCATCAGGTAACGTGGCTTATCTGCTGGTAAGTTATCACAGCACAACTCACATATTTCATACATTTTTTCAATGGGTTCGCCCACACTTAACCCGCCGATGGCATTACCGGTCGCGTTCTTTGAAGCAATATATTCGCAGGAAAATTTCCTAAGATCATGATGTACGCCACCCTGTACTATAGGAAATAAATTTTGGCTGTATCCGTATTTATCAGGGGTTTCATTGAAGCGGTTGACACACCTGTCCAGCCAGCGATGCGTTAGCTCCATAGAAGTTTTTGCGTATTGATATTCGCTGCCACCTGGCGGGCATTCGTCAAAGGCCATGATAATATCACCGCCGATTGTGCGTTGCGTGTCCATCACATTTTCCGGGGTAAATAAATGCTTACCGCCATCGATATGCGATTTGAACATGACGCCTTCCTCATTTATTTTCCTGGTACCCGCCATAGAAAATACCTGGTAACCACCGCTATCAGTGAGTATTGGCTTGTCCCAACCGTTAAATTTATGAAGGCCTCCCGCCGCTTCCAGTATTTCAAGGCCCGGCCTTAAATAAAGATGGTAAGTATTTCCCAGGATGATCTGCGCCTGTACGTCCTTTTTTAATTGTTGCTGCGTAACTGCTTTTACAGTACCTGCCGTACCAACAGGCATAAAAATGGGCGTCAAAATTTCGCCGTGATCGGTTGTAATTTTCCCGGCCCTTGCTTTTGTAGCTGTATCTGTATTGTTTATCTCAAACTGCAACGAAGCCATTCCCTGTATTTAAATTAAATAAAATGCATGCAAATATAAATTTTAAAAAATGCTTTTCGCATAAAGCAGGTATGATAAGCGTATAGCTTATTTTTGCGCCAATGAATTTACCAAACCTATTAGTGCACTGGCCGTTAATCCTGTTTATTGCCTTTTGTGTTGTCAGCTTTATTCAATTATTTTATTTTTTATTTTTCTTCAGCCGTCTCGGGTTTTATAAAGCGGTGCAGGCAGACGTAACACAAACACATCCGGTAAGCGTAGTGATATGTGCAAGAGATGAAGCGAGAAATCTTGCCGAAAATTTACCGGGCGTACTACAACAGGATTATAAAAGCACGCATGAAATTGTTGTTGTGAACGACAATTCTTTTGATGAGAGCAAATATATCCTGGAAGATTTTAGAAGAACCCATAAGCAGTTACAGGTAGTTGAACTCACGCAGGAAGCTACGGGTGTAACCGGAAAAAAATTCCCGTTAAGTATTGGTATAAGAACGGCCAGGCATGAAATTGTATTATTGACGGATTCCGACTGTATGCCGGCGAGTGAACACTGGATTGAAAGTATGCAAGGCAATTATACCGGTGATACAGAGATCGTTCTGGGCTATGGCGGCTTTCATAAAAAAGAAGGATTTTTAAACAAACTCATTCGCTGGGAAACCTTTCACTCGGCCCTGCAATATTTAAGCTATGCACTTGCTGGTGTACCGTACATGGGCGTAGGAAGAAACCTGAGTTATAAGAAAGAAGTTTTTTTCAGGCACAAAGGATTTGCTACACACAACAATATTCCCGGTGGTGATGATGACCTGTTTATAAATACAGCTGCTACAAAAAAAAATACAAAAATAAACATAGATAAAGAGAGTTTTACCTTTAGCAATCCTGCAACTAACTGGAAGCAGTGGACGACACAAAAAAAACGGCACTATACAACTGGTAAATATTACAAACCTTTCCATAAATTTTTGCTCGGTTTGTATGCGCTCTCGCATTTTCTATTTTATCCTTTATTAATAGCGGCCTGCCTTGTTTACAACTGGCATTATGCATTGATGATATTTGCAGTTAGACTGATTGTACAGGTAGTTGTATATGGTAAATCTTTACAAAAACTTGGCGAAAAAGACCTGCTTCCTTTGATCTTATTTTTTGATATCTGGATGTTTTTTTATTACTTCATCTTTGCACCGGCGTTGATTAGGAAACCAAAGCCGACCTGGAAGTAAACTAATTCATACTTATGAATTAGAATAATGAGTGAAGAACAAAGCTGCGATCAACAGCCTGGATAAAATCACCGGAATAGCACCGGGAAGTTAGACACGGGAATCTCAACAAAATTGTAAAATAAATCAGAATTAAAAAAGTAAACAGCAACATTTTATCTGCATTATTTTAAATGGAAAATTTACAAAAATATTTTACAGATTTTACCGAAGAACAGCTTCGCCAACTTACCGCTTTAAAAAGTTTATATTCTGAATGGAATGAAAAAATAAATGTGATTAGCCGCAAAGACATGGAGAACTTTTATACACATCATGTACTTCACTCGCTCGCAATTGCCACCCAATTTAACTTTGAAAATAATATGCAGGTAATGGATCTTGGCACAGGCGGGGGTTTCCCGGGAATACCATTAGCGATATTTTTTCCTTCCACGTCTTTTCATCTTGTAGACAGCATCAACAAAAAACTGCAGGTGGTACAGGAAATTGCCAATAGCATTGGTCTTACAAATGTAAGCACCCAGCATACCCGTGCAGAAGAGATAAAAAACCGGCAGTTCGATGTAGTAGTTTCCAGGGCAGTGGCACCATTAAGAGATTTGTGGTTCTGGAGCAGGCCCCTGATTAAAAAAAACAAACAGCTGGCAGCAGATACTCCTAATGGCCTTGTTTGTTTAAAAGGCGGGGACCTTTCAAAAGAGATTTCTGAAAGTGGTTGCAAACCTTTTGTATGGCAGCTGGATAAAATCTTTGATGAACCTCATTTTAAAGAAAAATACCTGCTGTACCAGCCTTACAAGAAATGAAACCTGGGCTGCATTCTTTCTACGAACATTATTCAAAAGAGGACAGACGTGAACCTCCCGGCCCTGCTTTTACCAATTCAATTCCAACACATTGTTTTTCCGCTCCACGTCGGCCATTTGTCTGGAAGGATCAATTTCAGCTCTTTTAAGGTCAATAAGTTTGTGGTCGAATGATACAATGTAAAACGGATGTGTCCATTTCCAATCTTCATCAACAATATATTTTTGGGAAGGATTCTCATTTGGCTTACTGCCAAACATCAGATTAAGTGGAATATTATGAAATTCCGTCGTGCCATCTTTAAAAGTTAATTGTAAGTCGATGGGCATTGGTACCTGGCCAAGGCGTTTTAACCTGATTTTAGATAGCCCGTTTTCTTCCCACAGACTATCAATGCTGTAATTAATTGTTTTAGTAGTGTTGATCCAATACTCCTTGTACCAGTCTAATTTGATACCACTAACATTTTCGGCTACCCGAAGAAAATCATTGGCATTGGGATGTTTAAAACGCCATAGCCGGTAATATTCCAGCAATATTTTATCTCTTGCAACTGCACCTACGATATAACCCAGTTGTGCCATAAACACCTCGCCTTTTGAATAGGCATCCACGCTGTAGGCAAAATTATTATTGTAATGATCGGCATGTGTGGTCATAGGTTCTTCAAGGCCGCTTTTTACCAACGAAAAATACCCCGAATAAGAATCCGAATGATCTTCGGGTAGCGATTCAATCAACTGTTTCAGGTTGTCATTGTCCGGTTGCTTTTTCAATGCATCTTTGTAATCTTCAATACCTGCTCTTTTATAGTAAAATCTGGAAATCAGGCTTTCAGCATAACTTGTAAAACCTTCATCCATCCAGGCATACATACTTTCGTTGGTTCCCAGCATCATCTGGTACCAGCTGTGCATCCACTCATGAAAAACAGTTCCCAGCGATGGTCCATTGATTAAAGTAGCCATCGGGTATTCCATTCCGCCATCACCGCCCTGGATAAATGAATACTGGGGATAAGGATACTTTCCAAAATGTTGTTCCATAAATGGCAGCACTGCAACCGCGGCATCTCCTACTTTTTCCCAGAGGCTATCATTCCCGGCGTTACCGGGTTTGTCATTATAAATAACGTGCAGCACTGGTCCCCCGGACGGCATCTTCCGTACAACATGTTTATAGTCGGGGTCGGCAGCCCATACGAAATCATGTACATTTTCTGCTTTGAAATGCCATAAACGTTTATTCAATGCTGTGGGCTTCAGTGCTGTGCCGGGCTTATCATAACCCCAGCCGATGTCATTAGCATTTACCAGCACACCCGTACCGCCCAGTTTATACATTTTATCGATGTTGATGTTTACATCAAAATCACCCCATACACCATAAAATTCCCTTGCAACATAAGGGGTAGGATGCCATCCCTCATAATCATATTCACACAGCTTGGGATACCACTGGCTCATACTGTAACGCACGCCGGTGACGGGATTGTCACGACCGCTGCGCCTTACCTGCAAAGGCACCTGCGCTTCAAACTCCATCTCAAACACTACTTTTGATTTAGGGAGTATTGCCGTAGTAAGATTTACTTCAAGGATCGTTTCATGATACTTAAAAGGTTGCGCCACACCGTTCATCTTAAGTGCAATGATCTTCTGGTAACCTATCTCGTTATCTTTCAAATTGAGGATCCGGTCTTTTACCCTGCCGTCCCAATCCGGACGGCCATTTACCTGTATTTTGCCAAGTTCCCGGCTACGCGTATCCATGCTGCTGTTCGGTTGAAAAGCATTCCAGTACAGGTGATAAAAAACTTTCGTCAGCTTATCGCTTGAGTTATTGCTGTATTCAAGCCGCTGTTTTCCTTTGAATCGGTTTGTAGTTGTATCTACATCTATATTCATCGTGTACTTCACTCTTTGCTGCCAGCGCTCCGGCTGTGCTTGAAGGGGGCCGAAAAGTAAGAAAAGCATTGTAAGTAAGCAGGCTATTTTTTTAATTGTCATCATGCTGAATTTGTTCGGTAAATTTCGCCGAATAGTAGTTATGAAAAAAACAAAATTTGTATTACTGCAATACATGATAACTGCTGCAGTATTGCAATTTGCTAAGAAACATTGAACCACAACAATCTCGTGGATTTAATATATATCTGATACTTACAAGGCTTCACTTCTTTCCCTGTACCACGATTACAATCTCACCTTTTACTGCCTTTGCGTTAAAATGATTGTACACTTCCTCGAGCGTGCCGCGTTTATTTTCTTCAAATTTTTTTGTGAGTTCGCGGCTTACGCAACATTGCCTCTCGGCACCAAAATATTCAATGAAATTATTTAGCGTTTTTACGAGGCGCATCGGACTTTCATAAAAAACCATTGTCCGGTCTTCAATAGCCATTTTTTTTAAAAACGTCTGGCGGCCTTTTTTTAACGGAAGAAATCCTTCAAAGCAAAAGCTGTCAAGTGGTAATCCACTGTTTACAAGCGCGGGGACAAATGCAGTGGCACCTGGCAGGCATTCCACCAGGATGTTGTTTTTTATACATTCACGGACCAGTAAATAAGCAGGGTCACTTATCCCCGGTGTACCTGCATCGGTAAGTAAGGCGATCGTTTTTCCCGCAGCAAGTTGATCAGCCAGGTGGACTACAATTTTATGTTCGTTGTGTTGGTGATAGGATGACAAGGGCCTGTTGATATCATAGTGTTTTAATAACACGGCGGACGTGCGGGTGTCTTCTGCAAGAATAAGATCAACCTTTTTTAAAACGTCCACGGCTCTGAAAGTTATGTCTGCCAGGTTACCGATGGGAGAAGGAATGAGGTAAAGCATAGAAGCTAATAGTTGTGAGCCGTTCGCAAAAATCAAATTATCAAATGACCGCTGCGGGCTAAACGGCTACTCTCTTTTAATTTATGATGATCTCGTACATTTCCATCACCGGGTTAGCCAGTAATTTTTTTGCAGCTTCTGAAGCGATACCGTGCGCCTGTTCCGGGCTGGCAGCCTCTATCTGGAGATCAATGTTTTTCCCGATCCTGACATCAGAAACAGCTGCAACGCCCAGGTTCTGCAGACCGCCTAAAACTGCTTTACCCTGTGGGTCTAACAGATCTTTGAGCGGCATCACTTTTATTTGTGCGGTATATATCATCGGGAATCATTTTTAAAGACCAAAGATAAAATAATGTAGCTGACAAAGATTACCGGGATAGCAAGCCATTGAAATAATAAAATTGATACCAGTGACAAAATCAGTAATATAACCTTTGAAAGATTTCCTCTCAGAGAACTGTTCTTAAACTTCAGGGCCATCATAGGAAGGTCACTTATCATCAACCACGACAAGCCAATGACCAGGCTATACAATACCCATTTATTGAGCAATACTTTTATTACTAATTCACTTTCCGCATGCCAATAGATTAGGGGAAAAGAAGCAATTAGTAACCCTACAGCAGGTGTAGGCATCCCCCGGAAACCGTACTGCTGCCTGTTATCGAGATTGAATTTTGCGAGCCGGTAAGCAGCGGCGGCGGCGAGGATAAATGCCGGAGTTAACCAGGCTATCGAAACATCTATGCCGGATTCTTCCTTTGCAAAAGCCAGGCGGAGAAACTGATAAATGATCATGGCAGGCGCCACGCCAAAACTTACGACATCTGCCAGTGAATCCAGTTGCTTGCCCATTTCAGAACTGGCATTAAAAAGCCTGGCTACGAACCCATCCAGGAAATCCACTGCGGCTGCAATTCCGATAAACAGCGAAGCCATCCATATCTTTTCCGGGATATCAACCAACTGGGTCCCGTCACCATTGTACTGGATAGTGATTCCGTTTTGTAGCGTTGCCACAATCGCGAGGCAGCCGAAGATGAGATTAATCAGGGTAAAGAAATTGGGGAATTGTTTCATGTTAAAGAAGACTACCGACAACGAATGACCGAAAGCCGGAGAAGCCTGTAATGATTGAATAAGTTTTTAAATGCCTGGCTTTTTGTTTATCAATTCAACGCTGTGTGCAATTTATCAAATATCACCCGGTGATTATAATTTTTTCTCTAAGGCAAGTTACAGACAGTGTAAAACTTCCGGAACCAGGCGCTATCCGTTTCTACCTGTCATCGACATTATCCTGCCGTTAGTGAATTATTTTTTCATCAATGCTTCGATATCCTCCACAGTTATCGGGATATTCTTCATTAAATCCTTATTTCCGTTTTTTGTAATCCAAAAATTATTTTCTATGCGAACACCCATTTTTTCTTCTTCGATGTAGATGCCGGGCTCAATGGTAAATACCATGCCCGCTTTAATGGGTTCGGTTCTTGTCCCGAGGTCATGCACATCTATACCAAGGTGATGAGAAATGCCATGGTATAAATATTTCCTGTAAGCCCTGTTGGCCGGGTCTTCGTTTTTAATATCCGACTTTCTCAGCAGTCCTATTTTCTGGAAAAGAATCGTTGCTTCATCCCCTACTTTTTCGGTATAATCGACAATAGAAATTCCCGGCTTTAAAATACTGGCGGCGTAATGGTGCAGGTAAAGACAGGCATTGTAAACAGTTTTTTGCCTGCGGCCAAATTTGCCGCTAACCGGAACCGTACGGGTAAGGTCTGCACAATAATTTCCATACTCAGCTCCGAAATCCATCAGCAACAACTCCCCTTCTTTACATTCCTGGTTGTTCTCCACATAGTGTAAAGTTCTTGCCCTGTCGCCACTGGCAATAATAGAACTATACGCCATACCTGTTGCCCGTTGGGAAATAAAGGAATGGTATATTTCCGCCTCTATTTCATACTCCATTACGCCAGGTTTAATAAACTCAAGCAATCTTCTGAAGGTACCATCAGTAATATCCATGGCTTTTTGCAACACTTCCACCTCCAGTGCTGATTTAACAGCCCGCAGGTCTTTTAAAATGGGAGCACTTCTTTTATAATTGTGCAAAGGATAACGATCTTTCATGGCGGCCGCATAACGATAATCCCTCACCGGCACCAGGTTTGCTTTACGGTCATTTTCGTTACTGTTTAGGTAGATCGTCTCCGCCTGGTGTACCCAGGTTTGCAGCACTGCATCCAGTGTATCCAGCCAAACAATGGTATCTATTCCCGAAATTGCTTTGGCCTCGTTTATGCGTAAACGATGACCATCCCATTTCTCTTTAAGTTCAATAGGACGAACCAGCACCAATACCTCCCTGTATTTCGCTTCTGAATTACCCGGGAATAATACCAGCATACTGTCTTCCTGTTCTATGCCCGTTAGCCACAACAGGTCGGAATTCTGTTTAAATTTATGCTGCCCGTCTCCATTCGTAGGTAATTCATCATTGCTGTTGAATACAGCGATAGAATTTTTATCCATTCTCTCAACAAATCTTTTACGGTTCTGAATAAATATTTCAGCATTTAATGGAAGATATTTCATTGGAGAAATTAAATGGGTTTAATGAATTCCGGGTTTAAAAAAATAGAACACAATATACGTTTTATAAATTTTTAACCTCAAACGCCCTGATAACCTGGAAATAAAAAATAAAAATAAACTTCGTTTAACATAATCACTTGTTTATAAATCTTCTTTTTAAAAAATGGTCGTCTTTTTAAAAAAAAAGCAATAATTGTCGAATTATTTAAACAATCGTTAATAATACGTCTTTTGCCAACTATTCTTTTTAAAATAATGATATGCTACCTTTGCAAACTTAACTAAACGATTACTTGCTATGTCAATAACAACAATGACTGAAGCTCCACTCAGGGCTTTGGAAGAGATTGGTTTACATTCAACCCAGCCTGTACATTACCAGCTACCTCCTTCGGAATTAACTTCTCAAACATTGGAAAGAAAAGAAGGTGTTTTAAATGATACCGGTGCACTCCTGATCAATACCGGTGAATTCACAGGCCGAAGCCCTAAAGACAAGTTT
This sequence comes from Ferruginibacter sp., assembly GCA_014377385.1. GTDB lineage: Bacteria > Bacteroidota > Bacteroidia > Chitinophagales > Chitinophagaceae > Ferruginibacter. The sequence continues at coordinate 9,334 of JACMPR010000301.1, read as the reverse complement.
ACTGTACAAGATGAGTTAACGAAAGATACCGTTCACTGGAATGAATTCAATATTCCTATTGAACCGAAATTTTTTGACCGGATGCAGGCGAAACTCCTCGATTACCTGAATACAAAAGAAATCTGGGTAAGAGATTGTTTTGCATGTGCTGACCCTACTTACAGGCTAAACATCAGGGTTATCAACGAAAATCCATGGAGTAACCTGTTTGCCTATAATATGTTTTTGAGGCCGGCAGATGACCAACTGGATAGCTTTAAACCTGAATGGCATATTATACAGGCACCCAACTTTAAAGCTGATCCTGCGACGGACGGCACCAGGCAACATAATTTTGCCATGGTAAGTTTTACAAAAAAAACGATTTTAATCGGGGGAACAGGGTATACGGGGGAAATGAAAAAAGGCATTTTTACTATTCTGAATTATATACTGCCGCAGGAGAAAAATGTGCTGAGTATGCATTGTTCAGCCAACATGGGAAAGGACGGTGATACTGCAATCTTCTTTGGATTGAGCGGCACAGGAAAAACAACTTTAAGCGCCGATCCCAACAGGAGCCTGATTGGCGATGATGAACATGGCTGGACGGATAGCGCTGTTTTTAATTTTGAGGGCGGTTGTTATGCAAAAACAATCGACCTGAGCGTTGAAAAAGAGCCGGAAATTTACAAAGCGATTAAACCAGGTGCCCTCGTTGAGAATGTATCCTTTATCACAGGCACGAATAAGATTGATTTCAGTAGCAAGGCCATCACAGAAAATACCAGGGTGAGTTACCCGCTTTCTTTCATAAGCAATGCATTGGAACCGTCTGTTGGTAAGATGCCAAAAAATATCTTCTTTTTAACGGCTGATGCTTATGGTATTCTGCCGCCTGTTAGTAAACTAACTGCCGGACAGGCAATGTACCAGTTCATAAGCGGTTATACCGCAAAAGTGGCGGGCACGGAAGCGGGTGTTACAGAACCAAAGGCAACGTTCAGCGCCTGTTTCGGCGCACCGTTTCTTCCTTTACATCCCGGCAGGTATGCTGAAATGCTTGGAAAGAAAATGACCATGCATAACGTAAATGTATGGATGATAAATACTGGCTGGAGTGGCGGGCCTTACGGAATAGGAAGCAGGATGAAATTGGGTTACACACGGGCGATGATCACAGCTGCGCTGGAGGGTAAACTGGATCATGTTGAATTTGAGGCGCATCCTGTATTTGGAATGATGATGCCGAAAGAATGCCCCGGCGTTCCTGCAGAAATATTAAACCCACGTAATACATGGGCTGATAAAGCAGCTTACGATACCAAGGCAGTAAACCTTGCAAAACAGTTTATTAAGAATTTTGAAAAATACGCCGGTGGGGTGAGTGAGGAAATTTTAGCAGCGGCACCAAAGGGATAAATTAATGAACAAGTAATTTCGCACGATGGTGAGGAATCAAAACTTAAAACAGCAGCTGTTTAATTTTGATTCCTTATTTTTTTATTGACTGGTCACGCTAATGCCTGACTGGCGGTAGTTAAAACTGCATCTCCGGGATACCTGTTTCTACGATAAGCTTTCCCGCAGTTTTTTCCCTGATTTCATCCACGCTAACGCCGGGTGCCCGCTCGAGCAATTTAAAAGCGCCGTTAACAATTTCCAATACAGCCAGTTCAGTCACTATTTTTTTTACGCAGCGCTTACCGGTCAGCGGTAGTGTGCAGGAAGACAATAATTTACTTTCCCCTTTCGGATTGGTATGCATCATTGCGACAATAATATTTTTGGCACTTGCAACAAGGTCCATGGCACCGCCCATACCTTTGACCATTTTGCCCGGGATTTTCCAATTGGCGATATCACCGTTCTCACTCACTTCCATAGCACCCAAAACGGTGAGATCAACTTTACCGGAACGTATCATGCCAAAACTCATGGCACTGTCAAAGAATGCAGAACCGGGCAATGTGGTGATTGTTTGCTTTCCTGCATTGATCAGGTCAGCATCCTCCTCCCCTTCTAATGGGAATGGCCCCATTCCGAGCAAACCATTCTCACTCTGCAATATCACATCAAGGTTGGCCGGAATATAATTTGCTACCAAGGTAGGAATTCCGATGCCGAGGTTTACATAAAATCCATCCTGTAATTCCTGTGCAATGCGTTGCGCAATCTGGTATTTATCGAGTGCCATGAAAAAAAAATTATAGATTTTGAATTGACAATTATAAATTATGAATTTCCGGGAATTAAAAAGGCAACTGCTTTCGTACTGTTCTTTGCTCTATTCTTTTTTCATAATCCTGTCCCTGGAATATGCGGTGCACATAAATTCCCGGCGTATGAACCTGGTTGGGATCAAGGGTTCCTGCGGGCACAAGCTCTTCCACTTCTGCAATGGTGATCTTCCCGGCCATTGCCATCAATGGATTAAAGTTCCGGGCAGTGTCTTTATAAACCAGGTTGCCAAGCGCATCGCCCTTCCAGGCTTTCACGATGGCATAGTCGGCATCGAAAGCCATTTCCAGCAGGTATTCCTTACCGTTAAAGTTTCTGGTTTCCTTTCCCTGGGCTACCTCTGTACCCACGCCTGCAGGCGTAAATATGGCCGGCATGCCATAGCCGGCGGCCATGCAGCGGGTCGCCAGGGTTCCTTGCGGTACCAATTCCACGTCAAGTTCTCCACTTAGCAGTTGTCTTTCGAATTCTGCATTCTCCCCCACATAGGACGATATCATTTTTTTTACCTGTTTTTGCTGCAACATAAGGCCAATACCAAAATCATCAACACCAGCGTTGTTGGAAATACAGGTAAGTTCTTTGGTGCCCTGCTTAACCAATGCAGCTATACAATTTTCCGGAATCCCGCATAACCCGAATCCTCCCAGCATTATTGTACTGCCATCAGCAATATCTTCCACGGCGTGTGCTGCGTTCGTGAATACTTTATTCATAAATAATGATTATTGTTTTTCTATCCTGTATGTAAGTTTTTTGCGGCCTTGCCGGGCAATGATGCTGTCCATGATTGTATTCATCATTTCGGGATGATCTGTGTAATAATGGTAGCTCCGGTAAAAATCATCCCGGCTTATTTTATAATAACCGAATATTTTGTTTTGTAAAAGTATATTCTCAATCGTATCCCGTTGCACACTATCCATCTTTACGAATTCTTTTGTGAAGGCATCCGCACGCATATAATCCCAAAAAACGAGCTCCATTTTTTCAGGTGATAAAATATTGTCCGGCACTCCTTTATTTTTAGAGCAGGAGATAAATAAAAACAAAACGGGTACTGCAAATAATTTCCTCATTTCAATTGGTCCTGGTATTTATTTGCATTGGTAAGATCAAGGGTTACGAGCAACTCGCGGGCTCTTGATTTATCCTGTGGGATTGCTTTCGAAAATATATTAATCAGCTCAGTAAATTTTCCCTGGAAAAAAAACTGGTTAACCATCGTATTTGGATTGTCCTTATTAAAATTATCCAGCAGGTTCAATACATTGAGCATTTCCGTTCGTGCCTTGTTGTCATCTTCGTATAATTTATCCATTCCTAACCGGTAATAATTGTAATACACATCATGCATGATACTATACCTGCTATTAGACATATTTTCCATAAGCCAATAACGGTTACGCCTGCTATCAAATGCTTTCCAGCCAGAAACACTTCTTCCGTCAGGTGCATTGTTCACAATATTCTGCGCCTTTTGAAAATAAGCATCTCCGCCGTGGGGCGAAAACGAAGCGTAGTCAAAGCCAAGAATTACATTCGCATAATAAGCGAAAATAGCTGTTAGATTAGATATTAATGGATCAGTTCCTGTTACCCGGTTCTCATTAAAATCCAACTGTTGAAATTCAATATACTTAAAGGCGATGTCATCGTCTTTGTAATTCACTATCGGGGACAGGTAAGATGTATTGAAGATCGGCCTCGCAGCCTGCACAATTAAGGATCCGGTGTACACATTCACTTCATCCGTTGATTCGAGGTTGAGGGAAAAATTGCAATCAATTTTTTCAGCAGCAGCAAAGTTCTCATTGGTCCATTTGCGATTATTCAAAAAGTTATTCAGGGCTGTCTGCAGGGTGAGAAATGTATTTCGATTTACATTATTCCCAACGCGGGTAGTCACAACCGTTACCCTTGCATTCAACTCCTGCGCAGCAACTGATTGCGCCATTATAAGAGTTGCTATTAATAATTTTAGTTTACCCATTGGAAAATTTAATGATGCTGTTTATAATGTCTGAAGCAATGGCTGCCTTGGATTTCGTGTCAAAATGATTTTCCCCGCCATTTTTATCAAAAATAATGATTTTGTTAGTGTCGTGCCCGAATCCTGCACCGGGATCACTTAGTGAGTTTAAAACGATCATATCCGCATTCTTGTCGGTCAATTTTTTTAAAGCATTTTCCCTTTCATTGTTGGTTTCGAGTGCAAAGCCAATTAATAACTGGCTGCCTTTTTTCAACCCTCCCAGCGTTTTTAATATATCCCTGGTTTTTTCCAGGGAAATTACCATAAAATCCTCCTTCTTTTTTATTTTTTCGTGTGCAGGATCCGCTATGGTATAATCGGCCACAGCAGCACTCATCACAGCTATGTCCATTTGCGGAAACAGATCTACGCAGGCGTTGTACATTTCAGCAGCTGAAGTTACCTTTATCACGCTGATTGAACTATTTATGTGTTCGCTTACTGGTCCACAAACCAGGGTAACTTCCGCTCCTCTCCTGCGGAACTCATCCGCGATCGCTATTCCCGTTTTGCCCGACGAATGATTGCCGATAAACCTGACCGGATCAATGGCTTCGTATGTTGGCCCGGCGGTGACCAGTACTTTCTTTCCTCCCAACTGACCTGCTTTCGTAAGATGATCATTCAAAAAACCAATAATATTTTCCGGTTCTGACATGCGGCCATCACCCTTTAAACCACTGGCCAGTTCACCGTTCTCCACCGGGATCACCGAATTCCCGTAAGATTCAAGCGCGCTGATATTTTTTTTTGTGGAAGGATGCAGCCACATGTCCTCATCCATAGCAGGGGCCACCATCACCGGGCAAACCGCAGATAAATAAACTGCCATTAAAAGGTTGTCGCATAAACCTATAGCCATTTTTGCCAGGGTGTTACAGCTCAACGGTGCGATCAGCATGATATCAGCCCAACGTCCCAGCATCACATGATTAGCCCAAGAACTATTGACGGAAAGCTCAGAAAGTACTTCGTTCTTTGAAAGGGTCGACAAGGTAAGTGGGGCAATAAAATCCGTCGCTGAAGGCGTCATGATCACTTTTACTTCAGCACCTGCTTTAATAAGCAGCCTTACCAGAATGGCAGATTTATACGCAGCTATGCTTCCCGAAATTCCTAAAAGTACCTTTTTTCCTTTTAACATAAAAAGTCCCGCTTGATGCGGGACTAAAATTATGATTTCTAAATTAAAAGAAGATGGTAAAAATTGGTTTGCACCTGTTAACTAAATAAATCTTCTTCATTCCTGCGGAAATAAACCTTGTCCTCCAAAAACTCTGTAGTGGCAAGCAATGCCGGATTTGGCATACGCTCGTAAGCACGGGAAATTTCTATCTGCTCTTTGTTTTCATGTATCTCTTCCAGGCTATCCGTATGGCTTGCAAACTCCTCCAGCTTATTATGCAGCTCTTCCTTGATCGTAATATTTATCTGGTTTGCTCTCTTTGCAATAATAGCAATTGACTCGTATAAATTACCTGTCTTGTCCTTTAGATCAGATAGTTTCTTTGGTTCAACAGAACTGCTGGTATTAGCGCTTGACTGACGACGAAGTTTGCTCATTTTGTATTTCTTTAATTTTATTTTGACTTAATATACTATAATTTTCTGCATCCTTTAAAAGCTTGCTTTCGGGATAACGGTCAACAAAATCCTGGTACTCATTTACCACTTTTTCGTATCGTTCCGCTTGTCTTTCAGTAACACTTAATTTTGCGAAACGGTAATACGATTTTACTACCATCAACTTATATTCTTCACCCGTTGCAGATTCGGGATAATTATTCAGCAACACGCTAAAGGCAATGGCAGCAGCACGGTACTGCCCAAGATTATAATACAACTGTGCTCCCCTGAACTCCTTGAGCTCTAACTTACCCCTGGATTTATCTATAATCTCTGTTGCTTCTTTTACTCTTGGCGACTCAGGATGGGTATTGATGAAAGTCTGCATCATTGCCATGGCTTTCACGGTGTTCACTTGTTCCAATTCTATTTTGGGTGACTGTTTGTAAAAACAATATGCCCTCATATAGTCAACCTCCTCTGCCCTTGGGCTATTAGGAAAAACTTCCAGGAAACCTTTAAATAGGTTCTCTGCATCCCGATACATTTCCAGGTAATAATAGCAATAGGCCCATTTATAATACAAATCTTCAAATCTTTGTGTTCCCTTGAACACCGGGAATAATTCCTCGTACAGTTGCTGGGCATTACGATATTTTTTCTTTTCGTAATATGCTTCTGCCTTTGCCAGCTTGTATTCGGGATCTTTACTTTTCTGAACCTTGTTAAATTTACTACAGGCAGTAAAACAAAACAACAGCAGGAATACAGGAAGAAAACTTTTGAATGATCTCATAAAGAAGTGCAAAATTAATATATTTTAATCAAAAATGCCTGTAATTAAATAAATCTCCAAAAAACAGTTGTTAACTCTTTTATAAAGAGACCTGGAAAAGTCCAACTTTTTTCAGTTTGTTGACCTCCTCCGAAAGCTAAACTTAAAAAAGTTGATATCATTGTCATGGGCAAACAAAGAAAAACCCTTCCGAGACGGGAGGGTTTTTCTTAATAGCAAAAAGTGAATTTATAACTTATTTAGTTTGACTTAATATCAATTGTATTCTTATCGCCGCCACCAACTTCACAATTGGTAGTTATTCTATCAGCGCTGATGCCTTCTTTTTCTACAAGGTATTTTTTCACTGCATCAACCCTTTTCTGGCAAACGGCCTGGGAAGCTTTAGAAGTTTCAGGGTAACCATTAACCGTAATGTTACAGGTTGGGTTTGCTTTCATTTTTGAAGCTACAGAAGCAAGCATTGCCTTGTTGTCGTTGGTTAACGTTGTACCATTTCCCTTGAAGGAAAGACTTGGATAATCGGTAGGGCATGATTTTATCAGAGAGTCTTTTGGCGCAACGATATATTTGCAACACTCAGGATCAGGGCATTTACCTACACCGTCTGCATCAACTGGCTGACACTCAGTAGGAGTGATCAATTGTTTGTCTTTGCAATCAGGTACGCCATCACCATCAGTATCCTGTGTTACACCATGTGTATCAACCGGACAACCTGCAGGTGTATTTGGCTCACGATCTAACTGATCAACAACACCATCTCCGTCTGCATCATCAAATACTGGTTTAGGAAATTTAGGATGTTTAGGATTGTTCAATTCGCCGTAAGCATAATCCAATGGATTTAACCAATATAATGGTTCTACAGCCTTACCTCCAAGATTGAAGTTTAAGCCAAGAGATGCGTAATTGTAAGAGTCCCAGTTACCGGTCAATGTAGCGCTTCCTACCGGATGTTCCTGCCACTGCTGACCATCTAACAGGTCATCTTTGATAAAAGTATGGCGGTTTTCCAAAGCAATATTAATCCTTTTGGAAAGTTTGAATTGGATACCAGCCAAAACAGTTGTTGAGAACCGTAAAGTTTGATTACCTAATTTAGCTCTGCGCTCGCCATTTGTTTGCGCCTTAGATTCGTAGGTATTATCCATACCAGCTTCCAGGGCTTTCCTGATATCTTTCCTGTTTTTGTAGGTCTGGGTTTGAGTCTGCACTTTAGTAAAAAGCGCCTTGTAATTAATTCCTGCGCCATCCAATGCATTTACCTTCGTGTCATAAGCGGTAGCACCTACACCGGCTCCGGCATAAACGATCCACGCGGACTTATTCTTGTGAAAACGGATATTGTTTAATGTGATGATACCTTGTATACTCAGGTCCTGCGCCTTGGTTTTGTAATTGTAGTAAATTGCCTCAGCAGGTTGGCCGGGAAGTGTTGTCGTAACGGTCGGCCCGTTCACAATAAGTCCACTGTAGTTTTTAGCCCAGGGGTCATTCTTTTGAAAGTTTTCGGATGCAGAATAGCTCTGGCCCTCCGCCGTTCCGGCAACATATTGGAGCCTTAACGAGAAAACATAACCCAATGCTTTTCTCACATGCACACCAAATCCTAATGTTGGGAATTTTCCAGTTACATCTCCTACTACGTTAAACGCACCTGCTGAAACACCTACTTCCCACATGTTACGTGGTTTTGCAGGGAAATTGTAGGAGTTATTCCAAAATTCATTTTGTTGTGGCTGCCTTTTGGATGTTATAACGGTGGAGTCATACACACTATAGCCACTTGCCGGATTTTGGGCAAAGGCCCCGGTAGCGAGGACTAAAAACACCGCCAGTAATAAATTGTACTTTTTGCTTGACATAACTTAATGATTAATAGATTTCTAATTATACGATTGATTAATGGCAAAAATATTGAATGCAACCCAAAAACCAAAATTTTTTAGCAATTATTTAAATTCTGTTCCTTTTAATAGTCCCTTATTTTGCTTATATTATAAAACCCGACAGGCAATTTCTTGCTGGATCGTAATTAAAAGGGGCCACTTCAGGATGTTGACTGGCAGAACCTCCCCAAAAAATAAAAATACTTTGATAAGGCTTTGTACTGCATTATATTGCCGTTTTTAAGATGGATTTTGTTAAAAATATTATTGGAAAGGAGCTTGATACCTTTGAAAAAAAGTTCTCCGATGCGGTGCGCAGCAAAACGCCTATGCTTGACAGAATAATGAAATTTATTATCAAGAGAAAAGGAAAACAACTTCGCCCCATGTTCGTGTTTTTAAGTGCAAGGCTGCACGGCGAAATAAACGAAAGTACCTACCGGGCCGCTGCCCTGGTAGAATTGTTGCACACAGCAACGCTCGTGCACGACGACGTGGTAGATGAATCTATGGAAAGAAGGGGTTTTTTTTCGATCAATGCAATCTGGAAAAACAAAATTGCTGTCCTCGTTGGAGATTACCTGCTTTCCAAAGGACTGTTACTGTCCACTTCAAATGAAGATTTCCAACACCTGCATATTTTAACGGAAGCCGTTCAGCAAATGAGTGAAGGTGAATTACTTCAAATGGAAAAATCGCGTAAACTCAATCTTGATGAAGTAACTTATTTTGAGATCATCAAAAATAAAACGGCATCACTACTCTCTTCAGCCTGTGGAGTTGGCGCTTACAGCACCAGCAAAGATGAAAAGATAACTGCCCAGA
>JACMPR010000300.1 GCA_014377385.1 Ferruginibacter sp. | reverse complement strand
TACCGCATGGCATAAGCTGTTCCACAGGCGCCCAAAACGGTAGCCGCATCCATTAACTTTTCGTCGATAACTGCTACCCGGCCAAGTGTGCTAAATAATTTCTTCACAAATGAAAGTTGTGCGGCAGCTGCATTCGTAAAACTTAAGCAGGTCATGCTCTGCTGAATTGCAATCGCCGTATTGGGCATCGCTCTAAAAACCGGCAGTTTTTTTTGAATGCTATCCTGGATTTCTTTTATCAATACTCCTGTTACAACGGATACTAATATATGCTTTGCTGATAACAATCTTTGAAATCCCAGCAACACTTCACGGGCCTGGTATGGTTTTACAGCAAGAATAACAATATTAGCTATAGAGACGGCGTATTCATTGTCTGAAGAAACATTTACGCCACGCAATTGAAGGGTGCTCAGTGTGGCAATATTTCGCTTCGTTATGATGATGTCGGTTGCTTTACAAAATTTACTCTTCAGTAATCCCTCTGCAATGGCGGTTCCTAAATTTCCGCCCCCGATTATAGCTATTTTTTTCATGGATTTTTTGTGAATGTTGTACGGTTACATGCATCTGATCCTTATCAGGCCTGAGTGAACTCACCCTGGAATCTGCTTCCATAAAGGCTTTGTAAGGCGGGTATCGTTATGGCAGATTTTTCTCTTTTATAAATACCTGCACGAAACAGAAAAATCAATACATTTTTGTTGGAACAAGATAATTTTCAACGTAATCGCTCACGCCTTCTTCCAGCGAATAAAACCCTGCTGTATATCCCGCCGCAGCCAGTTTATCCATGCCTGCTTCGGTAAAATATTGGTAAGTTTCTTTAATATCCAAAGGCATGTCGATGAACTCAATATTCGGTTTTATTCCCATGGCAATAAATGTTGCTGTTACCAGGTCTATAAAACTCCGGGCCTTACCTGTTCCAAGATTATAGATGGCCGAAGGAATTTTTTCATTTTCTACCAGCAGCCAGGAACATACTTTTACAATATCCTTTACATAAATAAAATCCCGCAATTGCTCTCCATCCTTAAATGCCCTTTTATGGGATCGGAATAATTTAACCACGCCGTCTTTTTTTACCTGGTTAAAGGAATGGAAAATAACACTGGCCATCCTGCTTTTATGGTATTCATTGGGGCCATAAACATTAAAGAACTTTAAACCAGCCCAAAATGGAGGATGATCTTCCTGGTGCAGCACCCATTTATCAAATTCATTTTTAGAAACACCGTAAGGATTTAAGGGTAGCAATTTTTCAATTGTAGCATGATCATCCTGGTAACCATGTTTACCATCTCCGTAAGTAGCGGCAGAAGAAGCATACACTAACGGAATGTTGTTGATCGTACAATAATTCCAGATTTTTTTTGAATAGGCAACGTTGAGGTGCTGGTGAACTGCATAATTAAATTCGGTTGTATCCGTGCGGGCACCAAGGTGAAAGACAAAATCTACTGCAGGTTTTTCAATGTTGAGCCATTCAAAGAAATTTTCTCTTTCGATACGGACTAAGTATTTCTTATGAAGTAAGTTCAGTTCCTTATCGTCGCGTTCAAATTCATCAACGAGCAGTAAATTTTCATATCCGAGTTCATTTAAATAACCCACCAGGCAACTGGCAATAAAGCCGGCTGCTCCTGTAACAACGATCGTTGCATTTGTATTCATCATTTATTTATATTGAAGATAATGCCTGTTCATTTTCCTGGCCTTTTAGTAAAATTGTAATGGCATCATCATATTTGTTTTTCCAACCCGTGATATTTCCCCAGTTCTCTTTATTGATGACGATATCATTCTCAGCGACTTCCCCTAATAGGGAAAAAGCAATCTGCTGTTTTTTTATAAAATCAAGAAAGGAGTGCTGCTGGCTTGGTTTAACAGATACAATTACCCTGCCCTGGGCCTCACCAAACCAGTAAGCATCTTTCCTGATAGCTTCCTGTTCAGTTATATTAAAGCCGAGGCTTCGGTTAAATCCACTTTCTACCAGGCACACAAACTGTCCACCTTCGCTGATGTCGTGTGCAGAGGCGATCAATTTATTTTTTATTAATAAAGCAATGCATTGCTGCATATTGAACTCTTCATCGAGGTTGAAATAAGGTGCCGGGGAAAATTCCTGCCCAACAATCTTGTGCAGGTATTCGGATGAGTTGATGTCATTGCGGCTTTCTCCTACTAAATAAATAATATCTCCTGCCTCTTTAAAATCCATGGTCATTTTATCGGCTATGCTATCCAGTAACCCAACCATACCGATCGTTGGAGTTGGATACACCGGACCATCGGGTGATTGATTGTAAAAGCTTACGTTTCCCCCGGTAACCGGCGTTCCGAATTTGGTACAGGCATCTCCCATACCTTTTATTGAATGGACAAACTGATAATATACTTCCGGATCATACGGGTTACCAAAATTAAGACAATTGGTTACGCCCAGTGGCTCACCGCCACTGCATACAATATTGCGGGCCGCTTCCGCCACAGCGATCATCGCTCCCTTGTACGGATCTGCATATACATACCGGCTGTTACAATCCGTGGTTAATGCCAGCGCTTTGTTAGTTGGTTTTGCTATTACAACGGCTGCATCACTTGGTGCATTGGTGCTGGTATTGCCGGCACCCACCATACTATCGTACTGTTCATAAACCCAACGCTTACTCGCAATATTCGGAAGCTGTACCAGTTTTTCTGCAATTGCTTTGAGGTCAGCCGGCACAGCAACTGAATCAGCATCAAAGGCATTGATCTTTTTTAAATAGGCAGGTTCCTTGTAAGCCCGCTCATATTGCGGTGCACCTCCGCCCAATACTAATTCATGCGCAGGTAATTCAGCCTCCAGCGTTCCATTCATATAAAAATTAAGCATACCGTCATTGGTCACATCTCCTATATGACGGCAGGGCAAATCCCATTTGTCAAATATCTTCAGCACCGCTGCTTCCTGTCCTTTTTTTACAACAAGCAACATGCGTTCCTGGCTTTCACTCAATAACAATTCCCAGGCCTTCATATCTTTTTGCCTGGCAGGCACTTTGTCGAGATAAATGTTCATACCGGCATTTCCTTTGGCGCTCATTTCTGCGGTTGAACAAATGATACCTGCAGCGCCCATGTCCTGCATACCTACCACCACACCGGTCTGAATAACTTCCAGGCAAGCCTCCAGTAATTTTTTTTCCTGGAAGGGATCGCCAACCTGCACTGCCGGAAGATCTTCCGCACTGTCTGCAGTAATCTCAGCGCTGGCAAAGGAAGCTCCACCGATGCCATCTTTTCCGGTGGCACTACCCACGAAAAAAACAGGATTACCTTCCCCTTCAGCGGTGGCAGAAATCGTATCACCATTTTTCAAAATTCCGACACTCATTGCATTTACTAACGGGTTAGTATGATAGCAATTTTCAAAATATATTTCACCGCCAACAGTAGGCACTCCAAAGCAATTGCCATAATGACCGATACCGTGTACCACGCCCGCCAGCAGGTGTTGCGTTTTTGGATCGGCGAGGTTGCCGAAACGAAGTGAATTTAAAGAAGCGATAGGTCTTGCACCCATGGTAAATATATCCCTGTTGATACCACCTACGCCGGTAGCCGCTCCCTGGAATGGTTCAATAGCGGAAGGATGGTTGTGCGATTCAATCTTAAATACCACCCCATATCCATCACCAATATCCATCAACCCGGCATTTTCATCACCGGCTTTTACTAACATTTTTTTTCCATCACGTGGCAAAGTTTTTAACCACTTAATTGAATTTTTGTAGCTGCAATGTTCGCTCCACATACCGCTAAAAGCACAGAGCTCAGTAAAGTTGGGTGTTCGCCCAAGTTTTTGTTTTATCAGTTCAAATTCTTCCGCTGTTATTCTGAGTTGAGCTGCAGTTGCTGCTGTTATTTCCATGACCGGGGTTGAAGGAAGTTACAAAAGGTGAAGGTACTAACTGCGTATCTTTATAGCGTAGATTAGACGCATATATTTTAACTAACTTCCCACAAACAAAAATTCATACGGTTGTATTACCTCCTATTTCTCTTTTACCTTATTATCGGCACCTACTTCGTAACCCGTATCCCATTCATCCGTAAAACGGGTTTATCTCCGGGGCTAATTGCCATCCTTTTTGTTGTAAAGGTTTTGGCGGGTGTGGCAATTTGCTGGATGTCACAGAAATTTTATCCGGGAAATGATTACTACGGTTTAAATACGGATGGTATTGTTGAGTATAAGATCCTGCTGAAAGATCCACAGGAATTTTTTGTCAATATTTTCAGGTCGCCCTATAAAAATGGATATGCCGGTTTTTTTAATTCTATCGGTTCTTACTGGAATGACCTGCGCTATAATATCATTCTAAAACTGCTGGCTTTTTGCGATATTTTCAGCCGGGGAAATTTTTATATTAATTCACTTATTTTTAATTTCTTTGGGTTTTTTGGTCCGGTTGCACTGTTCCGCGTTTTTACAGATATTTATAAAAATAAAAAGTGGGCCGTTTTGGCGGGGTGCTTTCTATTGCCCTCTACTTTGTACTTTTCGTCCGGCTTACACAAAGACCTCATCATTTTTACTATGCTGGGTCTTTTTTGTTATGGATTGTATTTTTCAGCAATGCACCGGCCGGGAAAGCGGCGGTTACTGGTGATTGTCTTATCATTCATATCCATCTTATTCATACGCAATTACGTAGCGGTTGCGTTGGTACCTGCCAGCCTCTCCTTTATTATTGCAATCAAAAAAAGAATGAACCCGTTACTCGCATTTGCCGGAACCTATGCCATTGGATTCTTACTGATTTTTACCTTGCAATTTTTCATACCAGCCTTTCAGCCATTGAAGGTCATTTCACAAAAGCAGCTTGATTTCTTTGACCTCCCTACTGCAAAAACTGAATTGGAAACAAACAAATTAGAACCAACGGTAAGCAGTTTTTTACGGAACTTACCCCAGGCTTTTAACCACGGTTTTTTACGTCCTTATATTTGGGAATCAGGCACCAGCTTTCTCTTGCCGCTTTCTGTTGAACTGCTTGTGTATGAATTTTTATTCCTCTTCATGGTTTTCAGCCATCGTTTCAGGGTCAATTTACAGCGGCCTTTTATATTATTTAGCTTTTTTTTCGCCATATCCATGCTATTAATAACTGGTTATATCGTTCCAAATATGGGCTCGATTCTGCGCTATAAAAGCATTTTTCTCCCTTTTTTGCTCGTGCCTGTCCTGTGTTCAATCAAAATTAAATCTTTGGAGCATAAAAAACATTAATAATAAAAATATATATTATTTTTGAAGCGTTAAGATGAATTATTCTGAATATTTTAAAAAATAAATTGCTTTTTAAAATAAAAAACCGTTTTTTTGCGTCTTAAACATAAATAAAATGACTTCCTTACGCTTTAAAGCCATTGACAATTTACGCAACAGTGCGAAAACGGATGTGAAGACATCAAGCCGGATCACCGACATTTTTAACGAAAATGTCTTTACGTTAAAAAAGGCCCGGAATTACCTGAGTGACGACGCTTATAAAAGCCTGCTGGCTTCTACCCACGCCGGAAAGAAGATTGAGCGGCAGATGGGTAATTATATCGCCAGCGGTTTAAGAACCTGGGCGGAAGAGAAAGGGGTTACCCATTTTACGCATTGGTTTCAACCACTAACGGGCTTATCTGCAGAAAAACACGATTCATTTTTTACATTAAAAGGTGATGGCACGCCCATCGAAGAATTTGACGGAGGCGCGCTTATACAACAGGAGCCCGATGCCTCTTCCTTCCCGAGTGGAGGCCTCAGAGCCACTTTTGAAGCCCGCGGTTACACAGCGTGGGATCCATCGTCACCTCCATTCGTAATGGAAATCGGACAGGGAAAAACGTTGTGCATCCCAACTATTTTTGTTTCTTATACCGGGGAATCGTTGGATACAAAAACGCCACTGCTCAAAGCGCTGGTAGCCCTGGACAAAGCGGCCGTTGATGTATGCCAGTATTTTGACAAGAATATTTCCAAAGTAAATGCTACCCTGGGTTGGGAACAGGAATACTTTGTCGTTGATGCCGGCCTGGCGATCGCAAGGCCCGATCTTTTACTTACAGGCCGAACTGTTTTTGGACATGCTCCGGCAAAAGGGCAGCAACTGGACGATCATTATTTTGGGGCCATACCGGAAAGGGTGTACGCTTTCATGAGAGATTATGAACAGGAATCTTACCGGCTGGGTATTCCCTTACGTACACGCCACAACGAAGTTGCGCCTGCTCAATTTGAATGTGCGCCCATCTATGAAGAAACCAACCTGGCAGTTGACCACAATACCTTGTTAATGGATATCATGAGTCGTGTTGCAAAACGCCACAACCTCATGGTGCTCCTGCACGAAAAACCATTTGCAGGAATTAATGGCAGTGGAAAGCATAACAACTGGAGCATGAGCACTGACACAGGCGTAAACCTGCTTGCTCCAGGGAAAACACCAAAGACAAATTTAATGTTCCTGACAT
>JACMPR010000299.1 GCA_014377385.1 Ferruginibacter sp. | reverse complement strand
TTTCACGAACCACATTGAGCATTTCAAAATCATTGGCTCCTTTGTTACTTGTAAGGCCAAGTACGATCGTCCATTTATTTTCGTATTCTAAAAAAGGCCGGATGCTATCCTCCCCCATGTAAGGCGCCACTGTAATGGCGTCAAAGGGCAAGGTTTCAAAAAAAGCTTTAGCGTAATAAGAGGACGTATTTCCAATATCAGCCCGTTTTGCATCCGCGATCTTTAGGTGCGTTGATGGAATAGAGTGAAGCGTTTCTTCCATTGCCTGCCAGCCTTTGATACCCATGGCTTCATAAAATGCGGTGTTGATTTTATAGCTTACACAAAGATCTTTGGTTGCATTAATAATCTGTCTATTGAATTCAACAATTGCATTCGGATGCCCATGCAGGTGTTTTGGAATTTTCCCGATATCTGTATCTAATCCAATGCAGAGATAGGAACTCTTATTTTTCACCTGTTCTATTAGTACATTTCTATGCATGTAGTATTATTTGGCAGAAAATAAATTACCTGAACCATTTATTTTTATTTGTTAAAAGCCCGAAACGCTCAAACCTCTTCACTAAACCTGTTTTTTATTTCTTTTGCTATCGCCGCCGAATGTTCATCGCCTTTTTTCTGCAGGTGACCGGCAATACTTTCTCGTGTATGCTGTGTATGGTTCTGGCTTAATTTAAAAACATTGTCCAGGCTTACCACTTCAATCTCAAAACCTACAATTGCTTTCATCAACCGCGTGGTATATTCCGGAGCCAATCTATCAAAGGCGGCAGCGGAATTCGTTTCTTCATATTTGTTGGTGATCGCTTTAATTGCTTTGTAAGTGCCTTCGTCGTCCGTAAATTTTATCTTCCCTTGTGCATGCACGGTCATATAATTCCAGGTGCTGGCCACTTCTTTCTCTTCATACCAGCTTGCGCTCACATAGGTATGCGGACCGTTAAAAATGACCAGTACGTTCTCATTTTTTTCAAAGGCTTTGTGATGATCTGTATTTTTCATGAGGTGCCCGCTGAAAAAAACTTTTCCATCCTGCCATGTTTCAATTTCTAAAGGGAGGTGCGAAGCAACAGGGTAGTCAGTACCGAACCCTGCGATAACAGCAAATGAATTTTCTTTCATGAATGCTATCACTTTGTCCGGATCTTCTTCTGTAAAATAAGGGAGTTTATACATGGTTTATTTTTTTATCCCAACCTAACAGGTTCTTTTTAACTTTTACTCATTCGTAGCAATCATATTCAGGATCATCTTTTCAACCTCTTCACTTTCCCATTTGTCTTCAATGTCTGGCACAGCCATAACTTTTTCCATGATACCCTGCTGGCTGTTTCCATTTTTTAGCGCTTCGCTATATCTTATGTGGGGACTGAATGTGACTTGTGAATAAGCGGGGATCCACTTGTCCGGATGTTTTTTACTTACATGCGCTTCTATTTTTTTTTGCAATAAGAATTTAGGGTCGCCAACCTTGTCCCGCATCTCAACAAAATTATTAATTGCAAGGTCGGCAATGGCATCTGCGTCAGGTTTTCGCAGTTGCTGGTATTCCTGCAGGATCTTCGTCCAGTCTTCCTCATATTTTCCGATCAAAGAATTTAATACCGAACAATCTTCAAAACCACAATTCATTCCCTGTCCAAAAAAAGGAACGATTGCATGGGCCGCATCCCCGATCAGTGCAAATTTATCTTCTCTTATCCAGGGGAAACATTTTACGGTAACCAAAGAAGCGGTGGGATTATTAAAAAAATCTTCTTTTAATGTCGGCATCAGGCTGGCAACATCCGGAAAAATTTCATCAAAAAATGACTGTACTTTTTCTTTACTATCCAGCGTTTTAAAAGAAGGTTCTCCTTCAAATGGAAAAAACAACGTACAGGTAAAGCTTCCATCTATGTTAGGTAAAGCGATCATCATGTAGTTGCCTCTTGGCCAGATATGGAGGGCATGTTTTTCAAGAAGGAACTGACCGTCTTTCCCTGCCGGAATATTTAATTCCTTGTAGCCAAAATCAATATAAAATTGTTCGTATTGAAAGCGGTCATGCTGTAGCTGGTGCGTAAGACGTGCTGCGGAATAGGCGCCATCTGTTCCAAAGATAAGGTCTGACTCTACAGTGCTCGTACTCTCTCCTGAGGTACCAGCAAAATGGATCTCATTATTTACCCAATCGATGTTTTCGCATTTTTGATTGAAAAAAATATCAACGCCATTGGCTTCCGCCAATTCGATTAATTTCCGGTTAAGTTCACCTCGGGAAACAGAATTGATAAACTGTCCCTCTTTGCCATATGCCTGGTAGGGCGTGCTTCCATCGGGGAGGTGCATCTGTCGGCCATGCATTGGAATGGCAATTTTTCTTATCTCTTCCATTATACCTACTTCTTCCAAAGCCTTTATGCCCCGGTCGCTCAAAGCGAGATTGATGGATCGTCCCGCACTCATTGCTGCCTTTCTCATATCGGGCCTGCGTTCATACATGGAAACCTTATTCCCTCTTTTGGATAAATAGATGGATAATAAGGACCCCACCAGTCCGGCTCCGATAATTGTTATTTTTTTTGACATACTGCAAATAGTGTTTTAAGTCGCTTGTTGATATGAATTCACATCGCAAACAGAAAGTACATTGATGTAGAAAAACTTTTTCACTTTTTCTCCAGGGTTATTTGATCATCGCTGAAATGATCTCGCCAAATTTATATATATCTTCAAAACTATTGTATAACGGAACGGGCGCTACGCGGATAACATTTGGTTCTCTCCAGTCTGCAATGACACCTGCTTTTAATAATCCGTCAAAAATTGCCTTACCGTCTTTCAGCAAGAGCATAGATACCTGGCAGCCCCTTTCTGAATCGTTCCGTGGTGTAAGAATCTCAATAATCTTCTCTTCACTTTTTTTATTGATCTCATCAAGTATGTATAACAGATAATTGCTGAGAGCTTTGCCTTTTATGGCCAGGTTTTCCATACCGGCTTCTTTGAATATATCGAGCGAAGCCTTGTGTGCCGACATACTTAATATCGGGGCATTGCTAAGTTGCCATCCCTCTGCAGTTGGTATCGGATCAAAATCTTTTTCCATCTTAAAACGGCTTTCCTTATCGTGTCCCCACCAACCTGCAAGCCTCATTCTTTTTTTATCTGTTACATGGCGTTGATGAATAAAGGCACCTGCCACGCCACCGGGGCCACTGTTTAAATATTTGTAACTGCACCAGCATGCAAAGTCGATATCCCAATTGTGCAATTGCAATTCTACATTACCGGCTGCATGGGCAAGATCAACTCCACAATAGGCCCCAGCCTCATGTGCCGCTTTAGAGATGGCTTGCATATCGAACACTTGCCCGGTGTAATAGTTTACGCCCCCAAATAAAACAAGCGCCGTTTTTTTGCCGTGTTTTTTTATGATTTTCAAGATGTCTTTGGTACGGATCGTTTTTTCTCCCGGCCTGGGTTCTACCTCTATGATGGTTTTATCAGGATCAAATCCATGCAATTCTACTTGTGACCTGATGGCGTATTGATCGGATGGAAATGCCTTTGCTTCACAGATAATTTTAAATCTTTTTTTTGTTGGCCGGTAAAAACTGATCATTAATAAATGAAGGTTTACGGTCAGCTGGTTCATGGCCACGATCTCCTCTGGTAACCCTCCCACAATTTCAGAAAGTGTTTCGGTAAACATTTCATGATAACTGAGCCACGGATTTCTTGCATGTAAATGACCTTCCACGCCATAGGTTGCCCAATCCTCCAGTTCATTTAAAACATATTCCTGGGTTTGTTTTGGTTGTAAGCCCAATGAATTGCCGGTGAGGTAAATGGATTCTTTTCCATTCACGATCGGGATATAAAATTTTTCTCTAAAATGTCTTAACGGATTTTTCTCATCAAGGTGCTGTGCATAGTCCAGGGTATTCTTGTATTTTATATCCATACCGTATGTTGTATCCATAAAACAATCAATTTATATTTAAATAGTTGCTACCACTTTTAATTCAATACAAATAGGAGTGGGGAGGCTTTTCACTTCCACCGTTGTCCTGCATGCATTTACTTCTTTAAAATAATCCCCGTAAATTTTATTATAAGCGGGAAAATCTTTTTTCATGTTTGTAAGAAAAACAGTTACGTCTACTATTTTTTCCCAGCTGCTGCCACCTGCTTCCAATACTGCTTTCACATTTGCAAAAACCGAATGGCATTCCGCTTCGATGTCATATTTCAGGATATTGCCATCGCCATCCAGTTCCAACCCCGGTATAGAATTATCTCTGGCGGTCCTGGAGCCAATTCCGGAAAGGAATAAAAGATCTCCAACCCGCCGGGCATGAGGATAGGCACCCAGCGGTGTTGCTGCAGAACTTGTTTTTATAATACCGTCTGGCATTTTTTGTTGGGTGCTTTGCGGGGTTGTGCTATTCATAAATTTTTGTCCTTTAAGGATGCTTTTGTGTAAATACCGCTGTTGCAGTTATGGTATATCATCGTGTAATCGTGTTTTTTTTTAATCAGTACACTCCTCATTACAAGGTTATTCATTAGAGAATCATTAGCGGAGGGAAACCATCTTTTAAAACTCAATGCAAACATTCTTCGCCTCTGTAAAAAACCGCAAAGCTTCCCAGCCTCCTTCTCTTCCGACGCCGCTATTCTTTACTCCTCCAAAAGGGGTTCTTAAATCTCTGTGCAACCAGCAATTTATCCATACAATTCCACTTTCAATTTTTGCTGCAACAATATTGGCTTTTGAAATATCCTGCGTCCAAATCGTACAAGCCAGACCGTAAGACGTAGCATTAGCCAATTGTAAAGCCTCTTCCAATGTATTAAAAGATTGTAATGTAACGACCGGCCCAAAAATTTCTTCTGTATTTGTTTTGCATGCAGGTCCAAGATTCTCTATGATCGTGGGTTCAATGAAATAACCATTGGCACACCTGCCCTGCAGGGTAACCGCATGTCCGCCGCACAATATTTTACCTCCTTCTTCCCTGGCAGTGTTAACACAATGCAGTACTTTATCAAAATGTATTTTGCTCACAATGGCACCTTGCCTGGATGTTTCTTCTAACGGGTCGCCGACCGTTAGTTTTTCGGTTCTTTCAACAAAATCCTTTTTAAATTTTTCATAGACAGCCGATTCAATCAATATCCTGCTGCCGCACAAACAAATTTGTCCCTGGTTGCTAAAAGAGGAGCGAATAGTTGTTTGCATCATTTTTTCCCAGTCGCAATCGGCAAAAATAATATTAGGATTTTTGCCACCAAGCTCCAATGATAATTTTTTAAACATCGGGGCAGCGACAGAAGCAATGTGTTCGCCTGCTCTTGTGCTACCTGTAAATGAGATTGCTTTTATTTTTTTATGTCTGACAATGGCCTCGCCACATTGCGGGCCATCGCCATGAACAATATTTAATACGCCGTTGGGTAAGCCGGCCTCGCCACATATTTTTGCAAGTAGGTAAGCGGTTACCGGCGTAACTTCGGAAGGCTTCGCGATCACACAATTTCCTGCAGCTATTGCGGGTGCAATTTTCCAGGTAAATAAATAAAGTGGCAAATTCCATGGTGAGATACAACCGACAATACCAATCGGTTGCCGAAGGGTATAGTTAATAGCTTTGTCTTCCATACTATGGCTTTCTGCGGCAAAATGCATGATGCCGGTTGCAAAAAAGCGGAAGTTGGAAGAAGCACGGGGAATATCTACCTGCCTGCTCAGCCACAGCGGCTTGCCGTTATCGTTCGTTTCTGCCAGTGCCAATGCCTCAAGGTTTTCTTCAATTAATTCAGCAATGCGGTTAAGGATCTTAAATCGTTTTTCGACAGGCATAGCTGACCATGCAGGAAAAGCCTTTTCTGCTGCTGATACGGCCACCTCAATATCGTTTTCATTACTGGCCGGTATTTGCCCGGATATTTCCCCGGTTGCCGGATTGATGTTATTCAAATATTTTCCATCCATTGGACCTGTAAATCTACCGCCGATATAATTTTGTAGCTGGTAAGGAAGCTCAAGTTGCATTCGCTAAAGGTAAATAATTTAGAAGGAAGAAGATTATCGTGTTTCGGGGATAATAAATAGAACAGCCGATCCTTAATCCAATAGGCTGTATCACGTAATTTCTTAACTTACGGATCTAAAATTAAATTTATGGCAATCGCATCTCCTTTCAATCTAAAAAAATGGATAGCGGAAAATCGTGGCCTGTTGAAACCGCCTGTTGGAAACCATTGTATTTATAAGGATGCCGAAAATTTTATCGTCATGGTGGTTGGCGGTCCCAATGCACGTAAGGATTATCATTACAATGAAAGTGAGGAATTGTATTACCAGGTGGAGGGCGATATTGTTGTTAAGATAATTGAGAATGGAACGCCGAGGGATATACACATTAATGAAGGGGACATTTTTTTATTACCGCCCAAAACGCCCCATTCTCCACAACGTGGTCCCAATACCGTTGGCCTTGTGATTGAAAAAGTAAGGGAGACGGAAGAAGATGGTTTTTTGTGGTATTGTGAAAACTGCGGTAATAAATTGTACGAGCAACATTTGCATGTTTCAGATATTGTAAAGCAGCTCCCGCCGGTGATGGATGGGTTTTATACCGACGATCAAAAGCGAACCTGTACCAAATGTGGATCTGTGATGGCTCCCCCGGTGAAGAAAGGATAAACACGTGGGTTGGTAATTATTGTTGGGTATTTTAGGCAAACGATAATTTTTAACCTGCCTACCTTTTGCTTCATGTCAGACACCAACATTTAACACGAACCACCCACCCCCAAACGTTACGATGCATGAAAATTGATATACACACCCACATCATGCCTGGTAAAATGCCCAACTGGGTTCAAAAATTTGGCTATGGGGAGTTCATACATCTTGAACACCGTAACTGTAAGGCCTGCATGATGAAGGGCGACCAGGTTTTCCGGGAAGTGGGGGATAATTGTTTTGATGCAGATGTTCGGCTCAAAGAAATGATGGAAACAACGGTGGATATACAAGTGCTCTCAACAATACCGGTATTGTTTAATTATTGGGCTAAGCCCGAAGATGGTCATGAAACTTCGCGTTTCTTCAATGATCATATCGCAGAAACCGTTGTAAAAGATCCCGTACATTTTATCGGTATTGGCACCGTGCCGTTGCAGGACATTGATCTTGCCATCGCAGAGATGGAGCGCTGTATAAATGAATTGAAGATGCCGGGACTCCAGATCGGCAGCAATATCAATGGTAAAAATTTAGGCGATGAAAGCTTTTTTCCTTTTTATAAAAGAGCCGAAGAACTTGGTTGTGCTTTATTCATTCATCCCTGGGAAATGATGGGCGAGCAGCAGATGCAAAAATACTGGTTACCATGGCTGGTAGGCATGCCGGCAGAAACTTCAAGGGCTATTTGTTCGATGATATTTGGGGGCGTGTTAGAAAAATTCCCGAAACTCCGGCTGGCCTTTGCACATGGTGGTGGGTCATTCCCGATCACTATTGGAAGAATTGAACACGGCTTCAATGTAAGGCCAGATTTAGTTGCCATTGACAATGCCATTAATCCAAGAAATTATCTTGGGAAATTCTGGATAGACAGCCTCGTACATGATGCGAAAGCCATGGAGTTTATAATTGAAGTGATGGGGGAGGATAAGATCTGTCTTGGTAGCGATTATCCGTTCCCGCTGGGAGAGCAGCATCCCGGCAGTTTGATAAAGTCAATGAATTTATCCCCTGAACTCAGCGATAAATTAAATTTTAAAAATGCCGTTGACTGGCTTGGAATTGAATCCAGGAAAATGGATGAATAATTGAAGAAGTGAATGGCTAATGGTGCGATATGATATGAATCTTCTACATAAGTTATGTGACACACCAACAATGATTTTCTTTAAAATTTTCAATCCCTGAAGTTCCACCTGCAACCCGTAACGAACAACTTGCAGCCACTTTCCTGTTAAATATTTGTTACTGCGCAATAAAGCCACTGTATTTTACTTTCTATTATTATTCAAATCATCAAATCCCACGTTATTCTGCAATTATACATTGGAGTTTTTTTTATCACTTAAACAGTTTCCAATGTTTACAGCCAGCATTACCCGTTCCGCTTTTTTTAGTGTGTCGTTTTTAATTTCTTATGATGCAGTTTCACAATTAACCATCTTGCCAAAGTATGAAGCTGGAATTAATGCCGGCGCTTACATGTACCAGGGCGATCTCACGCCACACCGGATTGGGTCGGTTGAGACCATACAACCAGGCATCGCTATTTTTGGCACCCGAATCCTCAGCAGTACTTTATCTGTACGGCTGCAATTTGCCCTGGCAAGGCTGGCAGCTGATGAATCAATATATAAATATCCCGACTGGAGACAACAGCGTAATTTTTCATTTACTGCTTCTGTGAAAGAACTTAGCCTCTCAATCCATTGGAATATTTTAGGAACAAACTATACAGATGTGAAATTTGAGCCTTACATTTTTGCCGGGGCAGGGTTGTCATATATTTCTACTGCCCAAAATTACAGCAGAATTAATTTGTCCTACTTTGGTGAAACCTCAGAAGTACAAAACGGAATCTTAATTGATGCAGCTACGCCTGGCCGTAAGGTAATTCCGGTTGTGCCTGTAGGGGCAGGATTACGCTACCATATTTCTAAAAAAATAGTGCTTAATGTTGAAGTTGCTTATCGGCTGGTGCATACTGATTATTTAGATGGATTTAGCAAAGCGGCCAATCCCGGCCTCAATGACCATTACTCGGGTCTCACGATTGGTGCAGCGTATAAGTTTGGAACGAAAGAAAAGTACGGATGTCCTTCGGTGAAATAAATGAGGAAGCCGTGAGTATCAGGTGAAAGTTAACAGACACAGGCTCTACCTGAATAGATTAACTTCTTCCAGATTCGTGGAACCTGAATCCTGATAATTTATTCATTGAAAAGATTCGGATAATCAGAAATAATTCCGTCAACTCCCATTCCTTTAAATTTACTGATAGTGGTCTTATCATTTACGGTCCACGGAATAACCTTTATTTGAAGGTCGTGACAATTCCTGATCAGGATATCTGTTACCAAACCTTTTGAGGGACTGTAAATGGTAGGAGTAAAACCGAGGTCCGCCAATTGTTTTCTGAACGAGCGGTTGTCCAGTTCTTCTATCAGCAAAGCAGTTTTGATAGCTGGATATTTTTTGTGCAGGTATTGCAAAGTGCGGACGTCGAAAGATTGAATTATTACCCTGTCTTCTATTCCCTTTTCAATGATGACTTTCATCAGTTTATCTACAAAAACCCCAGGTGAAGGATGAAAGCTATTATCCGTCTCAGGACTTGTCTTGGTTTCGATATTATATAAAGGCATTGGCCTTTTTCGCGTCATCATCGTTTCATTTACCGCATCGATCACATCTGAAAGCAGCGGCTTGATGGCTTTTATTTTTTGCTGTTGAGGAAAAGATGTATCTGGTTTTAGACCTACATCAAATGTAGCTACCTCGGCATAAGTCATTTTAAAGATATTGTAATCTTTTTCATCAACCTGGTTAATGTAGCTACCATCCGGTTTGGTAGTGATCACATGATTAAAGAATGGTTCATGCGATAGGACAGCTTTACCATCTTTGGTAAATACAACATCCATTTCGAGGGTCGTCACACCCAATCCGATGGCTTCAATCATAGCAGGAATGGTATTTTCCGGCATTAGCCCCCGACAGCCACGATGTCCCTGTTTATCTAATGAGCCAAGTCCGTCCAGAGGCACATTTTTAAGGCTTTCTTTTTGAGTATTCATCTTTTTGCTTGAATTACATCCGGTAAATAAAAGCAATGCACAAAATATGGCGACAAATAGAGTTTTCATGTATTAATTTAAGTTTTGTCTTAAACAATTATGCCACCAAATTAAATAGCGGAGATGTTAACATCCCGAACATTTCCCATCTGCTGTTGCATTTAATTCACTTTACTCCAGCACTTCCTGAATTTCGGTAGCAGCCATATTTGCATTCCTCATGGCAATACCACGGGCAGCATTACCCGCAAATTCTCCAAATGCTTTTTTGGTTATTTCATCATCGCTCAGCATCAGTGGTACACCGATATCACCTCCTTCCCTGATGCTTTGAACCAATGGTATTTGCCCCAGGAAAGGGATATCAAATTCTTCTGCTAAATTCTTACCGCCATCTTTTCCAAAAATATAATATTTGTTATCCGGTAACTCCTCCGGAGTAAAATAGCTCATATTCTCCACCAACCCAATGATGGGTACTTTCAATTGAGCCTGCCCAAACATCGCCACGCCTTTTTTCGCGTCAGCAAGGGCTACTAATTGCGGGGTGGTTACCACAATTACACCGGTAACCGGAACTGTTTGAACAATTGTAAGGTGAATGTCCCCGGTGCCCGGCGGCATGTCAATAATCAGGTAATCCAGCTCCCCCCAGTCAACATCACTTACAAATTGCCGGATAGCGCTGCTTACCATCGGCCCACGCCATACTACCGCCTGTTTTTCATCTATTAACAAGCCAATGCTCATCACTTTGATTCCAAATTTTTCAATTGGTACAATCAGCCCCTTTCCATCACCGTTATCTTTCATCATTGGCCGTTCGCCGCGTATGCCGAACATAATGTGCTGGCTTGGTCCGTAGATGTCCGCGTCCATCAAGCCTACTTTTGCGCCGCCATCAGCAAGTGCCAGCGCAAGATTTGCAGCCACCGTACTCTTGCCTACGCCACCTTTACCACTCACCACCGCAATAATATTCCGCACCCCGCCGAGGATCGTTTTTGCATCTTTCCTGTTGCTGCTGGTATTGCTGGTAAAGTTTACTGTTACGTCTGCGTCTTTGTTAACCAGTATTTTAATTGCATTGATACATGCATTTTTAATCATATCTTTTAGGGGACAAGCAGGCGTAGTAAGTATCACTGTAAATGAAACTTCGTTTCCATTTATTGCAACATCTTTAATCATATTCAATGTTACCAGGTCCTTCCCCAGATCGGGTTCCTGCACGTTGCCCAGCGCTTTCATTACTTCTTCATTTGTCATCGTTCAATTATTTGTTAAAACACATTTTTGAACCTCAAAATTAAACATTGAAACCCTTACTTTGTTTATCATTTGCGAAATGTTGTATTTTTGAAGAGATCAGCATTTATAGTTATTGCGGTGTCCTGTTATATTTTTTGGTTTATAACAATTCCGAAGCAAAAAAAAGGAACTGTTTACAGTTTCATAAAAAAATAAATGAATAAAAAACGCTACATATTCTTTCTCTGCATAGGTCTTACTTTTCTTTCAAAAAAAGCGTTAGCGCAGTTCGAAACCTTTAGGGACTCTGTAGTTCAGCTTTACGGCGTTGTGATGACTGCTGATAGTCTGAAAGGGATTCCTTCGGTAAGTATCGTAATAAAGGGGCAGAATCGTGGTACGATCACCAATGAAGGAGGCGTATTTAGCATTGTAGTGTTGAAAGGTGATTCAGTAGAATTTTCAAGCATCGGTTATAAAAATAAGATGGTTTCTATTCCCAGGGATTTAAAGGGAAACCAGCATAGTATCATACAATTAATGGTGAATGATACGGTATTTCTTCCCGCAACCATCATAAAGCCGAGGCTAAGCAGGGAGCAGTTCGAACGCGATTTTGTAAATACAAAGGTGCCGGATGATGAGGTTGCCATAGCCCGGAGCAACAATGATGCGGCTACCAGGCGTGCACTTATGACTTCATTACCTGTTGACGGAAAAGAGGCTTCCAGCCAATACATGCGGCAGGCGCAACGAAAACTCTACTATTCAGGACAGATCGCCCCCCAAAATATTTTTAATCCTTTTGCCTGGTCAGAATTTATCAAGGCCTGGAAACGCGGTGATTATAAAAAGAAATCTTAGTTGTAGAAAGCCAACCTTAGCCAATAATGCTGAGACCTGAGATATGCTGAACCAATCAGCAGTCTGCTGTCTGTTGTATACATCCTTTAATTTACAAAATGCTGACTTTTACCTCACCGTTTATTCACCGGCGGTAACCGTATATTGCTTCGGGTATGTAATGGAATTTATTTAAGCTACTTTTATCGCAAAATGAATGTACCACTATTTAGCAGGTTATTTGAGGAGGGATTGATCACATCCGCTTCCTTTGAAAAAATTAAAACCTACCCAGCTAAACAATTATTTTCAGTGCACTGGGAGATCCGCGCTATTTTATACCTGGGCATCCTGCTGCTTACTGGTGGGCTGGGGGTACTGGTATATAAAAACATCGATTCGATCGGGCACCAGGCTATACTGGCAATTATAGCAACGATTTGTGCCGGAAGTTTTTATTATTGCCTTAAAAATAAGTTGCCGTTTTCAAAAGAAAATGTAAGATCACCCAACGCATATTTTGATTATATCCTGCTGCTGGCCTGCCTCAGCTTTATTATTTTTATTGGATATTTTCAATACCAGTATCACATTTTTGGTAACCGGTATGGTCTTGCCACATTTTTTCCCATGCTGCTCTTATTTTTCTGCGCTTATTATTTCGATCACCTCGCTGTGCTTGGTTTGGCCATTACAAACCTTGGAGCGTGGTTAGGCATAACCGTAACACCATTGAAGCTGCTGGAAGGCAATGATTTCAACAGCACGAATATCATTTTTACCGGAATATTATTGGGAACAGGACTGATCTTCGCCGGCCAACTTTCCTCTAAAAAAAATTACAAAGCTCATTTTAAATTTACTTATTCAAATTTCGGAATGAATGTGTTATTTGTTTCCACACTTTCAGGCATGTTCCGGTTTGAGAATGCCTACATGCTTTGGTTTTTATTTGTAGCAGGAGCAGGCTGTTTTTTTTATTGGTATGCGAAAGGAGAACAGTCATTTTATATATTGCTGATGAGTACCCTATACGTGTATATTGCCCTTACTTATGTAATTCTTAAAATGCTGTTTGACATGAATGGCGTAGAGATGGCCGCGATCTACGGGGCGTTTATATATTTTATTGTATCCGGTATTGGCCTTGTTGTTTTTTTAATGCGTACTAATAAAATCTTTAAAAACAGATGATTGCTTATAATAAAACATGGCTACAAAATAAATTCATCCAGGAGCACTCATTTACAGCGCTGGGTGAGTATTATATCACGCAGGAAGAGCAGGCCGCTATTAAAATCGCTTACCCGGCACCGTTTTACACACCGAATCTTTTTATACGTATTGGCTTATTTCTACTCACTGGTATTATAATGATCTTTACTTTCGGCCTGCTGGCTCTAATATGTTTGAATATCATTGAAAGGGCAGCGGGTGGACTGGCTGTTTTCTTCGGCATGGCGTCTTTTGCAATACTTGAATATTTTATTAAAATAAAAAAACATTTTCGGTCAGGGGTAGATGATGCTTTGTGCTCGCTGGGTGCTGTCTCTGTTTTTAGCGGAATTTTCCTGCCATCTAATATGAATGGGCTGTCAATTTGTTGGGTCATTTTTATTATTACTTTATTTTGCAGCCTTCGCTATGCCGACCGGCTCATGGCATCCGGCTGTATGCTTGCGTTGTTGGGTATTTTCTTTTTTACGTGTACCTTAATTGGTGGTGATTTTAAGGCAATTGTACCGTTTGTCATCATGGTAGTTTCTTTGATCATTTATATCACCTCGAAGATATTAAATGATAAAACGCAATTCTATACCTATGGAGATTGTCTGCAGATTATAGAAATCGTGTCACTTATCAGCCTTTACCTTGCAGGTAACTACGGTATAGTCCGGGAATTAAGCAATACCATGTTTGATCTTCGTCTCGCCCCGGCCCAATCCATACCATTTGGTTTTGTTTTCTGGATATTGACTGTAGCGCTTCCCTTACTTTACCTGGCCCTGGGCGCAATAAAAAGAGACCTGGTACTTTTAAGGGTCGGTTTGGTTTTGGTGGCGGCCATCGTTTTTACGGTAAGGTACTATCATGACATTTTGAATATTGAGGTCCTTGTAACGATAGCTGGCCTGGTGATGATCATTTTTGCGTGGGCCCTTACCCGTTACCTTCGTTTTCCCAAGCATGGTTTTAGTTCCAGGGAAAGAAATACTGCATATTCGCAGGATAAATTATCGGTTGAATCTTTAGCGTTGGCAGAAACATTTTCACCACAGCCGGCACTCCCGCCAGGTACCGAATTCGGAGGGGGCAGTTTTGGCGGTGGCGGGGCAAGCGGTGATTTTTAAACCAGGTTTTTCTGCCCAATTTATTATTTGTCGGGATTAGTAAGATGCTGTTTGTTTCCATAGTTTCCTATGGTTGCTGATCGGTTGCAGGTTAAATCCTTATAACAAAAAGGCGGCGGATGATGAAGACCGGCCCAGCCGGGAATACAACAGATCGTTTAAGCTGTTGAAGAAAACGTTTGCAAGAGATTTGCAATTACGATATTCCTGCAGTTTTTCATTTCGTGGAAGTGATTTTGGTTTTTCAGGGGATAGCGATCGTGGAATGGAAAAGGCAGGTCACTTTTTTGTAATCGTAATACCTGCCGCGAAAGGCATGCACATATATTAATGCATCATGTTTCAAAAAATGTCATGCTATTTAAACGATTGCCCGTTAGGTGAGTCAGAGGCCTGTTAAATTATAAAAACGTATGAAAACTTATCTAAAAAAATTTGCAATGCTATTGTCCATTACCCTGGTTTGTTTCCTGGCCGGAAATGCACAGGTTGTCATAAAAGTTCGGCCAGGTCCGCCTGTAATCAGGGTTCGCCCTGCCAGTCCGGGGCCACGACATGTTTGGGTGAACGGAAATTATATCTACCGTGGCGGTAAGTATGTGTATACCGATGGTTACTGGAGCGTACCACCGCCACGATACCGCAACTGGAGAGAAGGACATTGGAAAAAAAGACGGGGTGGATGGGTTTGGATGCCGGGACATTGGAGATGATTAGTTTTTTGTAGTGATAATACCTGCAGGATAACTGCAGGTATTATCATTGTAAATTCCTTCACTACCGTCGCCTTAACGTCTGCCTTAATTTGGCCAACCCCAGGTAGCTGTAACCATCCCGTCAAATATGATAAGGCAACCAATCAAGCTGTTGCAAGATATATAAGTGCCACTTTCACAATAACTTGCAAAGAGCATTGCCTTTTTATCGAAGAATACGATTCAGGCATTTTTGGGAAGTGACACTTATTTTGAATGCTTCAAAATAGAAAAGGGAAGCAGGTTTACATACATCAGATGCAGGGATAGAAAGGGTAATGTCCATAAACTAAACATAGAATAATCATCTTCACCATTCCTTTATGGTTTCTCACGCAAACTCCCCAGTCCTAACGCTTTCAATATTTTCTTACCACAAGAAT
>JACMPR010000298.1 GCA_014377385.1 Ferruginibacter sp. | reverse complement strand
TGAACAAACTGCAATGACGAAAAAACAAGCTTCCTTATCAAAATATTTGATTGATTTTTTAATTGGTTATGACGTTCCGGAACTAAAAAAAGGTTTCGAATTATACGATGATAGAAATCCTGAAATCTACGTTGTAGATGAAGAGCGCGACCTGTTTGTAATAGAGGTTCCAAGTCAAACCGACAACTACACTCTTTATGAAGTTTCGCTGATTATTAAAAAGGATGCACTGGAGGCAAGTTGCGATTGCCCGGCATTTGAAAAAAACAAAAAGTGCAAACACATTGTAGCTGCAACAATAGAGGTTTTAACCCAGGAGACAGACCTTGATTTTGAGGATATTGAAACTGCCCTGGCAGAAAAAATGGGAAATACTACTTCTGAAGAACCCATGCCGGAAAAAGGAAGTAAAGTAATCTGGTTCGGGAGAACAGTTTCTCTTTTTGAAGATGACGTAATACTGAAATGGCAATTTTTTAGAGCGCACCCAATAAGAGCGTTTTCAGAGGCATTTAAGAAAAGCGGATATGCCCGAAGCAGGTTTAATGCACAAAAAATCAGGTTATTGTCCGAGGACAAAATCGGGGTAAAATGGAGGTTTGAATACAAGCACAACAAATCCCTCTCTTATTTTCCCGAAATACAATACGACCGAAAAGACGTCTTCGGATTTTTTTGCACCTGCAAATACACCTCAATAATGTGCGAACATGCAATGGCAGCATTTGATTACCTGGAGGAAAAGTTTGGATCCCGCTTTTTTTTAGATTTCATGGACTTATCCGTGGAAAAAGCAAAGTTGCTGGAAGAATATGGACTGACACCGGAAGATAAGGAAGCCGAAAACTTTACTTTCAGCTTCGATTATTCAGGCAATCTCAATATGCAGGTACCTTCTTTTATTTGGGGTAAAAATGCCGATGCGAGTATTAAAAACTTTAGAAAACTACTTTCGCCGGCAGCCGGTGAGCTTACTTATAACGATAGACCAAAATTAGCAAAAGAGGCAATCATTGATTTTGCGTCAGGCTTTTTATTCAACTTGTTATCACAGCATCATAAAATTGGTTTTGAGCTTGAGCTGATAAAGGTTTTTGAAAAGTCGGGGGGAAAACAATTTAAAAAATTGAGCATCCATCAATCTGCAAATCTTGGCTTGCTCAAAGAATTTTCTGATGATATTTACTCGCTTATTTATAGCTTAAGCGACGATGGTATAAAGAAATATCTGGCACAAAACGGTCATGGTTATATAACACAATATGCCAATCCCTGGCAAAGCATGTCCGATGCAACAACAGCATTATTAAAAAAGTATTACATAAGCCAACTGCAAAAATTATGGCCCTTTCTGTGCAATCATCCCCAGGTGTATATGCTTAAAGAAGGAAATTTTGCTAATAATAATATTATCCCCGCAACACTTTCTCCTGACTTAATTTCTTTCAGTTTTTCAATTACAGAAGATGAAAGATTTATAACCATCTTGCAGAAACCGGCCATAAATAACGTAGCTGTTTCCGAAATAAACATCCGGCTTTTTTCAGGGTTTCTTTTCCTGATAAACGATGTTTTTTATCTACCGGCAAATATTGATGACCTGAATATTCTTAAGCAGTTTCAACACGGATATATAAAAATACCGGTAGCAAATAAATTACAGGTTTTACAAAATATCATTCCTGTACTCCAGCAAAAATACACGGTTGAATTACCTGGTACGCTTCACCTTACCACCATTCAGCCCGATCCAAAGCCCCATGTATTACTCAAAGAATTTGAGACCAAATACCTGATGCTGCAAGCGCAATTTATATATGAAGAAACGGAGGTAGATTTCGAAAAAAATCCTGAGGATCTGCTGCAGACACTACCCGACGGATCGTATCAGGTAATAAAACGAAATGCCGTTAGGGAGCATGCTTTTTTTGAAAGCCTCCGTGTACTGCACCCCACTTTCGAAAAACAAAGGCAGAACGACTTTTTCTATATCCCCTTCGACGAGGTAATGAAGAAAAATTGGTTTCTGAATATGGTTCACCAATTGCAGGAAAATGATATTCCGCTGCTTGGACTAAAGGAGCTGAAAAAGTTTCGATACAACACCAACAAACCCAAATGGGAGATGAAGGCCGGCAGCGGAATGGATTGGTTTGACCTTAAAATAGAAGTAAGTTTTGGCGATCAGGCTGTATCCTTAAAGGATGTTCGCAAAGCACTTATAAGCAAACAAAATATGGTGGTGCTGGACGATGGCAGCATTGGTATGTTGCCCGAAGAATGGCTGAAACAATATGGCCTTATTTTAAAAATTGGTCAGGAGCAAAAAGATGGAACGCTACGCCTTAGCAAACTGCATTATACCTTAATTGATGAGTTGCACAACCAAATAGATGATGAGGAAGTATTGAAGGAGATTAATGATAAAAAGCAACGGCTGCATAACATAGGCAACGTACAAATGGTACCCGTAAGCAAGGCTATTACGGCTACCCTTCGCCCCTATCAGGAAAGCGGATTGCAATGGATGCAAACCCTGGATGAGCTGGGCTGGGGAGGCTGTCTTGCCGATGATATGGGCCTGGGAAAAACATTGCAGACCATTACCTTTCTACAATTTTTAAAGGAAAAATATGTTGGCAGCACCCACCTGGTTGTTTGCCCCACCTCGCTTATTTATAACTGGGAAGCAGAGTTAAAAAAGTTTTCTCCCAACCTTACCTACCACATTTACTATGGCAGCGCCAGGGAGTTTAGCAACGAGCATTTTGAAGACTATGACATCATCATTACTACTTATGGATTGATAAGAAATGACCTGGAGCAGTTGCTAAAATTTCAGTGGCATTATGTAATACTCGACGAAAGCCAGGCTATAAAAAACCCTGATGCGCTTACCACTAAAGCGGTACAATTGCTAAAGAGCAAAAACAGACTTATACTTAGCGGCACCCCGGTACAAAACAACACCTTCGACCTGTATGCACAATTTAATTTTATAAATGCCGGGCTGTTGGGCAACCGCGAATTTTACAAAGAATTTGCCAACGGTATAGATAAATACAATGATGCCGAAAAGGCCGCCCAATTAAGAAAGATGGTCTATCCATTTATGCTGCGCCGCACCAAGGAGCAGGTAGCCAAAGACCTGCCCGACAAGACAGAGATGATACTTTGGTGCGAAATGTATAAGGAGCAGCAGGCGGTATACGACGATTATAAAAATCATTATCGCACTACGTTGCTTAAGAAAATAGAAGAAGTAGGTATGGCCAAAGCCGGCATGTATATACTGGAAGGGTTGTTAAGGCTACGCCAGATTTGCGATAGCCCTCAATTGGTTAAGAACAATGAAGTAACCACCCAAAAAAGCATTAAAATAGATGAGTTGATGCGGGAAATAGAAGAGAACACCGGCAGTCATAAGTTGCTGGTATTTTCGCAGTTTACCGAAATGTTGCACCTGATAAAAGAGCGGTTAGATAAGGATGGCATAAGGTTTAGTTATCTGGACGGAAGCACTCCGGCAACCAAGCGCCGCGAGGCTGTAGACCAGTTTCAAAACGATACCACCATTAAAGTATTTCTGATATCGCTAAAGGCAGGGGGCGTGGGCCTAAACCTTACCGCCGCCGATTACATATACCTTGTTGACCCCTGGTGGAACCCCGCCGTAGAACAACAGGCCATTGACCGCACCCACCGCATAGGCCAGAAGAATAAGATTTTCGCTTACAAAATGATCTGCAAAAACACCATAGAAGAAAAGATATTGCAACTACAGCAACGCAAAAAACAAATAGCCAACGAGCTGGTAACGGAGGATGCAGGGTTTATTAAAAAGCTGAGCAGGGAGGACGTGGAGTTTTTGTTTGG
>JACMPR010000297.1 GCA_014377385.1 Ferruginibacter sp. | reverse complement strand
TGTAAATTGTTAAACGCAATGTTTGTTTAAAGTGACGCACAACGCTGGGCATTTGCGAAGTTGCGGTATTAGGATTCGTGCAGCCCATTGTCTATACTAATGTACAATAGAATAACCAATGTTCAATAACTTCCCGCAGCAGCAATTTTGCAAATGCCATGTTAGACGCAGTTTGAAGAGCTTCGACCTTTTAGTTGTCGATTGTTTTGAATGAAGTGGATTTTGCCAATGTTCGATTGGCGAAGTCCACTTCATGTTAGCCGCTATTGAAAGACGCAGAAAGATCCCTCATAGATTTTTAAAAAAACTTCAGTTCGAGTATATTTTTCTTAAGTTAGACTGAATAAGCATTAGTTTAAACGGAATACTTTCTGGAAAATACAGCCTAACTTCGAACATCGCTTCGCCATTGTCGATGAAGCGCACTTCTCTCCACTGTCAAAGCGATGTTCGAAGCGTCATATCGCAAAAGCTCATGACGCAAGAAAAATATACTCGCCCTTCGCTTTTTAAAAATCTTTGAATAATGATAAACGGCTAGGTCAATAGAGGCTACAAAACAACGACAACTATTAGGGAGTTGCCGAGAATTGCGTTCTAACAATTTAATACCCGCAATTCCCACAAACCTAACTTATTTCAATTGCCTGAAAACTAAAAGAATGCACTAAAATGTTGTATCAATGGTATTGCGGCAATGAAAATTACGTAAAATTACAATGTGTTCAAAAATCCATATTGCCAGACTTGTAAATTTCGTCTAACGGACTCTTGATATTTACCAGCATTTCGCGTTTTACATGAAGATATCGTGTAGTGGTGTTGATATTGAAATGGCCTAAAAGGTCCTTTATATATTTTATATCTACACCGTTCTCCAGTAAATGCGTGGCAAAACTGTGGCGTAAACTGTGAAAACTTAATTGCTTGTGGATGCCGGCCTTCTCCTTAGCTTCATGAAATATGTGCTGGGCCGTTCGGCTCGCCAATGGCTCACCAGCCGTTGCTCCTTCAAAAAGATATTTTATAGGACGTGGCTTGCAGCTTTTTAAATAATTGCGCAATATGTCCAGCAATACGGGGCTCAACATTACATAACGATCCTTTTTCCCCTTGGAATTTTCTACAAGTATCTGCATTCGGTCGGGATCAATGTCTTTGATCTGCAGATTAACAGTTTCGCTTACACGCAAACCAGCACTGTATGCCGTAAATAAAATGGCTTTGTGTTTTTTATTTTCCAGGGCTCTGAACAAGCGCCCAATTTCCTGTTCGCCCAATATTTTTGGAAGAATCAATCGCTTCTTTGGCCGGGGTATCTCCACAAATATCTTCACCCGGTTCAATACCTGCTCAAAGTAAAATTTTAAAGCGTTTAACCGGCTATGGATCGTATTCTCACTCAACCGCAATTCATTGATGCAATAAAGTATATAACGCTTAACCTCATCCGCAGTTAAACTGCCTACAACTCTTGTCTTTAAAACCTGTAGCAAAGCCGAAAATTCATTTCTATACGTACGAATGGTACTCTCACTGTAAGCTTTCAGTTCAAGAGTTTCTATAAATTTGCGTAGCGCCTGCAGGTTCGCTGGCAATATTTTAGGCGGTTCAGGCTTTATTATTTGCGTCTTCTTCACGTAAACGGGTGGCCGAATAATTGTGACAACGCACGGCTCCTTTTTAACAGACGGTTTGTCGGTATCTTTTATTTCTACAACTTCCCACAACGGTGGCAACATCTTTTTAAAATCGCGGTAAACCGTTTTGCTACAGGGCAAATGCCAGCATTTTAGCGTCTTGCTCCACCGGCTGCCCGTAATTTTTTTCAACAAATTGTTTAATTGCGTGTCCGCCTCAAAATAGAGCCGGATGCGGCGTTCATTGCGATGAACGATATACGAAACCTTTATAATTTTCATAGCAAAAGAATTTTCGCCATAAATTAGTAATTATACCGTTCCGGCACACTAATGTTTATTAAGTCCTATTATGCGTCATTGTAGATAAAAATCGCTATTGCCCCGGCATCTCAACATTGGACAGCATTGTTGCGTCGCACACTTGTACGGTTCACCGCTATTCAACGCCGTAACCAATGCCGATACAGGCACCTGGCAAACCTCACCGGCAAACGGAAGAGATTTTAGTAAATTTTATTTAGGTAATTAAAAGAGTGGTATCAACAAGGCTTATTTACTATGCGCATCTTTGTACTGCCAGCAGACTCAATAATACGTGCTGCAGGAAAATAAATTTAATCCCGTCGCCAATCGGTAGCATAACAATATGCAGTTTTTCGCGAATGATCCACCGTATAGCTGTGGCTATCCTGTGGATGCATGATAGTTCATGCAATATCAGTGATTCATCTTCCACGCTGTTAGCTTATTCCAAACATGCTAAAAAATCTGTGTAATTGGCTGGGGGTACCCGAATCTGGCCTGACAAAATAAATTTCCTGTATGGCCAGCTCCTTCTTAATTGACGCATTCAGTTGTTCTTCATTTTGAATGATCCATAAGGGTAATTCCCTTTGATTAATTTTCCAAAACTTTCCTTCATCATGCATGTTGAAAACAATTCGGGTACCTTTTGAGTCAATGGTATCAACCGTAAATATCGTCTCAAGGCTTCCATTCGACTTTCTAAAATTGAACTCTTTAAGGCAGCCATCAATTTTAATCAAATGTGTAAATTGTATGTTTTTCAGGAAAGTCATAAAGTGTTTTTTAAGGTACCAGCTTAACGCAGTAAAAATTCGGATATTGTTTTTTAATTTTTATTATTTTTCAATTTCTTCTCACCAATGTTTTACAAGTTGAATTTCATTTTATGAACAGGCCAGTGCGGCTAAGGCTCACAACAACTTTTCACTTATTATCACATCATAAGGAATACTTTATACCGGCAAAAACGTAGTTTTTATTCCCTGCGCATCGCTGTCATATTACAAACCAGGATTGTCTTCTCAGCGGGATGCGCTAATTTGCAAGTGCAGGTTAACAGGATATATAATCGCTTTAAAAGTTCAGCCAATTGTCTTTATTACAAGTAGCAGCTATAACACAACAGCTTAATGGAAATGCGGTATTAAATAATATTAGCTTTTCACAGCATCGTTTCCAAAAAATAGCAGTGATGGGAGAAACGGGATCGGGCAAAACCAGTCTCCTGAAAATAATTGCAGGTCTGCAGCAACCCGTTTCCGGAGAGGTATGGTATGAAGGAAAAAAGGTACAAGGCCCCAACGATAAACTGGTAGCCGGAAATGACTGGATTTATTACATCTCTCAACATTTTGAACTTAGAAATAATTACAGGGTAGAAGAGGAGCTGGAATATTCCAACCAACTCAGCAAGAAGACAGCTTCGGAAATTTATGAGATCTGCAGGATCAGCCACCTGCTTAAACGCTGGACGGACGAACTGTCGGGAGGCGAGCGGCAACGCATCGTTATCGCAAGGGCGCTGATCGCATCGCCGGGCATGTTATTACTGGATGAACCCTTCTCAAATCTTGATATGAAAAACAAGCAAATGATGAAAGCAGTTCTTGACGATATTACAGGCAAACTGAAAATAACCTGTATCCTTGTTTCGCATGATCCCATGGATATTCTGTCGTGGGCCGATAAAGTGCTGGTACTTCAAAACGGCTCGCTTATTCAGGAGGGAACTCCCTCACAGCTTTACCTGCATCCCGTAAATGAATACGCAGCTTCTCTATTCGGCAATTATAACCTGGTAACTTTATCGCTTAAACGCTTATTTCCTGCTTTGAAAAGCTGTAGCAATTTTATGATCCGGCCGGAATATTTTACCGTAAAGCAAGCGACGCCCGCAGTAATGGTAAAGGGGAGGGTGGAAAAAATTATTTTTCTTGGCAGTCACCTGGAAGTGCTGGTATCTGTAGAAGACGTCAGTATTATTACAAGCGTACCAGTCTGCGAATTGGCGGAAGGCGATACTGTAGAAGTCGCCCTGCGGGGTGACTGGCAACTGACTCATTCGTAAAATATTTTTTTTCGCTCTTCAGTGCTGGCCGATATCCACCGTTTTAAGAAATCTTTTTGTTGCTGTAGTTTTGGCTGGAGGCTCTTATATCTTTCCTCCAATGTTGCCGCATCGTATTGAAGGTCGGCAGTTGAGCTGCTTAAATTCTCTAAATTTTTCTGTATAATTAACAGGTGCTCATCCACACGAAACAACAGTACACTTATCTCTTCCATTGGTCTTTCAGGTATGAATTGCCGGTTGCGATAGTCAATAAATTCATTCAGCGCTGTAGTTGCTTTGTTCATCTCTTCCACAACTGTGCTATACAGGTTCATATTTTTATCTTCTATTATGAGTGCAATCTTCATCCTTATAAAAGAAAGTTGGTTTTTTATCAGCTCATTCAACGTTGCAGCCATGCTGATGCGGGCCGCTGCAGCTTCTAGACGTTGCTGCTCATTCAATTCCAGGAAAGCGGTAACTGTCTTGTCAGCATTATAATCATCATTCAATGCATGAGTGCTTCCTTTATAAAACGCTTCGTTCGTCAAGGGTGGATGAAGCAATTGCCAGATCGGATCAAAAGGCATATGAGATTCGATGAACAAGGAAGGGTCGATCAGGAAATACTCAGGAGTGGTTTCATATCCTGCATCCCAGGTAGGATCACATAAAAGCCATACCCGCTCAACAAATACGGCGCACCAGCTATGTCCAACCTTGTCAATAAAACCTGACTGTTTCGTATAGCCACTGATCATAAAAGAACGCAGTCCACATTTCTTTACAATATCATGTAATAAAGCGGAATAATTTTCACACACGCCTTTTCTTCTTCTAATCGCTGCCGTTACCTTTGCCGCAGGATCAGCTCCCCAGCTAAAAATATACATACTATCAAGATCATACTTAATGTTGTAAGTCACCCAACGGTAAGCAGCTCTAACCTGCTCTTTATCGCTTTTAAAGTTTGAACGTATGAAGGAGGCAATATTACCGGTAGACTGACTCATTGCTGCGGGGATTAACAACATCCTGCTGTCCACTGCCTGAAATCCTAAATCCTGCGCCCCTGCGAAGGCTACATGGCAGCAATAAAAAAATATCAGGCAGGGGAACTTCATGCCTTAAAATTAATTTAAAAATAGTCAGGATTTTTTTTAGAATTAAGCGTTCTACATTCCACGATCTCCGGGGCTTGACACTACTAAACCGGCTTTAACAGGCAACTAATAATACCGGTTCTAAACATTTAAATAAGAATTATTTACAAATTACTATTTAACCACGGAGTTCAGAAAAGTTAAAGATAGAGTTTCACAAAGTTTATAATCCTGGTTTTTTTTCTTCATGAAACCCCTTTCAAAACCTCTACTTCTCTGTGGTAAAAAATTGCCTAACAAAAACATGACGTATTAAATGAACATTTACCCGTTATACATGTATTTTGTTTGTGTCATTTGCGAAGAGCTTAAATTTTTTTATGAATATCTTATACTGACAATATTTATAATTTTAAAAATTGATCTTCTTTGTCTAACATCACCAGGCTTATCTCCACGAAATTTTGGAAGCGACATTTTAATGCCTGAATCGAATAATTAAACGCATTGCATAATAATATACAAAAAAAAATGGTGAACAGCAAACTCAAAAAGCTTTACTATTCACCATAAATATAGTTTGTATAAAAACCAAAAAAGTAATTTCTCCATTCAACTATTCCCACTAATAAGCATAACCGACAGGCCATTTTAATTTTCACCTATTGCCATCCACTGTTCTCCATTCACTAACTTTAAAACTGCTCCAGCTTATTAAAGAAAAAAGCGCCCTCAATTGCCGCATTCTCATCACTGTCACTGCCATGCACTGCATTTTCGCCAATAGAAGCAGCATATTTTTTACGGATGGTACCTTCTTCCGCATTTGCAGGATTGGTTGCGCCGATAAGCTTACGAAAATCTTCAACGGCATTTTCCTTTTCTAAAATGGCCGCAGTAATCGGGCCGCGGCTCATAAATTCAACCAGTTCTCCATAAAAAGGGCGCTCTTTATGTACTTCGTAAAACTGGCCGGCTTTACCAGCGCCAAGATGTGTCATTTTCATTGCTACGATGCGAAAACCTGCTGCGTTGATCATTGCTAAAATTCCCCCGGTGCTTCCTTTTTCAGTAGCATCAGGTTTTATCATGGTAAATGTTCTGTTAGTCATTGCTTTATTTTTGGCGGCAAAGCTAACCAGTTAATGTTATAAAAAGCCACGGGACAGGGTAAAAGCTCTACATTTTCTGAAAATTAATTGGGTCTGGAGGATTGATTGATAATTCTTCTTTGATAATTCTCAGTATTGATTAAGCCATTGGCTTGGCTAAGTCCGTTTTTACACCTACTTTTGCGCCGCCTTTATGCAATCAATTGACAATATATACAGCCAGCTCACTTCCCCAAAAAAGATCGTTATAACAATGCATCAAAAGCCGGATGCGGATGCTATGGGCTCCACTTTAGGGCTTTACCATTTTTTGACGCAGTTCGGTCACGAGACTTCCGTGATCTCACCAACTAACTGGGCCGCTTTTTTAAGCTGGATGCCGGGTTGCAAAACCGTGCTGGACTATGAAAGAGATACAGAAAAAGCAAATGCTATTTTGGAAGAAGCTGCATGGATCTTTTGTCTTGACTTTAATGTACTGGGACGTACCAAAAGGATGGCCGATAAGTTACTAACTGTTAAGGGTGATAGAATATTGATCGATCATCACCAGGAACCACAAACCGAGGTATTTGCCTATGGTATGAGCGATACAGCTAAAAGTTCTACAGCAGAAATGGTGTTTGATTTTATAGTTGGTTCCGGACATGTAGATAAAATAAACAGCGATATTGCTCAATGTATTTATGCCGGTGTAATGACGGACACTGGTTCCTTCCGGTTCCCTTCCACTTCTGCCAGTGTGCACAGAATGGTGGCTGAATTAAAGGAAAGAGGATTAGATCACAGCCCCGTGCATGAAGCACTGTATGATAATTTCTCGGAAAACCGCTTCCGGTTTATTGGCAATGTTTTAATGAACAGGATGGAAGTATTTTATGAATACAACACAGCCCTCATTGCAGTACCAGCCCAGGACCTGGTAAAATATGATATTAAAACAGGTGATACAGAGGGCCTCGTGAATTACCCGCTAAGCATAGAAGGGATAAAACTTGCAGCCATCATCATCGATAGGGGCGAAGAGCGAAAATGCTCCTTTCGCAGCAAGGGAGATTTTGACGTAAACAGTTTTGCGAGGAAATATTTTGGCGGCGGCGGACATTTTAACGCAGCAGGCGGCCAAAGCAAAGAGCCGCTGGAAACCGTTGTGGAAGATTTTAAAAAAGCAATGAAGGAAAACAGGGATCAACTAAGTAATTATAAATTTTAAATAAATAAATCAAATGCGACAAATTTCTTACGTAATGTTATCGGCAGTACTGGTTTTTTCTGCCTGTAAAAATGAAGTTTTTAAAAAAGGTAAAAACGGGCTTGAATACAAGATCATTTCTTCCGGAAATGGCGAAAAAATAAAAGCAGGTAATTTCATGCAGATCCACGTGGGCCAGTATTATGCCACAGGTAAAATGGATTCCCTTTTGTCAGATTCAAGAACAACTACAGGCCCTATGATCGAGTCACTTGATTCTTCATCTATCCCTGCCGGTTATTATGAAATTCTTAGCCAGTTAAAAAATAAGGATAGCCTTATCATCAGGATCAGTACAGATTCGGCGTTCTCAAAATCTCCGGAAAGTATGCCACCATTTTTTAAGAAGGGGCATTACCTGACCACTACCGTAAAAGTGGTTAATATTTTTACCAGCAAACAAGCAGCTGACAGTGCAAGAATGGCTGAAATGGTTTTAATGCAAAAAAGAGATTCTCTCAAAGCTGCGGAAATCCTGGTAAAAGATGACAAAGAGTTACAGGCTTATTTCACAAAAAATAATATCAAGGTTGTAAAAGCACCGCAGGGTACTTACGTAGAAATTATTCAACTTGGTACAGGAGCTAATATTGATACCTCCGTAATTGTTTCTACCAATTATACCGGAAGAACCATGGACGGAAAAATGTTTGACAGCAATACTGATCCGGCGAAAAAACATGTTGAACCTTTTAATGTTAATATGACAACCGACAGGTCGCTTGGCGGTAGCGTTATCAAAGGCTGGACCGATGGACTGACGCTCCTCAATAAAGCAGCAAAAGCAAAATTTTACATCCCTTCTTCATTGGCGTACGGCCCGCGTGCTACAGAAGACATCCCCGCAAATTCTATTTTAGTATTTGATATTGAAGTCGTAGATATACTCAACAGAGAACAGGCAAAAGCAGCGGCTACGGCTCAAATGGAAAAAATGAAAATTAAACAAAAAGCTTACATGGATAGCATGCAAAGGATTAGTAAGATGAAAAAAGATTCATCAGGAGTAAATAAATAAAATTCCGTGTTTATTCAAAAACGGGGTTGATAGAGTAGAAACGGATGAGAACCGCTGCTTTATCAGCCCCTTTTACTTACCAAAATTTGTCATTCATCAGCAGCCGATCTGCGGTAAGCTTCTAATAAAGTAATAGCTTCTACTGCTTCCTTCACATCATGTACCCTTAAAATTGATGCGCCGTTTTGCAGGGCAATTGTATTTAAAACAGTTGTGCCATTGAGAGCTTCCAGAGGTGTGATCCCCAGCGTTTTGTAAATAGTGCTTTTTCGTGAAAGTCCGGCAAGGATGGGCAGGTCAAGCATTTTAAAAATGCTTAACTGTTGAAGCAGTGTAAAATTATGCCGGATGGTTTTACCAAAACCAAAACCAGGATCAATGATTAGATCTTTGATACCGGCCTTTCGGCATTGGGCGGTTTTGGAAATAAAATAATCCAGCACTTCCTTTACCACATCCTCATAAACCGGCGCTTCATGCATAGTTTTGGGTGTTCCCTTCATGTGCATACAAATAAAAGGAACTTTTAAAGAAGCAACGGTTGAAATCATGAGCGGATCCATGTCACCGGAACTGATGTCATTAATGATATCTGCGCCCGCTTCCACAGCCGCTCTT
The DNA here is from genome assembly GCA_014377385.1 of Ferruginibacter sp. Classification (GTDB taxonomy): domain Bacteria; phylum Bacteroidota; class Bacteroidia; order Chitinophagales; family Chitinophagaceae; genus Ferruginibacter. The sequence goes on along the minus strand of JACMPR010000297.1, from coordinate 7,029 downwards.
GCAACAACGCTGTGATAAGTGTCCACAGAAATAAGAATGCCAGGGTTGGCAGAACGAATGGCGTTGAAAATGGGCATCAGTCGGTGAAGTTCAGCTTCTGCAGAGATCCTTTCGCTGCCTGGCCGTGTACTTTGAGCACCAATATCCAGTATCGCAACGCCTTCTGCGATCATTTTTTTTGCTAACGTAATAGTATCGTTCAGGGGCATGCCAGGCTGTCCCTCGTAAAACGAATCAGGGGTAGCGTTGATAATACCCATTACTAAAGGGATTTCTATTTTAATGATTTTTCCCCTACAGTTAAGCGTAAACATTGACAGAGTAATTGTATTTTTGATTCAATACACAAATGTGCAGCTTATTAATGAGCAAATGATAAAATAACCATGACAACCAATGAACAGTATGATAAAGTGATAATGGGCTGCCGGAATATTTTTTTAAAAAAGACCGCCGATTATGGAACTTCCTGGCGGGTGTACCGCACTATTTCTATTGCCGACCAGATCTATATAAAAGCTAAAAGAATCCGTACAATCCAGGAAAAAAAGCAACAAAAAATTGAAGATGGAATAAAAAGCGAATTCGAAGGAATGTTGAATTATGCAATCATTGGACTTGTACAGCTTAAAATCAACAATGACGAACCGGAGCAATTGCCGGTTAGCGAAGTAGAAAAATTTTATGATGTTGTAGCTGCTGCGGCAAAAAACCTAATGCTTGATAAAAACCACGACTACGGTGAAGCATGGCGGGAGATGTGCCAGGAAAGTTTTGTTGATCTTATACTGGCAAAATTACTCCGTATTAAACAGATCATTGCCAACGAAGGGGTTACGATCATGAGCGAGGGAATTGACGCAAATTATTTTGATATTGCAAATTATGCTGTATTTGCCCTGATCCTTATCAGTGAAGGAAAACATAATAAATAAAAAAAATGAAATCACTCGCAACGGTTATTAGAATTCTGACGGGATCTCTTTTTATTTTTTCGGGGCTGGTTAAAGCCATCGATCCCCTGGGACTGGCTTATAAGATGCAGGAATTTTTTGAAGTGTGGGGGCAAACCAGCGCATTAAAATCGCTTATGGGCGGACTCGATCATTATGCGGTTTTATTTTCAATTATTATGATTACGCTGGAAGTGGCCGTAGGAGTTGCTTTACTTTTAGGATGGCAGAAAAAGTTAACTGCATGGATATTACTATTGTTGATGCTGTTTTTTACTTTTCTCACCAGTTTTGTGTTATTTACCGGTAAAATCAGCGCCTGTGGCTGTTTTGGAGATTGTATTCCTCTAACGCCGGTTCAAACTTTTACCAAGGATATCATCCTGCTTGTTTTTGTTCTGTTTTTATTGTTTAACGCAAAATATATCACACCTGTATCCAAGCCATTGATCAATGCTTTGTGTGTAGTAGCGGCAGTGATACTTACTTTGATCCTGCAGTTCCATGTTATAAAACATTTGCCTTTGGCTGATTGCCTGCCATTTAAGAAAGGAAATAATATCCTTGAACTAAGAAAAATGCCCGCGAATGCGATCCAGGACAAATTTGATTATGTGTTCACCTATGAAAAGAATGGGACTAAAAAAGATTTCCCGGTAACTGCATTACCCGACAGTACCTGGACATTCGCCGATAGAAAACAGATTCTCGTAGAAAAAGGCAGGAACAACGTGCCTCTGATAAATGATTTTTCGCTTACAACCGAAGATGGCGGCGATGCAACAACATCTATATTGAGTGAACCTGGAGATTATTATTTACTTTTTATAAAGGAACTGCCGGCTAATACCGCATCGTGGTTGCCGGAACTCCGACTAATCGCGGAAAGAGCTGCTAAGGGTAGCCGTAAGCTGTATGTTATTACCGGTCAAAAAAAGCCGGTAAGTGATTTTCTTGAAAACAACAAAATCGTTGTCGAAGGAGTTGTAACCTGCGATGTAACATCCATCAAAACCGCCGCCAGGGCCAACCCCACTATATTTTTTATGAAAGGACCGGTGGTACAGGGAAAATGGAGTTGGGCAGATTTTGATGAAGTAGAGTAGGAGAATTTCTTTACCCTTTCCTTTGGTGAAGGGGGTGGGGAGACGTCAGGCAACCCAAATGATTACCTGGTGCATTCAGTCGGAAAACGCTAAACTTGTAATTTACAATTCTCAATTCATAAATTCCAGACTCCTTTGCCCCATATTCTAAAAAAAACAGGCTATTCCCTGCTCGTTCTTCTTGGCGTAGTGTTGTTGATTTTCCTGATGTTCCAGGCTTTTGGTGATCCTGCCCGCCTGGTTGCCGGACAAACAGGGGATAAAAGAACCATGGACAATATCCGAAAGGATCTATACCTCGACCAGCCAAAATGGAAACAATTTTTTTACTATCTTAACGATATATCGCCACTTGGTTTTCACTCGGCAGACGATATAGAAAAAAAGAAACTGCGGGGATTTTTTTTAGGGAACAAAATAAAGATTTGTTTAAAGCTGCCTTACCTTGGACGCAGCTACCAGACAAAGAAAGAGGTAGGAAGTATTTTAATGGATGCCTTGCCCGGAACGATGGTACTCGCCATTACCGCGATGCTTTTCGCCTGTATTACCGGCATTTTCTTAGGGGTAATGGCTGCAGTAAAAAAAGACAGCTGGCTGGATCATACCGCAGTTTTGAGCAGTATCGCCGGGATCTCGGCCCCCTCATTTTTTATGGCCATCATTATAGCATACCTCTTTGCAGTGATACTTCATCCATATACCGGGCTAACGCTAACTGGTAGCCTCTTTGAAATTGATGAAGTGACAGGTGAAAAATACCTTCAATTAAAAAACCTGGTCTTACCTGCGTTTACGCTTGGTATCAGGCCGCTGGCAATCATCACGCAGCTTACCCGCAGCTCCATGTTGGATGTACTCGGCCAGGATTACATCCGTACCGCTTATGCGAAAGGCTTAAGCCAAAGACAGGTAATTTTCCGGCACGCATTGCCAAATGCACTAAACCCCGTGATAACAGCCATTACAGGTTGGTTCGCGGAATTGCTGGCGGGCGCATTCTTTGTAGAGTATATTTTCGGCTGGAAAGGTGTCGGCAAAACAACAGTTGATGCGCTCGAAAAGTTAGATTACCCGGTTGTAACAGGAGCAGTGCTCTTCAGTGCCTGCATTTTTATCTTGATAAATTTCACCGCAGATTATTTGTATCGGAAAGCAGATCCGAGGATAACACGATAACATAAAGATTTCTGATAATTCTGCAAATGCAACTCCTCTTTTACCACTTCAATTAAAATACAAAGATATTTGCGACGACTGCCGGCAAAACAGTACAAACAAAGTGAACAATTTCCGGGCCTGCATAACAATTACATTGTTGGCGGTCATTGCCACGCAACAAAATAATAATTAACTGCAGCGACGTTTAATCAAAAATAAATTATATGGAAAAATTAAGAATTGCCGAATTTAAATTAATTGGACTTAAACTTGAAAAAAAAACCACAAATGAAGGTGGACAATCAAATATTGATTGCGGCATCTTTTGGCAGAAATTCGAAACTGAGAATTTTATCGAACGAATACCAAATAAATTAAGTAATGATATTTATGCAGTCTATTTTGACTATGAAGGTGATTACACCAAACCCTTTTCATATTTCATTGGGTGCAAAGTAAAAACAGACACGGACACACCAAATGACATGGCACGTTTAATCATACCTGAAGATGATTACTCTAAACTAATTGCTAAAGGAAAAATGCCTGATTGTGTAACAAATGCCTGGAAAGAAATATGGAGTTTAAAAATAGACAGAGCGTATAAATACGACTTTGAAATTTATGATGAACGAAGCAAAGATTGGAGCAATGCAGAAGTAGAAATATTTGTTTCTTCCAACAAATGAAAACTATAAATTGAGCGAGAGAAAGAACAACGAATCACCAGCATTGAACTTTGTGCAGGTTGGGCAGAGGGAATAACAATGAGCATTTGTCATTCTATTCAGCTTCATTTTCAGTGGACGGAATTCAATTTGCTTTTTTAATGTTATCTTAATTATCGGTTTTTTAATTATCAGCGGTTCAGGGCAAACGAAATTCTATTTCCCAACCTGCACAACGCCCTGCCCGGTAATGCCTCTACAAATTAGTTCCCGGAACTTTTTCGCAAAATGCGTCGGACACAAAAGGCTGGGCCTACTGTAACGCATTTCATTAACAACTTTAAAATGATATTTTTTTATTAGCGATAAGTAGGTTGAACGTGGAGCCCTGTTCAAAATAATTTTATTGTTACCATAAACCAATTTCCACTCCCTTTCTGAAACAACCACTGCCCGTTCCATGAACTGGTAATGCCATGCGACGATAGATCAATGCTATGGGACGTCACAGCGGTGGGTTTCAGCCATTTGTGAATGTAGCTAAAAGTCTCGTCCAGATTATCTACCTATTGCAGTACTGCCTGCGAATAAATAAAATCTACAGAGGCTTCTTCAATAATCCTGTCGTCATTCCACGGAATAAAATACCTGATCATGGCATTATGCTTCTGCCGCTCAGGATTTAGTATTTCGTTGCGAATCATTGCAATTCTTTCTTCCGTCAACGCAGCCTGTAGCAATTCGTTAGTTAGTATATGCGCAGGGAATTTATAATCCGGCAAAGAGAGCGTAACCCCTGGAAACTCATCATCCCCCGGCCTTGCAGTCCGGCTTTTCAGCAGCAATACCAATTTGTCAAAAATTTCCAGGTTTCTTTGAATGTCCCGGTACCTGTGCACGTCCATAACATAGTACTTGTTGCAACCTGTGAGCAAAGCAGTTAAACCGATGGCCAGGGACTCACCCGGCCCAAGCTCCGCAATGGTTTCACTAATTTTTTTTATCCCGTTATTATAAGCGAAAACCAGGTGCCGCATCCAGATCGTGTAGCAATACCTGCTACTGTTCGTTCCCCCGGTAGAATGATCATACTTTCTGCCTACTAATAGTTTTTTTACAATTCCCTTTGTAAGCGGTAAGCTTTTTTCAACATGTATCTTTCTGTATTAAAATGTAACCGTAATTTCTTTTAACCAATTAAATAAAAAAGGAACCAATATGATCAAATAATAATAGACTACCCGTTAAATTTTTGTTTGATTATTTTTACATCGAATAACCATGTAAGAATAAACTTTTTAATAGTATAAATTAGAATTTATGAAAGCCTGTTTTTTTTGGTTGCTGATCGTCTTTTCAAGCCTGGCCGAGGCCAGGAATTATTATATTGATCCGTCCGCTACCAATAAAGATCCAAAGGGAAGCATTACGGATCCATGGAAAAGTTTTGAATCGTTGTATAAAGTGATGGCTGCCTTGAAACCAGGCGATAGTATCCTGCTAAAAAGAGGGGAACTTTTTTTTGAAAAATTAAATCTTGTGTGTTCAGGAAGAGAATCGGCTCCGATAATAGTAACAGGCTACGGACCCGGCAACTCGAAACCAATATTTATGTACAAAAAAAGGGGAAATGACGCTGCCGATAACCAGGAGTACGCAGTGCGAATATATAAGAGTCAATTTATTAAACTTGAAGGATTAGAAGTGACAGATAACCAAACCGATCCGTTGGCGCACAACAGCAACGCACTTATCAAAATTGCTTTTTCAATTGATGAAAGTAATTTCGTCACCATACAAAATTGCGATATATCCCTGGTAGGTATTGGCATTAATATGGTCGGAAATAATAACATTGTTGATCACTGCAAGGTGAATAATCTTAGAATGGTCCGCAATACGAATGATGGCGGTCATGATGATTATGGCGCCAACGGAATTGTATTGGCCGGCGAAGACAATGTGATATCTAAATGTAATTTTACGGATTGCTGGGCAACCAGTTTTGATTTTGAATTTGGTGGCGGCGCCGTGGAATTGGCTGGTCCGGTCTGCAACGGCAACAAGATAATGAACAATACCGTGATCAACTGTAATGGCTTTATGAAATTAGGAAGCACGGGGGCCGGTACAATCAATAATAATTTTATCCATAAAAATACTGTTTTGAATTGTGGGGATATTTTATACATCGATAACCACGGTCCGTATACAGTTCAGGTAAAAAATTTGCAATTGATAAGTAATATTTTTCTCCAAACTTTTCCTCAACGTACAAGGTCGGAAAGCATGATCTCCATGACAAAAACTTCCCCGGATAAAAAAGTTATTGTTTTGCAGGATAATATTTTTTGGTTGCCCATGAAAATAGATGTTACCCGTAGTGAACAATTTAATGGTGAGCAATTATTTCACACAAACAATTTATACTACCTCGGCGGCGGAAATTTAAATTTCGATTTGCATAGGTCCGAAAAGATATTGGACCTGTCTTCCAAAATATTTAATAAAATTTCAGAGCACGCTGGATCCAGGCTTGTAGATTTTTATCCTTTCAGGTTCTTGCTAAAATACTGGTATTTAATTATTTGAAATGTGCCGAAAATATTTTTGCCCCAATACACAATAAAGTATTGTCGTATTAATATTACATAAAAACAATACAACATATTACAAAATCATTTGAATCGTGATTTTAACTTTGTTCCCAGCCTAATTAAATAATTGTGAGCAATTTGAGCTGAAATTTAAAATGAATACCATACTAAACTTGCTGCATAATTTCCAGGTGACATTTTTCGTTAAAGAAAGATTACAGAATTAAATTGTTTTGAAGAATTCATTGAACAAAGCAAAAAAAACCAAATACTCAAGCTTATAAACCTGCGTATTTAATTTATACATCCAATATCACTATCTAAATCGAAAAACCAATGCGATTCCAATCCACTGTCAAGTTTGCTATTTGCGCAGCTTTGCTTTTCCTCACTTTCCATGTTCATGCTACAGACTATTATGTTTCGGTCACCGGCAGCAATAACAATAATGGAACATCAGCATCTACTCCGTGGCAAACATTAAGTAAAGTTGAAACTGTTTGTAATGCAGGAACAATTCAACCGGGAGACAGGATCTTGTTTA
>JACMPR010000296.1 GCA_014377385.1 Ferruginibacter sp. | reverse complement strand
CAACATTAATTGCTCTTCTTCTTTCGCACCCTTAATGATCACCTTTTTGGCGGCTTCCATATCCTGCAGTGCAAAAGCAATTTTATTTTCCAGTACCACCACTTCTAATACATATATCTGTTTTTCGTAACGATAGGCCTTTTCCTTAAGTTTAATTAAAATTTTAGATGCTTGCTTGTATAAACCCTTGCCGAATAGAATTTCTCCACTACTCAGCAATTCCCGAAGTTGAATATTGGTTGAATCAACAGTATGATATTCATTTAGGCTTTTCAGGACAAGGTTGTATAGGTAATTTTTTGCAACATGAATTTGTTGAACAAATTTTTCGAGGCGAAACTTCTTTTTTAAGGCCGCTTCATCGTATTTACTTTGTTTATCTATTGCGTCAAATAATTTTAAATAGTTGTTCTCTTCACCAACGATATGTCTTTGAGCATAAAGTTTGAAATGCCTTTTTTCGGAAGGATTCAGCGATCTGATAAGGTCAAACAAGTGATCGGAAGGTCGCATAATGCTCTAAATGAATGTTATACCTGATTGCACTGCTAAGGGTTATGGAAAAAATGAATTCAATTTTTACATATAGGTTTAGTACAAAAACATAAAAATAATCAAAAAAAATAAATAACTCATCGTGAAATCAGAATTTTAAGTTTTGTGTTTTTCTTGGAAGAGTAGTGGTGGGCGTTGAAAGTTCTGTAAACACTGTATTTTGGACGATAATTGATGTTTTTAACCTGGATTTTAGCATGCCAGACTACTACAGTTACAAAAAGTTTGGTTTGTGATGGCTTTTGTCAAAAGGTACATTTGGAGCATAAAATTTTTAGTTATACCCTAAAAACAGAATAAAGTTCTATAAAATCAGTAAAAAAATAAATATATTTTAAAAATATTCCATCCAACAAAATAAAAATCATGAAAAAAACATTACTTATACTATTCGCTCTTCCCATCATAGCATTTGCTCAACTACAAAATCCAGGCATTTCTTTTTCGCAACAGCCAACCGTAGGAATTAGATCTGAAAAACCCAATTATTCGGTTTATTTTCAGGAAGCATATGATCTGCACCCAAGTATTCCCCGCGGAGTATTGGAGGCCGTGGCTTATGGCAATACTCATATTTTTCACATTGTGCACAATCCCGGAGATATTGAAAATTGTATGGGGTTACCTTTAGCCTACGGAGTGATGGGTTTGACCCTTGATGGGAAAAATTATTTTAGTAATAATCTTGTTTACGTTTCAGACCTTTCAGGCATCTCAACAAATTTGATAATTTCAGACCCTGAAAAAAATATCCTTGCTTACGCAAGTGCATTCAATATAGTAATGAACTCCGTTACAAGTCAAAAACCGGCAGGAACAAAAATCAACGACATTATTTTCAACACCCTTGTACACCTTAGTGAACTTCCCTCTGCGAATGAAGGACAAGTTTTTGCTCTTAACTCTCAACTTTATTCCTATTTCACATTTTTGAATGCTCCTGAATTTCAGGAAAAATACAATTTCCCGAATCACGATTTCGATCTGCAATCAATTTTTGGTGAAAACAATTATATAGTATTGAGTTCAACGAAGATTACGGTTACGGAAGAAGAGATCTCCGATAATCAAGGGAATGTATATAAATCAATAGGAAACAACGCCCCTTCTGTGCAGTCTGCAGATTATGCATCTGCCGTTTGGACCGCAGCAGCTTCCTGCAATTATAGTACTCGTGGGCAAGCAATTACCGGTGTTGTAATACATGATGTGGAAGGTAGCTACGCCAGTTGTATCTCTTGGTTCCAGAATTGCAATGCCAATGTTTCAGCACATTATGTGGTGCGTTCATCTGACGGGCAAGTTACACAGATGGTATTGGAGTCAAAAAAAGCATGGCATGTTGGAAATTCGAATCCATTTACAATCGGTATTGAGCATGAGGGTTATAATACGCAAACTGGTTGGTATACACCAGCCATGTACCAAAGTTCGGCTAATCTAGTGAAAGATATTTGTATCAGCGGTTATGGAATAAACTCTACCACCTGTTGGAGCGGAGCATCTTGTAATGGATCTTGTGTATTATCATTAGCTGTTAAGATCAAAGGGCATCAGCATTACCCAAGCCAAACGCATAATGATCCGGGAATGAACTGGAATTGGGGTGCCTATTACAACCTTATAAATGGAACAACCACTTGTGCCGAACCTACCGGACTTACGGCTTCATCTATAACTTTAAATAGCGCTATACTTAACTGGGCTCCAGTTTCAACTGCAACCAGCTATAATGTGCAATATAAACTGGCATCAGGATCAACCTGGACAACTCTTACTTCTGTTTCCATTTCCATCGCAATAAGCGGTTTAAACGCATCTACCACTTATCAATTTAAAGTACAGGCTGTTTGTTCTTCAATAGGAGCTTATTCTCCGGTAGCATCTTTTGCAACACCTGCAACAGTTCTTACTAATGATAATTGCGTAAATGCGGAGGCTATTTATCCTAACACTACCTGTGTCCAATCATCAGGAGATGTTGCGGGAGCAACTGCCAGTGGCCTTGCTCAAGCAAGTTGTGATGCATTTGGAGGAACCCCAAAACTTTTTGATGTATGGTATAAATTTCAGGCTACTGCTACATCACACACTATAAAGGTAAGTCCTTCTGCAGGTTTTGATGCAGTGGTTGCTTTACATACAACATGCACAGGTGGGCAAATTGCTTGTGCTGATAATGGCGGTGGAAGTGGAGCAGCCGAAACAATAACATCAAACGTACTTACTGTAGGAGATACTTATTATATCCGTGTATATAGCTATGGGTCTTCAATCCCGGCTACTACTTCATTTGATATTTGTGTAATTGGAGCAAATGTACCTTCCTGTGGAACTCCATTCGGACTTTCAGCAACAGTAATTACTGTTAGCGGTGCAACGCTTAACTGGTCTGCGATATCCGGGGCAACGAGCTATAATGTTCAATATAAAAAATCATCATCATCAACCTGGACAACGGTTTCGGCATCCAGCAACTCTCATACAATAATGGGCTTAACTATTTCAACTGCTTACAACTTTAAAGTACAAGCTGTTTGTTCATCAGCGGGAACGTACTCCACTGTTTCAACTTTTACAACAGCCGCATCTACTTCATATAATCCAACGATCACTATAGGAACTGCAACTACACCTTATTCCGCGCACCCTTTTGGTACAGTGTATATGGATGAACGGGTTCAATACATCTTCAAAAAATCGGAGCTGACAGTTGCAGGTTGGAATGCATCTTCACCTTATTTAAAATCAATTGCTTTTTATGTTTCTTCCGTTTCACCTCAGGCAATGTCAAGTTTTAAAATTACAATGGCACATACTGCAGGGGCGTCATTTACAAATACTTCTTTTGTATCAGGGACAAATACAACCACTGTTTATACAGGAACGGTGAATGTTGTGCAGGGATGGAACACGTTCACTTTCAGCACGCCTTTTGTATATAATGGTTCAAGCAATTTATTAATGTCAATATGCTGGGACAATAACAGTTTTACTGTGAATTCACCAGTTCTTGCAAACAGTTATTCTACTTTTGTGGCCTTGTATTATAGAGCAGATCTAGCAAATAGTGGTACTTGTGCAAGAATTACCGGCACCCAAAGCTATTACCGTCCTAATGCTAAACTTGAATTTTCTTCCACTTTATCAGTTTCTCCACCTTCGTCATTTGTAACGGAAGAAGCCAATGACGTTAGAAGTCTGGAAATATCTTCAACAGTTAATGAGCCTGTGTTTGAAATTTTTCCTAATCCCTTAGATGGAGGAGTGATCCATGGTAAACTTTCAGAAACAGAAAATAAAGAAATAACAATAAAAATGTATGATCTGTTGGGTAGGGAATTATTATCCAAAAAGGTAAACGTGGAAGAGGGAAACTTCTCCTTGTCCTTTGATGAAGAACGTCTTAAAACAGGCGTTTATATAGTTGTTGGGCTTACAGATACTGGTCGTTTTACAAAAAAGGTGCTTGTGAAATAAGTTAAAAGAACCGAAGAAATTGGCAACCAATAAAAGACAGAACATGAAAAAATTTAAAATAATCCTTTTAACGCTGTCACTTGGAAATACAACAATAAATAGTTCTGTTATTTCTGCTCAAAATTCAGTTAATTGTGACTTGACACTTAAGACTACAATTCAGGGATTTAAAGTGTATAAACACAATCCATCGGGTACCATTATGTTTAGAGCTAAATTAGCCATTGACTCTGATGGAAGCCCTCGTGCTTATGGCCCCAACAATAGCGGATTAGATTATACTGCAAATGCAGGCTCTCCAGGCAACTGGTGGGGAGTAGTTACAAATAACAGTGGTAACCCGGTAATACAAGGTTCCGGAAGTCCTTATCCGGGAATGTATGTTTCCACAACATCATTGATCAACACAGCCTATGCAGCTACCAGCCCTTTCAGATATGTTAATTCAGAAGCAATTCCTTTTTTTGTTTTGCCAACTGCAGTAAAAACATTAGGTAATATCCAGCTTGGTGATATAGGGTATGTATACAATACCTTAACCGGATTGGGTTGTTATGCAATTTTTGCGGATGGCGGGCCAGCAGGGAAATTGGGTGAAGCATCAATTTATCTGGCTAACCAGATAGGCGTTAATTCCAATGCCAGATCAGGTGGAACATCACAAGGTATCATTGATTATATTGTTTTTCCGGGTTCGGGTGCAGGACAGGGAGTGCATAAAACAATAGGGGAGATCAATACAATTGGTGCAGCTAAGATCGCTACAGTTGGAGGAACAGGTATTACAGGTTGTTTGAATACCAATTCTTGTGGCATGCCTTCAGGGCTTACAGTTAGCCTGCTTGCTCCAACAAGCGCTACGCTAAACTGGACCGCTGTTTCGGGAGCAAATAGTTATACTGTAAAATACAAAAAAACATCTTTATTCACCTGGACAACCATTTCATCGACCACCACATCCAAAGCAATAAGTGGTTTAACTGCATCTACTTCTTATCAATTTCAGGTGCAGGCAGTTTGCTCATCTGCTGGGGCATATTCAGCTGCTGCTACTTTCACCACTCTTGCTTCTACATCTACAAGTTCCACT
>JACMPR010000295.1 GCA_014377385.1 Ferruginibacter sp. | reverse complement strand
GCGGGATTTTTTAAATAAATAACTTTACCAATCTTACTTTTTTTGTAGAAAGTGTTTACTGTTTGTTGCATTAAATGACACCAGGCTCAACTTTTATTTCTTTCGAGTGTAGAGGGAAGTAGAAATCATATAGAGCCGCACTCAGCCCCAATAGAAATTTATAAACAATTTTGTAAGTATGAATAGTGTAAAGATAGACGGCATAGCATATGATCTTCCTGCGATAGAAAAGGATTGTTGGGTGCGGATTTTAAATGGCTCGTTGCAATATAAAAATCCGTTGCATAATCCGGTAGTAGCCAATGTTAATGAACACGGGGTAAATTTGCGAACGGTGGTTTTACGAAAAGTAGATATTGAAAAAAGACAAGTTTGTTTTCATACAGATATACGGAGTGGCAAGTGGGAGGAACTAAAGAATAACAATAAGGTAAGTTGGCTATTTTACCATCCTTCTTCTATGCTTCAAATAAGAATGAGTGGCACTGCAACCCTGCACCAGGATGACCTTTTTGCCGATGAAGCTTGGGCTAACACTCGTATTAGCGGAAGAAAAATTTATCTTGGTGATGAAGGACCCTCCAGCTTGTCTGCGTTTCCCGCAAGCGGTTTATCGCCTAAATTTGATCGGGAAGATCCAACTCCCGAAGAAAGCGAAGCCGGTCGAAAAAACTTTGCGATCATCAGCACACAAATCCATTGGATGGAATGGCTGTGGCTTAATAGTGGCGGGCATCGTAGGGCTACATTTCAATATACAGCCGATGGGAAATTTAGTGCAAACTGGCTTTTACCCTAAAATAATAACGATAAGGACTTATTTATCCAATAACCTTATTCCTGCCTTTTCAAAACTAATTTTTCTTTGCTTGAATAAATTACCTGTGGTCATTTTAAATGTTTTCTTGCTCATGCCGAAAAAATCATAAATATCTTCCGGATTGCTTTTGTCATGATAGGGGAGGTATCCATCATTTTCATTCAAAAGACGCAATACTTTTTCCGCTTCATCTTCTACACGCTGGTAGCCTTTTTTCCCGGCAACAACATCTATTCTAAAACGGTCAATTTTATCGTGGCTTTCCGGGTATATTTTTTTGACGAATCCTTTAAATGCATCACCTACTGAAATGCTTCGATAAATTTCATTAAAATGCAGCACGCCGGTGTGCAGGTTATTGATGATGCACAAATAACCAATATCGGTTCTTCTAAAAGCAATCAAGTCAACTTCATCCAACTCCTTTACAGTAAGGTTTTCGTTGCTTAAAAAGAGTCCTACTTTTTCTGTTGCAGCAAGCCTTCCGGTTTGTTCGTCAAGATAAATTTTAACCAGGTAATCCCCGTTAATCATCATACCTGTAAGCTGTTTTGATGAAGGAACAAAAATATCTTTCATCAACCCATTGTCTAAAAATGCACCTTGAGGTGTTACATTTACCGCTCTGAGTTTTACAATATCACCTAAAATTCCTTTTGGACATTGGGTTGTAGCAATCAGCCTGTCTTCGCCATCATGATAAACAAATACGTCTAGTTCGTCACCAATAGCAACCACAGTTGGTACAAAACGTTTGGGTAATAAAATACCTTCGGCACCATCATCGAGGTACACACCAAAATCAACAATCCTTAATACTTTTAGTAAAT
>JACMPR010000294.1 GCA_014377385.1 Ferruginibacter sp. | reverse complement strand
TATTCAATAAATCAAAAAAACGGCTTGGACCACGGCTTAAGAAAGAACCGTAAGTTTCGATATTCGCGCCGTTGAAAGGCGTAAAGGAAACTTACGCAAAATAAACTTGTCTGACCTTTACCCGAGGACTCGTCTCACCGCTTGCAGGAAAGCATCCTATGCCTTTGAATCGACATATTGATTCATTTTTTCCTTATACTCCTCAAATTTTTCTTTCCCTTTCTTACTTAATTTTTTACTTAATTTTTTCCCTTTGTCGGTTCCAAGTAACAACGCAACACCAGCAATAACGCCAACGGCAAGCAAACCAACGATCATATTTTTGTTCTTCATAAACACTAACTTTTATAGTTGATAAAATATTTACATTGTTACCCGGCTACCGATTTTTAGATCACAACCGGGCAACAATGTTATTAAAGCACTTTATTTCCGGAGATCACGCGAAGTAATACCACTATTACCGCAATAACCAATAAGATATGGATGATACCACCCGCATGAAACCCTAAAAATCCAATTGCCCATGCTATTACCAAAATAACAGCTATGGTGTACAATAAGTTACCCATAATAATAAGTTTTAATTGTAAATAATGATTTTTAAAAATGTTATTAAAAGCTAATAGCTCCAAGATATTTTCAAAAGCTGTGCCAACGTTGCTGGCCGGTGTTTTGGTTTCTCCACAGGCTTTAAAATATATTTGCAGATGAAAAAGATTAGATTGTTACATGAGCTCGCAGATAATACGATGGTGGTGCTAAAGCCGTCCCCGGTTGAAGGTATTGGAGTTTTTGCCTTAACGACGATCCAAAAAGGACAAAGAAATATCTTTTCGAATGATGCTAGTGAGTGGATAAAGGTTAGCAAGTCAGAAGTGGAACAACTTCCCCAACACAGCCGGGCATTGGTAGAAAATTTCTGTTTATATGACCAGGATAATTATTTTGTGCCGGAGTATGGTTTTAAAATGATTGACCTCGTTATTTACCTGAATCATTCCGATGATCCCAATATTGTTTCTATTAATGAAGGAGAAAACTTTGAAGCGCTGCGGGATATAGCGGTGGGTGAGGAGTTGTTTGTTGATTATGGAGAGATCGTAGCTTTGTAAAATATCTTTCCACGGATTTTTTTTTTGGAATCTCGTGGTTCGAAAATTTATTTCATTATTGATTTTAGTGAAGTTAAGATACGTTCTTCTGTTTCACTGTCCTGCAAAGTTTCCGGCACAAATTTTCTACCGGTTACTTTTTCATAAAGTTCAATGTAACGAGTGCTGATGGCATTGATCAACGCATCGGTCATTTCAGGTATTTGCTGTCCTTCCTTACCCATAAAATTATTCTCAATCAGCCATTCCCTTACAAATTCTTTGCTTAATTGTTTTTGTTTTTCCCCATTTTGCTGGCGTTTTTCAAATTCATCTTTTAAAAAATACCTGGAAGAATCCGGAGTATGTATTTCGTCCATTAGGAATATTTCCGACCCGATTTTCCCAAATTCATATTTTGTGTCTGCCAGGATAAGTTGTTGTTTGGCAGCGATCTGATTCCCTCTCTCAAATAACTGTAAGGCATACGTGGAAATTTGTTCCCATTCTGAGGCAGAGGTAAGGCCATGTGCAATGATCTCTTCTTTACTTATATCCTCGTCATGCCCCTCGCTTGCCTTGGTGGTAGGTGTTATAATTGGTGAGCAGAAAAAATCATTTTCTCTCATTCCCTCAGGCATCGCGATGCCACTGAGTGTTCTTTTTCCGGAAGCATAGGTTCGCCATGCATGACCTGTGAGATTTCCCCGCACTACCATTTCGATTTTAAAAGGGATACAGCGTTTTCCGATACTAACGTTTGGAGCGGGTGTAGCAATCAACCAGTTTGGACAAATATCGTGGCAAGCGTTCAGCATGTATGCCGCCACCTGGTTCAATACCTGTCCTTTAAAAGGAATGGGGTGTGGCAATACAACATCAAATGCTGAAATGCGGTCAGTTGCCAGCATGACCAGAAAGTCATTAGATATGCTGTACACATCCCTCACTTTACCTTTGTAAAAACCTGTCTGTTGCGGAAAATGATAAGTTGCCATACACTAAAGTACTGCCTGTATTTCAATAACTTTTTTTTTGAGCATGATTAGATTTCAACAACTGTTTAAAATAAAATTTCTTATCCACCATAAGTATCCTTATTTTGCCACTTAATATTTTTAACCAAAACCAGCAGCTATGAGAAAAATTTCAAGCTATTTGGTTACATTGCTGATGGCCCACGTGATTTCTGTTGCAGCCTTCGCACAAAATGTAACCATCAGCGGAAATGTAAGAAACAGCAACAACCAGGATAATATTCCGGCCGTTTCAGTTACCATCAAAGGTGGTTCTTCCGGAACTTTCACAGACGATAAAGGAAATTTCAGCATTTCAGCCAAAAGTTTGCCGGTTACACTTGTCGTATCCTCCATAGGATTTGAACCCCAGGAAATAGCCGTTTCGGAACAAAAAAAATTAGAGGTTGTATTTAAGCCAATTAGTTCCCTGGGACAGGAGATTGTAGTTTCTGCTTCCAGGGTTCCCGAAAAAATCCTGGAGTCGCCTGTGTCTATCGAACGGGTGAGTGCAGCCAATATTCGCAATGCGCCTGCTGCAAACTTTTACGACATCGTGGCTACACTAAAAGGTGTTGATGTAACTACTTCCTCCCTTACTTTTAAAACGCCTACTACCCGGGGCTTTGGTGGTAGTGGTAATACCAGGTTCAACCAGTTGGTTGATGGAATGGACAACCAGGCACCCGGACTTAATTTTTCTGTAGCTTCCATCATCGGCTTAAACGAGCTTGACGTTGATAATATAGAATTACTTTCAGGAGCATCATCAGCATTGTACGGTTCAGGTGGCATGAACGGAACCATGCTCATGACCAGTAAAAACCCTTTCAAGTATCAGGGACTTTCCTTCGTGGTAAAAGAAGGAATTCTTCACACAGATGAAAGAGAAAGACCTGCATCTGCTTACCATAACTGGAGCGTAAGATGGGCACAAAAATTCCCAAACAAGTTTGCATTTAAATTTACT
>JACMPR010000293.1 GCA_014377385.1 Ferruginibacter sp. | reverse complement strand
CTGATGCATTTGAAAATTACCTGGAAAACCTGTTTCAAAATTTCCGATTCGAGAATAGTTTTGGCAGAAAACAAATGTACATTTTCATGAAGGATATACCAGCATTCATCTATTTCCATATACAGAAACAGGTTGTTTTTTAATATTTTTTCTGTTTGAAGTCTGTCCATAATTATAACAGTTTGCCACAAAAGACGAGCGTTACAAAAATGCAATAAATGAAAACGTGCTGAATCTTATTTAAAAATCTACTATGGTAAGCACGATCGGGGGAAAGAAAGGGTAAATTTTTGCAACCAGCTCCGGCCCCGCATACAGGAGTGGATCGCATTGCTTAAATAACTCTGACTATCTTTATAACTTTATGACTACAAACGATCTCAAACTCATTGAATGTCCACGCGACGCTATGCAGGGGTGGCAACATTATATTCCTACAGAAAAAAAGATTAAATACATCAATGCCTTGCTGGGGGTTGGTTTTGATACGATTGATTTTGGCAGCTTCGTATCACCGAAAGCGATCCCTCAAATGGCCGATACGGTTGAAGTATTGAAGGGGTTAAAGATGACAAATTCGAAAACGAAGTTACTTGCGATCATAGCCAATTTTCGCGGAGCAACAGATGCATTGGTTTTTGATGAGGTTAGTTACCTTGGTTTTCCATTCTCCATTTCTGAGACTTTTCAGCAACGCAATACCAACTCATCTATACTGCACTCTTTCGACACCGTTAGTAACATACAAAATCTTTGTGTAAAAAATAACCGGCAGCTGGTTGTTTACATTTCCATGGGTTTTGGAAATCCATATGGAGATCCTTATGATGAGTCCATCGTTTTTGAATGGGTAAACAAAATTGCGGCGCTGAATATTCAAATTATTTCGCTTGCAGATACGGTAGGCGTCGCAACGAAGGAACAGGTGCACAGTATCACAAAATATGTAACAGGTGCATTGCCTGCTGTGGAAATAGGAGTACACTTGCATTCAGCGCCGCACAACCGGTTGCAGAAACTTGACGCTGCTTTGGAAGCCGGTTGTAAAAGGTTTGACGCTGCTATCAAGGGCATTGGTGGATGTCCTATGGCTGGTGATGATCTTGTTGGCAATATGGATACAGAAATTATGATCAAACAGTTTCAACGCTCCGGTTACAACATCAACATTAATTTCGACCAACTCGCAAAATGCACACAACTGGCTTCGGAGATATTTATTTAAAATTTAGTGTTTATGGATTTTCATGCCGAATTTTTTCCAACAGCATTTTTAGAGAAGATAAAACACACAGACAAATTATTGCTGGTGGGCTCCTGCTTTACAGAACAGATCGGGAATAAATTGGCGTCACATAAATTTAATGTGCTGGAAAACCCCAATGGGATATTGTTTAACCCGGCTAGTATCTCGAATGCCGTAACTTCCTATGCTGCAGGAAGGTTGTATGAAGCTAAAGACCTTTTTTATTACAATGAATTATGGGGCAGCTGGCAACATCATACAAAGTTTTCAAATATTGAAAAAGACAAAGCGCTTCTTTCTATCAATAACTCCCAGAAAAAAGCGAATTTATTTATCAACGACACAGATTGGATACTCGTAACCATCGGCTCTGCTTTTGTCTATGAGAACACTGCCGCAGATTACAAGATGGTGGTAGCCAATTGTCATAAAGTTCCTGCCGACAAGTTTTACAGGCGATTAATGGAGGTACAGGAAGTGAAGAATGTTTTATCAGATATGATGGATACGGTGAAAGCTGTTAATCCTGCGGTCAAATTTATTTTTACGATTAGCCCGGTCCGTCATCTTCGCGAAGGATTTATTGAGAATAACAGGAGCAAAGCAAACTTGATCCAGGCGGTGCATGCGCTCACCGACAATGAGCAGGTTTTTTATTTTCCGGCATACGAACTTGTAATAGATGACTTGCGTGATTACCGTTTTTACGCTGAGGATATGGTTCATCCGAACTATGCAGCTACCAACTATGTCTGGGAAAAATTTGTCAGTTCCTGTATTGATGAGGCAAGTCAACAGTTAATGAAAGAGATAGCTGTTGTTGTTGCTGCAAGAAACCATAAGGCGTTTAATCCTGCCTCAGAACAGCATAAAAAATTTCTGCTGAGTAATATTGAAAGGATACATCAGCTTTCAAAAAGCTATGCTTACATTGATTTTAGGCAAGAGTTGGATTTTTTCCAGCGGGTAGGAAGTCATCTGTAAATCCTTAGTTCCTTGCAAGTCGGGTTGACTACTCTAAAACGCACAAGCCTCAATCATCATCAATGCCAGTTACACAAGAATAGCAGTAATTTATTTGCTCATTATGCAATTGAATAAAGTGGTGTTTTCCACCAAACCAATCAAGTATTTTTTGTTTTAAAAGTATTGTAGGTTTGTCAGATATGATGTTGTGATAAGATGACCATTTGTATTCATTGATATCATTGACCAATCTGTGTTTAACAGCATTTGCATTTATATAAATAATTGTTTGCGTAAACTGGCTTTCTTTATCCGTAACCACATGCTTGAAAGGCCGGTGAAAAAGGTTACCCTTCCTGTTATACTTTTCATTAAAATAAATGGTATAGGATATAAAAAATCGCTTGAAAATATTGTCGATCAGGCAGTGAATAGTTGTTTCCAGGTTTAAAAACCTTTTTTCTGTAAGACACATTTTCTTAGCGTCCACGGAATCGAGGTAATCCTTTATTTCTTCGAAAGATTTCACGCCGGTATAAAAATGGAAATGATTTTGAAGAAGATTCCAGGCGAAGTAGTCTAAAAATGGGGCAGTGTATTGTTCAAACTTTTTTAGAAATATAATCCTGTCATCATCATTTATGAATAGCAGCTCTTTATTATTGGTTCTGTTATAAACATGGTATAGCTGGTTTTCTATGAATGGAGCTTTGTATTTTTTTGGGATGCCCATAGCGATGTAAACTTTAGCTTACAAAGTTGACAACTGCCGAAATACAAAAAAAGTGGAAATAACAGGTATTATCTGTTTATTTTCTTTTAAAAACCGGGGTTATTGCGTTGCAGTGGCAGTTGACAACTCAATAGGAGTTGTCAACTGCTGCTGCAACCGCCATATTCTTCCTTACACCTCAAATAAAACCAAAAAAAGCCTTAAGACGGAGCTAACACGGGAGTTGACATCTGCCTGGGAGTTGACAACTCTAATGAATCCGATCGCCCCGCACTTCTTCACTGCACATCAACTCCTTTTCATATTCCAGCCACGCCGCCCACCTTTTACGAACGGTCTTTTTGTCAATATAATGTTCAGCGAGTGTTATAAATAAAGTATAATGGCCGGCTTCACTTTCCATGAATTTCCGGTAGAAACTTCTCATGTAAACATCCTCCATGCCTTCACTTAACCTTTTAAAACGTTCGCAGCTTCTCGCTTCTATCAAGGCCATGAGCAGCATCTGGTCAAGAAATCTTTCCGCAGGGCTGCCATCTTTTTTCTGAAACTGTAATAATTTGTTTACATAAATGTCTTTCCGCGGCCTGCCCAGTTTAAGGCTCCTCTTCTTCAACTCCGCCAGTACCATGCGAAAATGCCCCCATTCTTCAGTAACTATCGGGCTCAGTTCTTCTACCAACAATTCCTTATCAGAATTTTTCTGTATCAATGAAATGCAGGTGAGCGCTGCCTTCTGCTCGCAATACGCATGGTCGGTGAGGATTTCCTCCAACTGTATCTCTGCAAGGTTAACCCAACGTGGATCTGTTGGTAGCTGTAAACCTAAGATGTTTCTGGTGTGTTCACTTAATATTTCAGACATGCTGTAAAATTAAAAAACGACGGGCTCTTTACCTTTTTTTATTTTACTTTACATTTTACTACAACTATTATGAGGATATTTTTTTTCGTTCTTTTTGCGGCAATAACCATTGGATTGGTGATTACGCTTAACAGCAGGCTAACAATTGGCGGTAAACCGGCGCCGGCTTTCGGTAAATTTTTAAGTCCCCAGCACGGTCTCTGGCAAAATGCGGAAGCCGATAAGGAAGATTTTTCCGCAGACCTCAAATTCAATCAGTTAACAGGGAAGGTCAGTGTGTATCTTGATGATAGGCTGGTGCCACATATTTTTGCTGAAAATGAGAACGATGTATATTTTGTTCAGGGATATTTACATGCGAAATTCCGGCTTTGGCAGATGGAACTCCAGACACTTTCTGCCGCAGGAAGAGCCAGTGATGTCGTAGGTGACATTGCGCTTAACCATGACAGGGAGTTCCGCAGGTTGGGAATGGTTTACGCAGCAGAAAATTCTTTAAAAGAGATGGAAGCCAATGAGGCAATAAAAAGTGAGTGTGATGCGTATACGGCTGGTGTAAATGCATACATTGCAGCGTTACCTGAAAGTAAGTTACCAATTGAATATAAATTGTTGGGCTACAAACCAGAGAAGTGGAGTAACCTCAAAACAGCATTGTTTTTAAAGTACATGTCCTATGATCTTGCGGCCCATGAAAACGATTTTGAAATGACCAATGCCCAGGCCTTTTTTAGTCCAAAAGATTTTAATATATTATATCCGCCGATACAGGACTCACTTGACCCCATTATACCAAAGGGCACCCTGTATGCTGCACCTAAAACTGCGCTTAAAATTCCGGCTTCTGCTGATTCATTGTACTTTAAAAATGATACAACAAGTGTGGAGGAATTGGCGAAACCCAACAGGAACAACGGAAGCAACAACTGGGCGGTGAGCGGAAGCAAAACGAAAAATGGAGCGCCAATTTTGTGCAATGATCCGCACCTGGGCCTTAACCTCCCTTCCCTTTGGATAGAAATGCAGTTGTCAACTCCTACTTTTAATTCATATGGCGCAAGTTTCCCGGGTGCGCCAAGCATCATTATCGGGTACAATGACAGTTGTGCATTTGGATTTACAAATGGTGGACGTGATGTAAGAGACTATTATGAAATAAAATTTAAAGACGACCAGCGTACTGCCTATTGGTTTAATAACGAATGGAAGCAAACCGATTTCCGTATCGAAACTATCAAAGTGAACGGCAAGCCTGACTTTATCGACACCGTGGCTTATACAGTATTCGGTCCCGTTATGTACGACAGATCATTTGGAGGAAAGAGAAATACCAATCAAAAAAATTATGCTGTAAGATGGACTGCACACAACAACAGTAATGAATTGCTGATATTTAACATGCTGAATCATGCTAAAAATTATGCTGATTATTCGGCGGCCGTTATCAATCTTCATACACCCGGACAAAACTGCGCATTTGCCTGTAAAAACGGTGATATTGCCCTTCGGGCGCAGGGTGAATTTCCGGCCAAATGGAAAGGGCAGGGTGATTTTATCATGCCCGGTGAGGATAGCAGCTATATGTGGCAATATATGATACCGCAGGATGAAACCCCATTTCAATACAACCCGGAACGGGGTTTTGTAAGCAGTGCCAATCAAAGACCAACAGATTCTGCCTATCCTTATTATCTGGGCAGAGAATACCCATCTTCACGCGGAATTATTGTTAATAGAAAGCTTGCCGAAATGCAGCAAATCACCCCCGGCGATATGATGGCTTTGCAAACTGACAATTACAACGTTTTTGCAGAAATGGCTATACCCGTTTTTACAAAAAATATTAATGCCGCAAAATTAAATGAAGCTGAGAAGGGATTTTTAAACCTTCTGAAAAGCTGGAACTACCGGAGCGAAATTGATTCGAAAGGAGCAACCGTTTTTAATCTGGTCTGGAAAAATTTTTACGATACGGTTTATGCGGACGAATTTGCCAATGCGCCGCAGCCAATCAGGTATCCCTTTGAAAGCACCTTACTTGAAGGCATACTAAAAGATTCTGCCTACAAATTTTTGGATGATATAGGTACTACGCAAAAAGAAACACTTTCAGACATCGCTACCATGTCTTTTAAAAATGCCGTGATAGAACTGATGAAAATAGCATCGGAAGGAAGACTGGAATGGGGTAAATTTAAAGACACACATGTAAACCATCTTTTAAAATTACCAGGCTTTAGCAGGTTGCACTTACCAATCGGGGGCGGCACAAATTGTATCAATGCAACAACTTCCGACCATGGCCCTAGCTGGCGGATGGTTGTAAGCCTTACTGAAAAAACAGAAGCTTACGGTGTTTATCCAGGTGGACAAAGTGGTAATCCCGGAAGCAAATTTTACGATAATTTCATCGACCAATGGGCTGCAGGCAAGTATTACCCACTTTGGTTAATGACAAAGGAGGAACAAAATGATCGCAGAATAAAATGGAAGATGCATTTCAATAAATCCTAAAATCAGCCTTTAAACTTTTAAACCCGTTTTTAATGAAATTTTTCGTTTCCTTACTGTTAATGGCACTGCTGAGTTTTGCAGCATGCCTGTATCTTGAATGGTGGAGTATTGCAATCGTGTGTTTTATCATTGCAGCGCTTATTCGTCAACGTCCGGGTGTGGCATTTATGACGGGCTTTTTATCTTTGTTTTTACTTTGGGCCGGGTTAAGTTATTGGATCAGTAACAACAACGGTCATATTTTAGCTCATAAAATGTCACTAATCCTGCTGCAGAAAGACAATCCCTCCCTGCTGATTCTTTTAACCGGCCTGATCGGTGGGCTGGTAGGTGGATTTGCCGCGGTAACCGGAAGTTTAATTCGTGCAAAACCATCCGCCAGGTAGATTTTGTTCTGCTTACAAGCGGTATCTATCATAGCCTGACTTTTAACACATAAATTTAAAAGCCTGAAATTTTCAATTAATACAATGGTACATACTTCCGTTACTGTTACACCCTAAATACGCTAGCTTTTTATGAGAATATTAATTGTCTTTCTTCTTTTAATTCTTTGCCTGGAAGTTGCTGCACAAAAAATTTATGGAACTGTTTTTAATGATAAGGGCGATCTGCTGCCTTTTTCTTCAATAACTATAAAAGGAACCTCCATTGGGGCAAGTGCTAACAACAACGGTAAATTTTCTTTCTCCCTTTCGGCCGGCAATTATACGCTGGTTTGCCAGCATATTGGTTACGCAGCTTCCGAAAAATCAATAAACGTACAAAGCGAAACGGAAGTTACATTTATCCTAAGCGAACAAAAACTGGTAATGAAGGAGGTGGTTGTGAAGAGCAATGCAGAGGATCCGGCTTATGAAATTATACGGCAGGCTATTAAAAAGCGCTCCTATTACAGCGCACAGGTAGATGCATTTACCTGTAATCTTTATGGAAAAGATCTTATTAAACTTCGCAGCCTTCCCAGCAAAATTCTTGGAAGAAAAATACCGGCCGAAGATAGAAAAGGAATGGGCGTTGACTCTACCGGCAAGGGAGTTATTTATTTGTCAGAATCTGTTTCAAAGGTATCCGCAAAACGTCCGGATAAATTTAAGCTGGAAGTTATGAGTAGCAGGGTGAGCGGCAGTGGAAGTTTCGGATTTACTTTTCCTGCATTTATCAGTTTATACAAAAATAATGTAACCGTGTTTTCAGGAAGCTTTAATCCCCGCGGATTTGTATCACCTATAGCAGATGGCGCATTAAAATTTTACCGTTATAAATTCCTGGGTACATTTTTTGAAGATGGCAAGGCTATTAATACCATCAGGGTTATACCACGCAGGAATTATGAGCCATTGTTCTCCGGCATTATTAACATTACCGATGAAGACTGGCGTATTCACAGTTTTGATCTCACACTAACAAAATTATCGCAACTTGAAATAATGGATACACTGCAGATAACGCAGTTGTACGTTCCTGTTAGTAAAGATATATGGAGAGTAAAAAATCAATTACTGCATTTTAATTTCTCTATGTTTAAAATAGATGCGGTCGGTAATTTTCTTACCGTTTATTCAGACTACAATCTCAATCCAACTTTCGGTAGCAAGTTTTTTAATAATGTCGTGATCAAATATGATACAGCCGTTGATAAAAAATCACATCCATATTGGGATAGCATCCGCCCTGTGCCGCTTGAACCGGAGGAATTAAAAGATTACCGGGTGAAAGACAGTGTGTACCTGGCCCAAAAAGATTCGTTACTCAGCACGAAAAGTATTGATTCACTTAAAAAAATGCAGGGAAAAATAATGCCGTTAAAAGTATTCTGGAACGGCATACACAGGACTCATTACAGTAAAACAAATACTTATCAATGGGGTGTAGAATCTCTCATTAGGGGCCTGGAATATAACCCGGCAGAAGGCATCGTGACAAAGCTGGCCTTGTATTTTGATAAATACCTTTCAAGGGCGAAAGCCAATCTCAGCATCATGCCAAACCTGCGGTATGGATTTGCCAACACGCATTTAAATGCATGGCTGGATATAGAACTTCGTACCCGTGACCTCAATACCGACAAGAAAATAAAACGTCAGGCCTGGTTCATTTCCGGGGGAAAAAGGGTTACGCAATTCAACAAGGAAAATCCAATCGCAGCATGGAGAAATAGTGTAACTACTTTGGGTTACGGCGATAATTACATGAAGACCTATGAAAATTATTTTGCCGGGCTGGGATTTAGCAAAAGATATGAAAGTGGGTTACGCTTTTCTGTTAGTGCCTTGTACGAGGACAGGATTCCATTGAATAATACAACTACCTATACTATTTATAAAAAGGATTCAATAAGGATAACTCCAAATTTTCCGGTAGTGCGTAACCTGGATACCATGCAGTTCAATCCCCACCAGGCGGTGAATATCAGCTTTGATATAAGTTTTAAACCGGGGCAAAAATACATTCAGTTACCGAACAGTAAGGTTCCGCTTGGTTCAAAATATCCCACCTTCGGTTTTAATTACACTAAAGGGATTTCGGGTATCCTTGGCAGTGATGTAAATTTTGATAAATGGAAAATTAGTATCTATGACGACAAAAACCTTAAGCTAGCCGGCACTTTAAAATACAGGGCGAGCGTTGGCGGCTTTATTAACACACGTAAAGTTTATGTACAGGATTATACTCATTTTAAAGGCAATCAAAGTAGTCTCACAGCCGGGGATTATCTCAGCAGCTTCCAGCTACTAAAATATTATGAGCACAGCAATGTCAATGACTTCTTTGTGCAGGTAAATCTAGAACATCATTTTAACGGCCTGATCACGAACAAAATACCCTTATTCAAAAAGTTGAACTGGAATTTGGTGGGTGGTGGAAATGC
Source organism: Ferruginibacter sp. (assembly GCA_014377385.1). GTDB lineage: Bacteria > Bacteroidota > Bacteroidia > Chitinophagales > Chitinophagaceae > Ferruginibacter. The sequence goes on along the minus strand of JACMPR010000293.1, from coordinate 1,684 downwards.
TTTTTATGTAAAGAAAAGCAGTAATTATGGGGAGCTGTTTGTAGGCCTGGAAAACATTATTAAAGTACTCAGGCTGGATTTCGTAGCCGGATTTGAAAATGGTAAAAAGCCTGTAACCGGTATTAAATTAGGAGGCGGAGGATTATTGGGCGCTGCGTTGGGGGGAGGATCACGGCGGCGGCGGGGGGCTGGCACTCCGATGTCATTTTAAATACTTGTTTTTAAACAGTTGCGGGCCGATAGATCACCAGCGGACGGGGTTTATCTGGCCCATTTGCAGACTGGCCTGTCGTTCCACCTCAAATTGATTTTCTGATTTACTTTCGCCGGTCATTGGATTTGAATTCCTCTCATTGGAGATACAGTTATCTTTGTAATATCTTTACCAAAATAATTTGGTTTGCCCTGCAAGCATCCAATCTTGAAAGATTTCCCAAAAAACCGGGATCAAATTTATATTATGGCAGTTTTACACAACCGTATCTCACAGGCGGAGCTAAAGAAGCGCCTGTACGAAGAGTCCGAACACCGAATCACTGTTTCATTTTACCATTATTTTTTCATCGGGGATCCTGTTACATTCAGGGATGAGGTATATTCGGGACTTGACGCACTTAGTGTTTATGGCCGCATTTACATTGCTCATGAAGGTATTAATGCGCAGGTGAGTATTCCCGAAGGAAATTTTGACGCATTTAAAAATTACCTCTACCAGATTGATGGTTTACATAAAGTGAGATTGAATGTTGCTGTTGATAACGACGGCAAATCATTCTGGGTGCTGAAGGTTAAAGTCAGAGAAAAGATCGTAGCAGATGGTATACACGATCCTGCATTTGACATGGCCAATAGGGGCAAATATGTAAACGCGGCTGAATTTAACCAGCTGTCAGATGATCCTAACACGTTGGTGATAGATATGCGCAATCACTATGAATATGAAGTCGGACATTTTGAAAATGCGATGGAGGTACCAAGTGACACCTTCCGCGAGCAACTTCCCATGGCTGTAAATATGCTTGAAAATGAAAAGGACAAAAATATCATCATGTATTGTACCGGTGGTATCCGTTGCGAAAAGGCAAGTGCGTATATGCTTCACCGTGGATTTAAAAATGTCTTTCACCTCGAAGGTGGCATAATTAATTATGCGAACATGGTGAAGGAAGAGGGCCTTCCAAACAAATTCCACGGAAAGAATTTTGTTTTTGACGATCGGCTGGGGGAGCGAATTACGGAGGAAATAATATCTGACTGTCACCAATGTGGCGAGCCAGCGGACACGCACACAAATTGTGCAAATGAAGGGTGTCACCTTCTTTTTATACAATGCCGGTCCTGCCGGGATCGTTACCTGGGTTGTTGCAGTGACGCCTGTTATGAGGTGATACAACTTCCGGAGGAAGAGCAATCGGAGCTTAGAAAGGGAATTGAAAAAGGCCAAATGGTATTCAATAAATCAAAAAAACGACTGAGACCACGGCTTAAGAAAGAACCGTAAGCTCCGATATTCGCACCGATGGAGTGCGTAGAGGAAACTTGCGCAAAATAAACTTGGCTGACCTTTAAACGACGAGTCGTCTCACCGCTTGCAGGAAAGCATCCTATGCCTTTGAATCGACATATTGGTTCATTTTTTCTTTATACTCCTCAAATTTTTCTTTCCCTTTCTTACTTAATTTTT
>JACMPR010000030.1 GCA_014377385.1 Ferruginibacter sp. | reverse complement strand
TTTTAAAGATTTGATAATATCGGCCCGGAATAATTTATAGCAGGTTTCCATATCCGTAAGGTTCATGTTGGAAAACATATTGGAGAAAAAAGTAAGAAATCTGTTGCCGATGGTATGCCAGAAAAAAAGAATTCGGTGTGGTTTTCCGCGGATGAACCTGCTGCCATAAACTACATCCGCAATTCCTTTTAAAACAGGCTGTAACAGAATATTATATTCCGCGGGGTCATACTCAAGATCTGCATCCTGGATGATGATAAAATCTCCGGTAGCATATTTGATCCCTGTATGCAAGGCCGCCCCTTTTCCTCTATTAACTTCGTGTTTAAAATACTTAATCTCAGCGTCCGGATGCAAATGCATGAATTGAATAATCACATTTTCGGTTTCATCAGTAGAACAATCGTTTACTATCACGATTTCTTTTTTAAAATCCTCCAGCAGCATCACTTCAAGTATTTTACCAAGCGTAATACTGATCGTGTTACTTTCATTGTAAGCCGGCATCACTATTGAAAGTTTCCTCATATTATTTGCTACAGGTTATTTGCCGGGACGGTAGAAAAATTAAAAAAACTTTCATTTCCTTTACAAAAATTATTTTTGCAATTATGGAATATGTCCAGCAATAGTTTGCAAAATAACTACATTCAGAAAATTATTAGATTAAATATTTTAAAAGGAGCGTGGAAATGACCCGACCAGGCATTTCCCGTTGGTGTATAAGATGAAAAAACTGATTGACCTGGACAAGTGGCTTTTTGTAAAAATAAACCGTGAATGGGCAAATTCGTTTTTTGATCAGTTGATGCCTTTCCTGCGGGTGCCCGCTCTATGGATCCCCTTTTATCTGTTCCTTTTTGTTTTCGTTATTATCAATTTTAAAAAGAAAGCCTTTCCATGGATATTGATGCTTGCTGCCACGGCATCTTTAACCGACCTCATTAGCAGCCGCATAATTAAACCCGGGTTTGGCCGGTTGCGTCCATGCAATAACGTTGATATGGCTGCCAACATCAGGATGCTGGCAGATTACTGCGGCGGCAATGGTAGTTTTACTTCCTCGCATGCGGCCAATCACTTCGGAATGGCAATGTTTTTATTTATTACACTGAAACCATTTTGTGGCAACTGGTGCTGGCTTTTCTTTTTATGGGCCGCTGCTATTTGCTATGCCCAGGTGTACGTAGGCGTTCATTTTCCTTTCGATGTAGTCGGTGGTGCTTTGCTTGGTTGTATTACCGGAGGTTTTTCAGCCACTCTTTTCATGAAAAAATTCGGGCCCTTTAACATTAATGTATGAATAAAAATCCGGGGTGGATATTTATGGGGCTTGCACTCATTTATGTAATCGGTTTTGGCATTGATATCATGGATATTGATGCAGCGCAATATGCCTCTATGAGCCGGGAAATGCTGGAAAGTGGCAATTACCTGCAAGTGTACGATTTGGGTAAAGATTATCTTGACAAACCGCCTTTCCTTATATGGATAAGCGCAATGAGCATGAAAATTTTTGGCGTTAATAATTTTGCCTACCGCCTTCCTTCGTTTTTATTCTCCTTGTTAGCGATACTATCTACCTACCGCTTTTCCCGGATATTTTATGACCGGTCTACTTCCACATTTGCTGCAATCATATTGGCCAGTTGCCAGGCTTTTTTCCTGATCAATCATGATATCCGAACTGATACCATTTTAATGAGTTGGGTGATTTTCAGCCTATGGCAACTGGCAGCATGGTTTAACAATGGTAAATTCTTTCATTTTGTATTGGGATGTGCTGGGATAGCGTGCGGCATGATGACAAAGGGGCCGATCGCCCTGATCGTTCCCTTATTTGCATTTGGAAGTCATTTTCTTTTACAGCGAAATTTCAGCGTGTTTTTTAAATGGCAGTACATCGCAGGTATTTTTATCATTGCCATTTTATTGCTTCCAATGTGCACCGGGCTTTACCAGCAATTCGATCTGCACCCGGAAAAAATAGTGAATAAGAAAACCGGTGTGTCGGGCCTGCGTTTCTTTTTCTGGACACAAAGCTTTGGTCGCATTACCGGTGAGTCTGACTGGAATAACAAAAGCAATATTTTCTTCCTTCTTCAAAATATGTTATGGTCATTTTTACCGTGGATATTATTCTTTCTTATCGCACTTTTGTCCGATATTAAAAATATAATCCAACAAAGATTTGGTTTGTTGAAGGGACAGGAAGCCATTACGATTGGTGGTTTTATCCTCACGTATCTGTCTCTTGGACTAAGTAAATACCAGTTACCGCATTATATCTTCGTTGTATTTCCGCTGGCCGCCATCATCACGGCCAAATTTCTGAACAGGCTGATATTTGAAAAAAAACATGCACTGCTTCATAATATATTGGTGAATATCCATTTCGTAATTTTTTGCCTGCTTTGGGTAGGATTAATAGGATTATTATTTTATTGTTTTGATAGTATTCCTGTTTTTGTTCCAATTATGGCCTCCGCATTCTTCGGAATATTTCTTTTTTTATTCTTTACGAAGAAAAAGAACAATCTTATTATCCTGGTGATATGCCTTTTTAGTATCATGGGCATCAACCTGTTTTTAAACGGCTCCTTTTACCCGGCATTGCTCCGGTACCAGATGGGAAATGTTGCGGGTAAATGGATCCATCAACAAAAAATACCTGCAAATAATATATTCATATACCAGTATGAAGATTTCAGGAGCCTCGATTTTTACGCCAGGGCAATTATCCAACACAAGGATTCTTTAAACCAATTTGCTGCCGGCGACTGGATAATAACAGGCGAGGAGAAGTTAATTGACTTAACAAGTGCCCAAATAAAGTACGACCGGGTATACGAGGGAAAAAGCTTTCGGGTTGCCAGGCTCTCCTTCAAATTTTTACTTCCAAAAACAAGGGAAAAGCAGCTGGCGCCCTATGTTATTATTAAAATAAAGTAAGTGTAATAAAATGCCCTAAAATTCAACTTGCTATATTTGCATAGAAACTGCTTTAAAAATGAGAGCTGTTTTAGGAATAACCCACCATGGAAGTATTTATATTATTGTTATTGATCGTTGTAAATGGACTTTTTGTAATGAGCGAGATAGCCCTCGTAAGTGCACGCAAAGGAAGGCTGGAATCATTGGCAAATAAGGGAGATGAAAAAGCCAAAGCAGCCCTTCATCTTGCAGAAAATCCGGAGAAATTTTTAAGTACGGCGCAGATTGGAATTACGCTGATATCAATATTAACGGGGGTATATTCGGGCGAAAAATTTGGACATGACCTAAAGCCCTACATTGAACAGGTAAGCCTGCTTCAGCCTTATTCCAATACCGTTGCTACTACGATAGTCGTAATTATTGTTACATTTTTATCCATCATTTTCGGGGAACTTATTCCAAAAAAATTCGGACTAATACGGGCGGAAAAAATATCACGCCTGGTAGCAGGCCCCATGAACATTCTTTCTACTATTATACATCCTTTTGTATGGCTGCTTTCTGGTATAACCAATCTTATTTTCAAACTATTTAATGTAAAGAAGGCGAGCGATAGTTCGGTTACGGAAGAAGAGATCAAGGCCATGATCTCCGAAGGCAGCGAACATGGCACCATTGAAGAAGATGAAAAAGATATCATTGAAAGGGTATTTCACCTGAGCGACCGAAGTATTACCTCTTTGATGACTCATCGTACCGATATTGTTTGGGTTGATATCAGCGAATCCATACAGCAGATAACGAGCAAATTTGAAAATATTATTTTTTCCACTTTTCCCGTTTGCGAAGGATCTGTTGACAACATCAAAGGACTGGTGTACGTGAAAGACATGCTGAAGGCTTCTCCCGGAACACCGGTGGCACAATTAATTAAACCTGCACTTTTTGTTCCGGAGAACAACACGGCTTACCAGTTGCTGGAAAAATTTAAAGGTACAAGAATTCATTCCTGTTTTATTGTGAACGAATATGGCACACTTGAAGGAATGATAACTCTTAATGACATCATGGAAGCGATACTTGGAGATGTACCGCAAACCGGGCAGGAAGAATATGAGATCATCAAGCGGCAGGATGGCAGTTTCCTGGTTGACGGGCAAATTCACTTTTATGATTT
>JACMPR010000292.1 GCA_014377385.1 Ferruginibacter sp. | reverse complement strand
TGCCTCCCACTCCATTTCTACCGACTTGGAAAAATCAACCAGTTTAGCTCCAATGGCTCTCCAGCCCATCACTTCAACCATCTTCTCAACCTTAAATTTTGCTTTGTTCACTTGTTGACCGCGACCCGTTTGCACCTTTAACACCGGGGCTGTATCTGTGGTCACTGTTTCCAACCTGTTGTCTTTTCCCTCCTTTATAAAGTAGAACTTACTGTTAAGCGTAGTGGTTTCTATTTTAAAACGTTTAATATTAAATTGCATTTTTTCATTGTCAAGGTAAACGGCAGTGATAATTTTACCGGCATCGTATTTCTCGATCAGTAACATTTTATCCGGGTCGAAACGCTGGGTTAATTCCTGGTCGAGTATCTCGTAATTTCCGTCCGCATAAATTAAAAGCAACCTGTCTTCTGCTTCAAATTTTCCGAGATATTCACCTTTCTCTTCGATATTCAGCCTCCCGAATTTACTGTCGAACCAAAGTTTTTTTGCATCCAGTGTTGATTTACCTGCCTCCTTAAATTTCACCGTTTTTATCGGGTATTTAGTTACCTGGTTTCCGATGCTGCCGCGGTTTTTTATTTCCAGTTCTTCAAAATAAAACTCCAGCTCCTTTTTCTTGGCACTGCAGTTAGGGCTGAGGATTATTTTCACCAGTTCGGCCTCTCCATTGGCATTGTGGCTAAAATAGTGCACCTTACTTCTTTCTGATCCTTTGGTGAGGCCATATTCTTTGTCGCGGGTTACCCCGGTTACGTTGAAACGCTTGGCGAAGCTCACGCCCGTCTTTCCATCCACGTAGATCATATTGTAGGTGGTGCGTTCATCTCCTTTTTGAAAAACCGCCACGTGGATAATGTCTTTTCCAATAAATACTTTATCCGAAACTTTTACCACCTTCATGATGCCTCCCCGGGTAAAGGCAATGATGTCGTCAAGGTCTGACACCTCGGCGATTAATTCATCTTTCTTTAAGCCGGTTCCAATAAAACCATCTGCTACATTTACATATATTTTGGTATTGGCAATGGCCACAGTTTTTGCCTGTATTACGTCAAATAATTTTATTTCCGTTTTACGTTCGCGGCCCTTGCCATATTTCTTCAACAGGTTTTCATAATAGGCAACTGCATAATCAACCAGGTTGGCCAGTTCATGTTTTACCTTTTTGATCTCTGCTTCCAGATTTTTTATCTGCTCATTCAACTCATCAATATCGAGCCGGTAAATACGGCGTACAGGTTTTTCGGTTAGCTTGATAATATCATCTCTGGTAATTTCCCGTTTTAATAGTTTCTTGAAGGGCGTAAAGGCTTTATCTATTGATAACAGTACTTTTTCCCAGGTCTCATGCTTTTTCTCCAGTTCCTTGTATATCTTTTCCTCGAAGAATATCTTTTCCAGTGAAGTGTAATGCCATTTCTCCTGTAACTCGGCCAGTTTTATTTCGAGTTCTTTTTTTAGTAACTCTTTTGAGTTGTCAGCCGCGATTCTCAGCAACTCCTGTACACTCAGAAACTGGGGCTTGTTGTCAACAATGACGCAGGCGTTGGGCGAAATACTTACTTCGCAATCCGTGAATGCATACAATGCATCAATGGTGATATCCGGAGAAATGCCGGGCGCAAGTTCTATGATGACCTCGATATCAGCGGCAGTATGGTCGGTTACTTTTTTTACTTTTATTTTACCCTGTTCATTTGCTCTAACGATGCTATCCATTAACTGGGTGGTAGTAACGCCATAGGGTACACTACGGATCACCAGCGTCTTTTTATCAACCTCTTCAATAAATGCCCGTACCCTTATTTTACCTCCGCGTTTGCCTTCGTTGTAATTGGCGGCATCCATGGTGCCCCCGGTCTGGAAGTCAGGAAGTATTTCAAACTTCTTTCCCCGCAAATATTTGATGGAAGCTTCTATCAGTTCACAAAAATTATGAGGAAGAATTTTTGTAGCCAGGCCTACGGCGATGCCTTCTGCACCCTGGGCAAGCAGCAAAGGAAATTTCATGGGCAGGGTAACCGGCTCATTTTTGCGGCCGTCGTAGCTTAACTGCCAGTTGGTGGTTTTAGCATTAAAAGCAACTTCCAGCGCAAACTTACTTAACCTCGCTTCGATGTATCTTGGCGCTGCAGCTTCATCGCCGGTTCTTACATCACCCCAGTTTCCCTGCGTTTCTATCAAAAGATCTTTTTGCCCGAGATTTACCAGTGCATCCCCAATGCTTGCATCCCCGTGTGGGTGGTACTGCATACTTTGCCCGATGATGTTTGCCACTTTATTGAAACGGCCATCATCCATTTCCTTCATCGCATGGAGGATACGGCGCTGAACCGGTTTTAAACCATCTTCAACAGCGGGAACGGCACGTTCCAATATTACGTAACTGGCATAATCCAAAAACCAGGTTTTGTACTGGCCGCTCACACCGGTATCACTATGAGAATATTCTTCTTTTATTTTTTTAGACATGGTATCGGGTATTCAATTTCAGGTAAAAGGCATTGAGTATAATTTACCAGTTTTTAATTGTTATTTTATTAGTCTGGCAGGAGGATATTGCAAATGCCTGGTCTGCAATGCTTTTATTTGGTTTTCAATTCAAATTCTTTCATATTTTCTACCTTTCCCTGTACGTCAAACATTTCCTGGGCAATCATTACTTTTAAGCGCCAAAGCAGGTATGCATCCCCGGTGGTTTGTTTGGATTTTGTCAAAAACTGGTGGATGATCCGGGAGGCCTTTTGCCAGTCCGGCGTGATAAATTTTTTTAACTCCGCATCATAAAAATCATAGTCTTTTTGTTCTAACTTTTTGCCACCTTCCAGCAAACGCACGCCTTTGTTTTCATTGCAGATCTTTATCCATTCATCGGGATCAACCTCAAATTCACTAAGGGTGATCTCCCGTGCAAGCTTTTTTGCTTTTAAAAATTCTTTTGCCGGAATTTCATACAGCCAGGACGGGTAAAAAATATTTCCTTTTTCATTAATGAATGGCAGGTTGTTGAGGTATAAAATGAATACCCTACCCTGGAATTCTTTCATGTAATGGAGCAACCAGTAATAACCGCTTACATCATGTTTGTTTTGAGCGGCCCATATCCAAATGGTTTCTGCTTCGTTGCGGCGCATGGTCCCAACCAGTTCGGCTGCAGTTTGATAATCGTCGGGTTCGCCGCTATCAACTTTTCCGTGGTAGTCTCCACCGTCCAGTACATCCCGCCACCACTGCCTGCGGGCCTCAATGCCTTCACCAATATAAATATTTCCCAGTGGGCCAACGGCGAGGTCATCTTTTATTTGCACTACATTGCCGGAAAGCGTTTCATCCAGGGCGATAGCCGCCTCAAGGACTTTTACATCAGCTTCATTAAAAACTATATGAATCATTGCAGGAGTTGAGCGTGATAAATTAAAAGTGATTTATTTTTAAAAGGGGTGTTTGAGCATGTATAGCAATTTATCCAGCGGCACACCCCATAACCCCAGTGCTACCATTGCCGCCAGCATCTCCACAACAAAATAAACTATAAATGTGGCAAAAATGCATTGCAGCCATTGTGCAACCGACACGGGACGGATGAATTTTATAAGTACATACAGCAAAATAAAGTAGCCCATTAATTCGGTATACCCCCTGAAAGCGGCATGATACTTTATCAAAGGAAAATACAGTAGTTGGATAATTACCTGGAAGAAATTAATGAAGCCGTATGTAAACACCAGGAAGGTCACCCATTCTGCATAATTGTATTTTTTTTTGTAAAAAATCAAGCCCAGTAAAAATGCCAATGCCGGTAAACAGCAAAGTACAATTATATTATACCTGGTATTGATATATTGACCATATTCGTTTCTATAATTGTACAGTTTATCCTCAAGTTTATAAACAAGCCCGGTAACGAAAATCAGCAATGCAGTTGTTACCAGGTAAAAGGTGTAGGGGTTAAAATGCTTTTTTCTTTTTGCCTCGATATATTCGCGTATCACGATGCCGGGTGATTGTATCATATTTTGCAAAAGAGATAAATAGCCTTTATCCGTATGCGTGAAATTATGCCAGAATTCTTCCAGTACGTGTGATACTTTTAGCCTGCCTGCAGTAGATTTTTGTCCGCAGTTACTGCAAAAGTTACCATGAAAATGTGTAGCACAATTTTTACAAACGATCGTCACCTGCTTTCTAGTTTAAAATTTCGTCCGAAATATCCAGCTCAACGCGAAGGTTGTCTATGATAAAATCCTGCCGCTGAGGCGTGTTCTTTCCCATATAATATTCAAGCAGGGTTTGCACATGCTCGCCTGTCTCCATAATCACCGGCTGCAATTTGATGTCCGGGCCGATAAACCGGGCAAACTCTTCGGGGCTGATCTCTCCCAGTCCTTTGAACCGGGTGATTTCCGGCTTGTTCCCAAGCTTTTTTACAGCAGTTTGCTTTTCTTCTTCATCATAACAATAGATCGTTTCCTGTTTATTTCGTACACGAAAAAGAGGCGTTTCCAGGATGTAAATATGCCCGTTCTTCACCAGGTCCGGAAAGAATTGAAGGAAAAATGTCATCAGCAATAACCGGATGTGGAGCCCATCCACATCAGCATCAGTAGCAATTACAATATTATTGTAACGCAGTCCTTCATAACCCTCTTCGATATTCAGCGCATGTTGGAGTAAATTAAATTCTTCATTTTCATACACAACTTTTTTAGTAAGCCCATAACAATTGAGCGGCTTGCCCCGCAAACTGAAGACGGCCTGCGTATTAACGCTTCTTGATTTTGTGATAGATCCACTGGCACTGTCTCCCTCCGTAATAAAAATGGTACTTTCTTTTTGTTTTTCTACAATGTTGTCTTTGTCTTTTCCCGTGGCCTCATCGTTGTAATGAAATTTACAATCCCTCAATTTTTTATTGTGAAGGTTTGCTTTTTTAGCCCTTTCGTTGGCAAGTTTTTTTATGCCAGCCAGTTCCTTGCGTTCCCGCTCATTTTGCTCAATCCGTCGCTTTAACGCATCTGCGGTAGCGGGATTTCGGTGTAAAAAATTATCAAGTTCCTTTGCTAAAAAATCCCCGATAAAATTTTTCATGCTGGGGCCTCCATCATATACTGTTTGCGAGCCCAGCTTTGTTTTTGTCTGGCTTTCAAATATAGGCTCCTGCACCCTTACAGAAATAGCCGCACAAATGCTTCCCCTGATATCCGCTGCATCATAATCCTTTTTGTAATAATCGCGGATCGTTTTTATATATCCTTCCCGGAAGGCGGCAAGATGCGTACCTCCCTGGGTAGTAAACTGGCCGTTTACAAAACTGTAGTACTCCTCGCCGTAAGCATTTTCATGCGTCAGTGCAATCTCGATGTCTTCTCCTTTTAAATGGATGATGGGATAACGGATCTCATCAGCATTCGTCTTGCGCTGCAGGAGGTCCAGCAAACCATTTTTGCTTACATACCGTTTGCTGTTCAGGTTCATAACCAAACCCGCATTGAGGTAGCAGTAATTCCAAAACTGGTTGTCAAGGTATTCCTGCACAAAATGGAAATTCTTAAAAATACTTTCATCGGGTATGAAGGTTACGAAAGTTCCGTTTTCTTCCTTCGTTGCCATCTCCTTATACTCTTTTGTAAGCAGGCCTCTTTGGAATTCTGCCGTTTTTTCTTTCCCCTCACGGTAAGCCGTAACCTTAAAATAATGACTTAATGCGTTTACGGCTTTTGTTCCTACCCCGTTAAGGCCCACACTTTTTTGAAAAGCTTTACTGTCATATTTTGCCCCGGTGTTCATTTTGCTCACCACATCCACTACTTTTCCAAGCGGGATGCCACGCCCGTAATCTCTTACTGTGATGGTTTTGCCATCAATTGTTACATCCACATGTTTGCCATGTCCCATGGTATGTTCATCAATGCAGTTGTCAATCACTTCCTTAAGTAATACATAAATACCGTCATCCGGACTGCTTCCGTCTCCCAGTTTTCCAATGTACATGCCGGGCCGCAACCGGATATGTTCCTGCCAGTCAAGGCTCCGGATATTGGCTTCCGTGTATTCAAACAAATTTTTATCTGCCATGGTTTGATTGGTTCGATCCTGTTATCGGCGCAAATCTACTAATAATTTTAGTAAAAAACGATTGCGACAAATATAGTCAATGAGTTAAACAGAAAGGTTAGCCTGTTTTAAACAAGCTGTTGATAAGTTTTAAAATTCTCAATTATATAGAGTGGCGGCATGTGCCAACGAACCATTTTTTCTGAGATGCTGCTAAATATAGCTGGTTCCTTGGAAAAAATAGTTGAGGTGGAAGTTTTAAATTTTCCCCTTCAGTATTT
>JACMPR010000291.1 GCA_014377385.1 Ferruginibacter sp. | reverse complement strand
GTGGATGGAATAAATTATTATCAAATAAAGCAGGTAGATATTAACGGCCCTGTTATGCTTAGCTATGTGGTATCGGTAAATAAAGGCAAAGCGATCAGCATAAATGTTTATCCTACAGTGTTTACAACAAACTTTAAAGTAGATAATGGCAGCAACAAAAAAGGTATGATACAAATGTACAGTGCAGATGGCAAGGCAGTTTTGCAATACCCGCTGAGTGCAGGCATTACTGTAGTAAATGCTGCGATATTAGCAAAAGGAATATACCTGTATAAAATAATCATAGACGGTGTTGTAGCTGCAACAGGTAGAATGATAAAGGAATAGGAAAATAAAATTCCTGCCTATGCGCTGAGGTTTTCTGCAGGAAAATTTCAGCGCATTTTTTTTGCCTATGAATTCGGCTGAATTTTTTAACCCAAATTAAGCAATAGCAACATCAAAAGGGTAGTCAAAGACTTTTGAGTAGTTCCACAGTCCGCTAAACCATGCACGTCTTTTTTTGCTAATCTAATAGTTTCTAACCCGAAAGGGCATGTAAGATGACGATCTGCATGCCCTTTTTTCTTTTGAAATATACCCACCAGTACGTACATAAGCGTTTTACCAAATGAACTATATTCGATAAAAATTATCTTTCATGAAGACTATATGTTTATTGCTCGCTCTTTTTGCATTTAATTGTACAGTTTCTTTTGCAAAAAATAATCCGCCTGTTCCTGCAGGTGAGGCGCCCACAGTTGCGATGACGGGTATCTATACCGTAAATCCCGCTGCCGCATTTTCACCCACCAACTTTATACGTATTGGCCAGGCAGATACCGCCATGATGACTAATGGTATAAGCGGCCCGGTGAAGATATTGATCTACAACGGTACTTATAACGAGCCAAACATGACCCTTGGAGTTGTAAACGGCTCTTCCGCTACCAACACCATTACCTTCACGTCATTCTCCAATGATAGCCTTCTGGTTAATATTTCCGTATTCGGCATTAACGGTACGTCCTTCGTAAATATAACCAAACTCAATTTTGATGTGGTGTTTGTTGGCGGCAATGTAAGCGACATCAGTTTTACCAATAACCAAATAAGATTGTTTAGCTGGAACGCCGGCAACAACCTTATTTTAAACAATAACTACATCAAGGCTCAGAATTTATTTAACAGCCAGACGCAGCCGCAGGGCGCTGTTACCATTCAATCTTATACTACAGCACAAATTACCGGTATACAGATCAAAGGAAATATTTTCAAGCAGTTGCTGAATAACGTTAGCGCAGGTTCAGGAGTTACAGGCGCAGCATGGGGAATACTTCTTCGGCGTATTGCGAGGCCTGTAATAGAAAACAATATTTTCCGCAATATCAATATGACAAATGTGGGCTATTCGTTAATCGGGTGCTGTACTTATCAGCCTTATCCTTATGGCGCCACTATTCAATATCGCAGTTGCACAGACACGGCGTTTATACAGGGCAATAAATTTGAGGGCATACATACGACCCAATTTACGGAAGACAGCATTTCAAATCTTAAGCTTGTTATCAGGAACAATTTTTTTACTGTAACGAACCAACTGCAATTCTCCGGTTTGCCTACACAGCTTTATTACAACAACTTCAATACAGTGGGCTCCGGTGACGGCCCCATACTGGGTAGCAACGTCAGCGCATGTGTAAACAACGTGTTTGCCTCTACCAACGGTAAAAGAGTAATGGCTTTTGATGTTCACCCTGCCTTTGCAAACTACAATGACTTTTATACATCAGGAACGGTGCTGGTAAGGAAGCTGCAAAATCCAACGAACATTGATTATGCCACGTTCGCTGCATATCAGGCAGGCAGCGGCAGCAATGCTAACGGCAAAAATGCAAATCCGAAATATCCTGACTCGCTGGATCTTCACACATCGCACCCTGCTTTGCTTGCAAAAGGCACACCATGGCCCGTTATGAGCCCCGTATTGAATGATATTGATAATGATAACCGCAACCAACTCAATCCCTGCATCGGCGCAGATGAATTCCAGGTGCCTTCTGCAGATGTGATTGCAACACAATTTGTAGGGTTAAAAAAAGATTTTACGGGAAATGCACCTCAACAGCTCTCGCTTAAGTTTTTAAATAATGGTTCAGCATTTTTAAACCAGGTAAAAATAAGATGGTCAGTAAATGGAGTTGAACAACTTCCTGCATATTCCTGGGCAGGCAGCCTTGCATACGACAGCAGCCAGACGGTGAACTTCGGTTCTTACCAATTTGCGATGATGAAATACAGCGCTCTTAAAATTTGGACAGATCTGCCAAATGCAGTTCCGGATATGGTGCCGGTAAATGATACAATAAGGGTAGACAGCATCATGCCATACGCAAGGGGCAATTTCACTATAGGAGGAGTTTCACCATCCCTGCCCGGTTTTGTAAAAGCAGCGGAATATCTGAATTACGGCGGTGTGGACAGTGCAGTAAATATTTTAATAAGAAACGGAAAATATACAGAGCAGCCAACCATAAAGTTCATTCGCGGGGGCAGTACTCTTAATACCATAACCTTTAAGGGGGAAATGAACAGCGCCGCGGCAGATACACTTGCCTTTTCTTCTACCGGCGTTGGCTTTGCATTAGCCACCTTACGTCTGGATAGCAGCGCTTTTACTACTTTTAAAAATATAACCTTTCAGTCTTTGAGTTCTTACTCAAGGGAAATAGAATTTACCAATAAAACAAGGTTCATCACTTTTGACAGTTGCGTTTTCACCGCTGCCTTCTTAAATCCTAATTATTCTCACATTGATTCTTATGTGCCGGTCTTTAACATACCGCCTATAGACAGTAATATAGTATTTACAAATAACAGTTTTCAAAAAGGCGGGCCAAACGGGATTTTTTTACCGATTAAAAACGGGCTTATAAAAGGCAATACATTCGCAGGACTTTACAGCAGCGGCAGCAGCGATGCGGGCTATGGAATTAATCTTACGGGATCATTTACCGGAAATAATTCACTTGTTATAGACAGTAATTTTGTAAATACTGCTCAGATATGCACTTTCCTTTATGCCGGTACATGTTACCAGTACGGCTACAATTCTACAGGGGGTATAAATGTTTCCACTTCAGGTACAGGAAATGACATCAGTATTACAAGAAATATTATTAATGCAAACGGAATAACGGGTATAAATGTTACGAGCAACGGTACTGCTGCTTTACCTGTAAAAATTTATAATAATGCTGTTTCAAAGCGCAGTAATGCCTTGAATCTCTATTCGGGCGGCACATATCATGATATCGCTTTTAACAGCTTTGTAGACAGCTCCAATAGTAACAGTGATTTGGTGGCGCTGCGCGGCGGCAATACTTCCTTCAGAAACAACTTAATGGTAAAAGGCGTACCGGGTACCACATCAGGCAGCGCCAACAGTCTCCTTAATGTTACTGCTTCAATTTTACCCACGCTCAGCAGTACTAATAATGCTTATGCAATTACAGATTCAACTAAAACAGTAAACCGGGATGGTACTATGTTCACGCTGGCGCAGTGGAAAGCTACAGGTAAAGATGCCGCCAGTGTAAAAACTACCGCATCATTTGTAAACGCCGGTTCAAACCTGCATATAGATAAAAATAAAGCAGGCGCAGTGGACATTTATGGGAAAGCTTTACCACTTGTAAATGTGCCTAAAGATTTTGATGACAGCACGAGAAGTCTTTCAAACCCATCAATAGGTGCAGATGAATTCTCACTAAATAACATCGATGGCGGTGCACTCGCCGTCACAAATTTTGGCTTTCCTGTTTTACTTGGATCAAATAACGTTATTGCGTCAATTCGTAATTACGGTAACAACAATCTTACATCCGCGTCTGTAAACTGGAGTGTGAACGGCGCTTTGCAAACGCCTTATGCATGGACCGGTAATATTGCAACGGGCGATTCTGCGATAAATCTTCCTATAGGAACTTTCAATTTTACCACACCAATCAAGTATGTTATAAAACTCTGGACTTCTTCTCCCAATGGAATTACTGATCAGAACATCCTTAACGACAGTACTTCAAAAACGGTATACCCCGCCTTGTGCGGCAGTTATACCATTGGAGGTGCCACACCGGATTTCACTTCATTAAGCAACGCCTCTGCTTATGTATCGCTTGCGGGTATTACATGTCCTGTTATATATAATATAAGGGATGGTAATTACATTGAATCTGATACCATCAATTTTATTCCCGGTTCATCGGCAATAAATACAGTTACTTTTCAGAGTCAGAGCCTGGACAGCAGCAAAGTAGTTTTTTCGCAGGGAAGTTTCACCGGTTTTTTCAGTGGATTATTTATCAACGGTGCACAATACCTTAAATTTAAAGCCATAACTTTTACTGCTTTTTTAGAAGTAGTAACAATATCAGGCAACTCCTCAGGGCTTTCCTTTTCTAATTGCGATTTTTTATCTACAGCGGGGGCAGGAAAATTAATAAACGGTGAAACTCTCACAGCTTCAGCGGATTATTCCTTTACCAATAACTCATTCAGAAATGGTACAAGCGGCATCGTTATATCCGGGCCATATGTGGGTACGGGACAACT
>JACMPR010000290.1 GCA_014377385.1 Ferruginibacter sp. | reverse complement strand
TGGCTAAAGAAGAAAACAAACCTATCTTACTTGATTTTACAGGTTACGCCTGCGTAAACTGCCGTCGGATGGAAGAAAAAGTATGGAGTCAACCGGAGGTATATAAACTGATGAAAGAAAAATTCATCGTCATCTCCCTTTACGTGGATGATAAAAAGAAACTCCCTGCCGCCCAACAGTTCATTTACAAAACAAAAGAAGGCATAGAAAAGGAGATCAATACCGTAGGTGATAAGTGGGCTACTTTTGAAACCGAGAATTTTTTGAACAATGCACAACCTCTGTATGCTATTTTAAATACGGAGGAGATTTTACTTACGCATCCTGTTGGATATACGCCTTCAGCCAAAGAATACCTTCAATGGTTGCAGTGCGGATTAAATGCCTTCCATAAAAAATAAATTGTCAAAATGTTTCCTGAATCCCTGAAGTTTAAAAAGATTCCCTGGAAACTTTGCTTCTTAGCATTTTTGCGTAAAAAAAATCCTTCCTAAATAAACAGGAAGGATTAATATATAGTTGGGGGCTAGAAATCTTACAAAGCGATCTGTTTTTCAGTCATCATTTTGCGCAGGTTAATTAAACCGTAACGCATTCTGCCAAGCGCCGTATTAATGCTGCATTTTGTTAAACCTGCAATTTCTTTAAAGCTTAAATCAGCATAATGACGTAGGATGATGACTTCACGCTGATCTTCCGGAAGCATATCGATCATTTTTCTTACCCTATCGTGGCTTTGGTCAGCCATCATCTTTTGATCTGCACCGGCTTCAAAAAAGTTAAGCACTTCAAAAATGTCGCGGTCATCACTTGTTTTAATGCTTGGACTACGTTTAACTTTTCTAAAATGATCTACACATAGATTGTGTGCAATACGCATGGCCCATGGTAAAAATTTTCCTTCATCTGTATAACGGCCGCCTTTCAGCGTATCAATTATACGGATAAACACATCCTGAAAAATATCTTCAGCAAGATATTTGTCTTTTACCAATAAGTAAATGGAAGTGTAAATTTTGTCCTTGTAACGTACTACTAAAGTTGCAAGGGCATTGGAGTCGCCGTCCATGTATGAACGCACGAGTTGCTGGTCAGTTAGGTTTTGAAGGCATTTCATAAACTTCTACAGTTTAAATGGTTTAGGACTATTTTGTTACAGGGTCCAATAAGAGAGAAAAGGAACGTAGAAGTCTGTGTTGATAGGCATCTCCGGTTTTTCGTTTATTGGATATTGGACTGTGAAAGTAGAAATAAAATATATACCGCCAAATCTTTTGGAAACTTTTTTTAGTAGATTGTAAAACTAAAGTACTTGTTCTCGAAATCATTCGTATAACTACGTAGTGACTTTACCAAGATTTTCACATTTGACAGTAATTACTTCATATTCCGGTAAATTTGCATCGTATTATGGAAACAAAAATTGTAAAGAAAAAAAAGAATGCTGCACAATATTTATCTAACAATGATATTTTAATAAAAGGCGCACGTGTTCACAACTTAAAGAATATAACAGTAACCATTCCACGCAATAAACTCGTAGTAGTTACCGGCGTATCAGGTTCAGGAAAATCATCTTTAACTATTGACACTTTATTTGCAGAAGGACAACGACGCTACGCTGAAAGCCTTAGTGCGTACGCCCGCCAGTTCATGCAGCGTATGAATAAACCAGATGTTGATTATATTAAAGGACTTTGCCCCGCCATCGCCATTGAACAAAAAGTAATAACCCGCACGCCAAGAAGTACCGTTGGTAGTATGACGGAAATTTATGATTACCTGAGATTGCTGTTTGCAAGAGCAGGTAAAACGATCTCCCCCATAAGCGGACGGGAAGTGAAAAAAGATGATGTCGCTGATGTAATAACTGAAATCCGTGCATTGAAGGAAGGAGACAAAATACTTATATTGGTACCCTTTAAAAAGGGTCGCAACCGCGATATTAAAGAAGAGCTGAATATTTTATTACAGAAAGGGTTTTCCCGTTTATACAACAACAAAGAAATTTTAAGAATTGAAGACCTGCTTGAAATGAAGGACCTGCAGTCTTTTATTTCAACGATGGATAATGGTAAACCTGTAGCTACCTACCTGCTCATTGACAGGCTGGTTAAAAAAGATTTTGATGAAGATGATATGCACCGTATTGCCGACTCGGTAAACACCGCTTTTTACGAAGGAGAGGGCATGATGGAATTGGAGATCAACGCAAAAAAAAATTTGAACTTTAGCAATAGGTTTGAATTGGATGGGATTCAGTTTGAAGAACCTGTTCCCAATCTTTTCTCTTTTAATAATCCTTTTGGGGCCTGTCCAACCTGTGAGGGTTTTTCCCAAATACTCGGCATTGATCCTGATCTTATCATCCCGGATAAACGGCTAAGCGTATATGAAGGCGCCGTGGCACCCTGGAAAGGAGAGAAGCTCGGCATGTGGAAGGAAGCATTTACAAAAGCGGCAAAGAAATTCGACTTCCCGGTTCATACACCCGTGATGGATCTAAATACTGCGCAACTGGAACAACTTTGGAAGGGCAACCAATATGTGCAAGGCATTGATGATTTTTTTAAAGAAGTAGAACAGAATTTATATAAAGTGCAATACCGGGTTTTGTTAAGCCGTTACCGCGGAAGAACTTTGTGCACGGATTGCAAAGGATACCGGCTACGTAAAGAAGCCCTGTATATTAAAGTAGCGGGTAAGCATATCGGTGAGTTGTGCGAACTGCCGGTAAAAGACCTGCAGCTTTGGTTTGAGAAATTGGAATTAAGTGAATATGATGGCCAGGTAGCTAAAAGGATACTCATAGAAATTCATCATCGTTTAAAAACATTGATAGATGTGGGTCTCGGGTATCTTACTTTAAACAGGCTTGCAAATTCTTTAAGTGGCGGAGAGAGCCAGCGCATACAGCTAACCCGTAGCCTTGGCAGCAACCTTACCAATTCCCTGTACATACTGGATGAACCTTCTATCGGGCTTCACAGCAGGGATACAGAGCGCCTGATTGTTGTTTTAAAAGAATTAAGGGATCTTGGCAATACCGTAGTGGTAGTAGAGCATGATGAAATGATGATGCGGGAAGCTGATCATATTATTGATATGGGGCCGTTTGCAAGCCATCTTGGCGGCGAGGTAGTTGCAGAAGGAAATTATGATGAACTTATTGCAGATAAAAATAGCCTGACGGGAAAATATTTATCGGGCAAATTATCGATAGATCCTCCAAAAAATCTGCGTAAATGGAACAGGTCTATAACAATCGACGGCGCTGTTCAAAACAACCTTAAAAATATTAGTGTAGAATTTCCATTAAATGTGTTGTGTGCCGTGAGTGGGGTAAGTGGAAGTGGCAAAACAACATTGGTTAAGCAAATATTGTATCCTGCCTTACAAAAAATAAAAGGGGAGTTTGTAGACAAGGCTGGTTTATTTCATGGCATCGGCGGCGATATTGATCATATTAAACAGGTAGAGCTGGTGGACCAAAATCCGATCGGTAAATCAAGCCGAAGCAATCCCGTTACTTACATTAAAGCCTATGATGAGATTCGCGACCTCTACTCGAAACAACCTTTGAGCAAAATGCGTGGTTTTATGCCCAAACATTTTTCATTTAACGTTGATGGTGGCAGGTGTGATGCCTGTAAAGGCGAAGGCGAGCAGGTAGTTGAAATGCAATTCTTAGCCGATGTACACCTCGTTTGCGATGTCTGCAATGGCAAGCGTTTTAAAGAAGAGGTGCTTGATGTAAAATACAATGATAAAAATATTTATGAATTACTGGAGATGAGCGTGGATGAAGCGATTGAGTTTTTTACTTTGGATCCCAAAGATGGCCCTGATGTAGCTAAAAAAATTCAACCCTTAAGTGACGTAGGGCTTGGGTATGTAAAACTCGGTCAATCATCCAACACATTAAGCGGTGGGGAGGCACAACGGGTAAAACTGGCTTCGTTCCTCGGAAAAGGAAAATCGCAGGGTAATATCCTTTTTATTTTTGATGAACCCACCACCGGATTGCATTTTCATGATATTAAAAAACTGCTTACCTCCTTTAATGCATTGGTGCAGCAGGGGCATTCCATTATTGTTATCGAACACAACACCGATGTATTAAAAAGCTGGGACTGGATTATTGACCTGGGGCCCGAAGC
>JACMPR010000289.1 GCA_014377385.1 Ferruginibacter sp. | reverse complement strand
TTTTCCCAACCATTCGGAACCACGCCATGCAAAGTAACCTTATCCTTCAACCCGGCCTGCGCTACTAGCTGGACAATATTTTTCCTTAAATTCCCTTCGCCATAAATATCCAGGGAAACGGCAGGGTATATTTCCGAAACAATTTTAAAACCCAACAGCATTTCAGTCAATCCCTTGGTTTGCAATAACCGTCCCACATACACGAACCGGAAAATGCCTTTAGAAGAAGTTTTTTCTTTTGGTAAAAATTTCCGCGGATCCCGGCCCCGGTAAATCACTTTCACAATCGCGGGATCAACCTGTAGAAAATGACAATTGCTTTTTTTTATACACTCAGAATTGGAAACCCATGCACAGGGTATGCGGGCAGTTAACCTGTCTAACTGGTAGTAGAAATAGAAGCCAACTTTTCTTTTAAATGAAAAACTCTTTTTGCGGATGCTGCTGTAGCTGTCACTAACAAAAGTGCCAATGATTTTAGTGTTCGTTTGTTTGCAGGCGATTCTTGAGATAAGGTTAGCTCTTAATATAGAAGACACCACAACATCCGGCCGTTCATCTCTGATTATTTTTTTCAGCCGGCTAATGCCTTTTAAGATAGACATTCTGCCACTGACATTTACAAACTGTAGTGCAATTCCGGCGTCCTCATATGCCTTTTTTAGATGATCGCCGGGATAAAAATAAATAACTTTGACATCAATATCACTGGAAAAATGACTGAGTATATCCAGCGTACTTTTTTCTGTTCCGGCATTGCCCAAACTATCTAATGTGAACAATACTTTCATTGGGAGGTTTTGCCATTTGATGCAGTAAAGTCATTGATCCAGGTAACATTGTTTTTTACTTCCATTTTATGTTTAGGTAAAATGGTTGAGAAGTAATGACCGAAATCAATTTTATGTTGCTCGATCTTTTCAATGGAATCTATTACAGAATCAACCCAACCAGCTTCATTTACATTTGCGGAAGGAAGCGGGTATTCAAATTGTTCAAATAGCTCTTTAGTTTTCCAGAGAAGCCCTTCGATGGCAACTACCGGCACATTAACTGCCAGTGCCATCACATTGGCGTGTAAACGTGCCCCGATGAGGTATTCGAAAGCAGCAATTTTCTTAGTAAAGTCTATATAACCGGATGATTCTTCCAATACCTCAATATTAAAATCTGATTTAAATTTTTCAATAATGGGAACGTCGCCCACGGGTTCATTCGTGATGAATACCAGCTCCCTGTTATATTGCCTTACTTTATTTATTATTTTTTCAACATCCTTCCAGTCGAAATTTATAAAGGGGGTAAAATTGATCCCAACCTTCCCGTTCTTTTTAACGTCCGCCAGTTCACAGGTTGTGTTGATAGCCGTATCAGGAGCTAGGGAAACTTTATTTTCATTTACGCCAAATGACAGGATCGCCGCCCTGGAGATGGCGCCCCGCAACACGATATGATCCATACGCCCATATACCAGGTTTACTATTTTTTTGAATGCTTCATCTTTTACAACTATCGACTGGTTAACTGCCCCGGTTTTTTTTCCCAGCTTCTGGGCGATGCGAATTTCAAGCATTTGCCGCAGAAACACATGGTTATCGCTTACTTCGCCGGCGCCACTGTATATCAAAAAATCTGAAGCTTTAATGGCATCCAGCCTTTTGACATATTGATTATTGAATAAAAAATGTTTGTCAAACCGGCGTTTCAACGGCCTGAAAAAACTTTTGATCTTTTCCATCGTCAGGGAATCATTTCCTGTAAGATCAAAATTGTTAACTTTTGAAACAAACACATTGCCTGCTGCACTAAGGGGACGATATTTGTTTATCACTGCCTCTGCCCACGATTCAAACAGCCCCACAGGATCTGCGCTGGACTTCAATTTATCAATACTGTAACCGAATAAACCCAATGGCCTGCCGCCTACATACAAAAATTGCTTTCCAATGATTTCTTCAAAAAGTTTAATCAGTTCCATAGACAACGCCTGGTTGCCCAGGTTGGTACTTTTTATCTTTGTAACTAAAAAAACTTTGACCATAATTAATTTTCAAAGATAATTACTATTAAATTTTTAGGTGAAAAGGAATGGAGAATAGATGGTCATGGCACGATGAAAGTAACTACTTTCAACCCTCCCTGCCTGCCAGTTTATCAGTAAACCCCTGCAGCTGAACCATTTTTTTGAACGGTGCAGAGGTGCTCAGCAATTCGTCAAAAGTACCTACCTGTTCAATCCTGCCTTTATTTAAAAGAATAATCCTGTCTGCATTTTTTATAGTGGACAACCGATGGGCAATGATTACAATGGTGTACCTGCCTTTCAACTTCTCTATATTTTCCTGAATATCTCTTTCTGTTTCTGAATCAAGTGCAGAGGTGGCTTCATCCATGAAAAGGAAATCCACTTCCTTATAAAGTTCTCTTGCGATAGACAGTCGTTGTTTTTGTCCGCCGCTTATATTGATCCCGTTGCTGCCAAGCGGGGCATCTCCTTTTAATGGCTGGCTCATTACCAGGTTGTAGATAGAGGCCTGTTTCAACGCCTCAATGAAGCGTGCCTTATTTTCTTCGGTTGGCTCGTCCCAAAAGGTTACGTTGTTAAAGATAGTATCACTGAATATAACCGGTTCCTGGGTAATATATCCAAGCTTTCTTTGAAAGGTTTCCCTATTGGACTCCTCAAGTTCGGCTCCATCAATCAAAACTTTTCCGAGGGTGGGCGACAACAGGCCTGTAACAATATTGATAAGCGTTGTTTTCCCTGAACCGCTTTCGCCAACAATCGCTATCGTCTCATTCTTTTTTAGAGATGCATCAATATTGCTGAGGATCTGGGAATTTTCATAAGAAAAAGAAACATCTCTAAGCTCCAGCTTATTTTTAAATCCGGTGAAACTTTTTAACCCAACCTTCTCCCTTCCTGCTTTTAATTCCGCATTGAACGCCGTCATATTTTGTAAGCTACCGGAGAAATTAAGGAACTGGTTCCAGAAATTTTGCATTCCCATCAGTGACACAAGTGCCCGGTAGAATAGCAATAAACTTAAAATGATGATGCCGATGCTTTGATGAAACACATTCACCTGCACCAATATCACCAGCATTACTACCATGACAATCAAAGGCTCTCTCATAGACCCAAGCCCGGCGGCAATTAATCCTGTTTTTCGCTGGGTATGCTGAATTTTATTACTCTGTTGAATAAGTTTATCTGCGTACCTGTGAATCAGACCCGTTGATTTAAGGTATTTAAAAAAGGTGACTTTTTGTATCAGAATTCCCTGGAAGAAATGATTATCGGTGGTTAATTTTTTGGAAAGTGCTTTTGTCGTCTTCTGCATTTTTCTAAAAATGAGGTTTGTAAGACCGCCACCAACTACCACCAGTAATGCAAATTTAGGATTTGCAACCAAAGCCATAGAAATGTAAACCAGCACAAAAATCCCGTATTGAATTGAAACAAAATAAAACCGGTACGCCTGGTTTACCCTTTCAACTTCGCCACTAAAGGTGTTCTGTATCCTTCCCGTATCAGCATTTACAAAAATATTATAGCTGAAATTTGCCAGGCCTTTAATATTGCGGGTACGGATAGTGTTTATGAAGCGCTGCTCGTACATCACCCTTGCATAGCCTTCAGCAAATTTCAGGATTCCTTTTAAGGTAAAGAAAAAGAATATCACGCAGAGAACAACGCCCATCGTCAGCGTTATTCCAAAATAATTAAAAATATCCGCCAGGAAAGAGAGGTTGCCCATATTCCCGTTATCAGCTTTGGTATTTTTTCCATCTACCATTTGCAAGAGCGGGATGAACATGGCCAGCCCAAGGCCATCCATCAACCCCACCAATATGTTTAAAAACAGGCTAAAAAAAATCCTGTAGCCGAGATGGGTGTAGAAGTAGTGAAAGTACTGGAAATACTTTTTAAATAAATTCTTTAGTGTTTTCAACTTATATATTGTCTGGTGGACCCAGCCGTATAAAAACACAGCTGCGGCATTATCCTTTATTCTTTAATTTTATCTTCCCCGGAATAATAGGAATAACCATATTTATTTTTGTAGTAGTAATAGCCGTACTTATTGCCAAAATAGCCTTTGCTTTTCACCCCGTTAAAAACCAGGGCGATGCTCTTAAAAATGTTCCGGTCGTGCCATTCATTTATTTCTGACACCTGTTCTTTAATTGTTTGCTGAAAGCGGGTAACGATAAGCGTTACGTCTGCCCACTGGCCCAGTATCTGCGCATCAGCAACAATACCGAAAGGAGGTGTATCAATAATAACGACCTCATAACGCTGGTCGAGGTATTGCTTTATACTGCCGAGGTATTCGCCCGAGATCAACTCCTGCGGGTTAGGCGGGATAGCACCGGCGGGAAAAAAATCGAACTTTTCAGAACTATCTTTTCCTATTGGTATGATAATATCATCTAACTCATTTTTGCCAATCAAGACACTTGTAAGGCCTGCTTTATCTGCCGGAAGATTTAAGGCTTTCGTTATTTTAGGCCTGCGAAGATCAAACTCAAGTAACGCTACCTTTTTGCCCTGCATCGAATAGCTCTTTGCAAGGTTCATGGAAAGAAAGGATTTTCCTTCCCCACTTACGCTGGAAGTGATAAGAATAAAATTGGTGGTTTTCCCTGCCGGGGTATAAAAATTTATGTTTGTTCTAAGTGACCTTATTTGTTCACCAAACATAGACCGTTGGGCGCCATCAATAACAAAAGGTAATCTTTCCGGATTATTTGCCTGCGCCAATTCTGCAATTACCGGGATATTCGTCATTGCCTGCAACTGCCTTTTCGAAATCACTTTTCGATTCATCACCTCTTTTATGATGGCATATATCAATGGAAGAAATAACCCCGCCAGTATAAAGGCAAGCAACACCTTTGACCTGGAGGGCTGAACGGTCGCATTTAATTTTACAGGGGCATAGAGTAGTTTTGTGTTCACCGTTACCGATGCCCTGGCAATGGAAGCCTCTTCTCTTTTTTGCAGCAGGGTGAGATACAACGCTTCTTTGATGTTTTGTACCCGGGTCTTGTCAATGATTTCTTTTTCGGAGGTTGGGGCGCTTCGCAGGAAAGCATTTGCCTCAGCAATATTGCTCCTGTAAGTTGCTTCCGCAATGGCCAGGTTGCTTTTATAATTCGCAACCTGTTTATCCATGTTGCTGCGCATATTGGCAAGGTTCTGGTCTACCAGTTTCAAGGCGGGATTATTATCCGTTGCTGTAAGGGCGAGTTTTTCCCGTTGCTGCATCATTAGCTGATAATTCTGGAGTGTGTTCTGTAAACCTGGGTTATTGGTGATGCCCACAAAGGAAAGATCTGTCTCTTTTAAATTCGGACTCTTAATAAAAGTTTCCAATTCGCCGATGGTGGCCTTCAGAATATTAATCTCGGTAAGTTGTTTGTCGTAATCCTGTAACTTTTGTAAGGCCAGTGAGCTGCTGGCTGACATATCTGTAATTCCACGGCTTGCCTTATAATTTGCCAAAGAGTTTTCTATGGAATCAAGTTCTGTTATCAGGGGATTAAGCCTTTGCTCAATAAACAGGATAGCCTGGGAGTAGGCCTTCGATTTATCGCTTTCCATGATATCAATATTCAGCCTGATCAGGTTATTTAAAATATCGATCGCACGGTCACTTGATACGTCCGAATAACCGATGGTTATGATATTACTTTCTTTACTTGTAGTGATATTGATAGCCTTGCTTAATGCAAAAGCAGTTGCAAGCTTGTTTTTACTGTAGCAGTATATGGGGGTTTGTGTTACAAACTCTTCTAATTTCAGTACCACCACGTTTTGGCCTTTTACAACAAAAGGCACCCCCCATTTGGCATTGCCGTCGGTGGAATCGGTAGTAAAATGAAACCCATCTTTATCCGGCATAATGGAGAAGTTAATCTCAGGAACTTCTTCGGCAGCTGCTTTTTTTATGATATACCACTTAATAAGGCTATAAAAATCTTTGTTTTTAAATCTTCCCTGTGCCTGCGCATTGTATCGCAAACCCAATGAGTCTACCAACTGTGCTGCAATGGTAGGTGATTTAAAAAAAGCGATCTTATCATTGAAAGGGTCACGTGAATTGCCAAAAAACGCCTGGCCAATGGTAACTTCCTGGTCTTCCTCGATGCTGATGCTGGTTGTTACATTGTAAACGATATCTGTATAACGTAGATACAGCATGCCCGAGACATAACCTATTACTCCAAATAAAATGATGTATGGCCAAACAGATAAAACCCTTCGAAAATCAATATCTATTGAATTAACGCGTGGTTTGGAAGGCATGTTTATTTCCTTATCCCCATTCATGTTTTTATTTTCCCAAACGTTGAAATCGTCTTTACTCATTCTTTAAAAATTTCTGATGGCAATAAATATTGCAAGTATGGCACCTGTAATTGTTATGATATTTCTTCCCGGACTTGTTGGGCTGAGAAAGGAACTAAATCTTCCGGGTTGCATGTAAATGAGGTCATTGTTTTGCAGGTAAAAATAGGGGGATTGAAAGATGCTTTTACTGTTCAGGTCAAGCCTTGTATACGTGCGTTGTCCATTTCTTTCCCGCACCAGCCACACCGCATTCTTTTTATCAAAGGCGTCCTGCACGCCCGACTGCGTAATGGCTTCAAAAATTGTAAGCCTTTCATTTATCATGGGTATGGGAGTTCCTGACCTGCCGTTCATAAAATATACCTGCCCCCTCAAACTCACATTTACAAAAAGATCTTTGTAAAAAAAAGATAGTTTTTCTTTTATCCGGCCTGCGGCCTCTGAAGTAGAAAGACCGGCAACGTCAATGCTGCCTAATAAGGGGAACTCAATTTTTCCAATGTTGTTAACGAGGTATCCCGTGTTTGCCTGTTGGGAACTATTGGTAGAGGTTTGTACGTTAAAGGGATTTAAATAAGCCGTAAGTGCCGGATCTGTTGAACTTACCGTGATGTTCAGCCGGTCGTTTTTTTGAATGGTTTGTGCTGATACCTGGGTCGCAATATCCAGCGTATCCTTACCAGGCTGCTTATCATGAAAATAATATAATTTATTGGGGGCTACGCAGGCATGAAGTGAAAAGAAGAACAACACAATCGCAAAAGCAGTGAATATTTTTGGCATAATTAGAGAATTGCAAAGAATTTAAACAAAATTTATATCTAGTAGTGAAACAACAGGAAGGCTTGGATAAAATGTACGCATCCGGTGTTTAATGCCAGGTTTTTACATAAATAAATATAAACGATTAAATAATATCTTTTTAATATTTGATTGCTTGTTTTTTTTTATAATAACGAGGGTGCAATATAGGCATTTAATGCTTCAAACCTAACAGGTTGTCGGGTCCTGTGCTGGTCCTCCGGTGTTCCATTTTAAACGGCTTCGCCACCCTCACTCACAAGCATGGTTGGCTGCCTGTCTTTACTAAAAAATAATAGTGTTGCCAGGTAGGTAGGTTAGCGCGCTGCGAATATAGATTTTTACTCCAAATCCTGCTCGTTATTCGGAGAAAAAGTCGCGATTATCATTTTAAAATAACCCAACAATGAGGCTATCATTTTACAAATGGGGTCCATTTTCATTGGTGAAGAAAATCTGCTGTAAAGTTTCCCGCTGATTTGCGGTGGTTGAATACCGTTGATTGAAGGGGACTTGATCCCGGTAAATTTGTGGGCATTTCATTCTTCGGAACTAATTGAACCTGGCTGCCCATCGATTAAGACGATCAAATCTGCGTAAATCTGCGTGCCTTTAATCTCCTAAAATCTGCGGGGAAAAAATCGTGGCAGGTATTTCCCGCTGATTTTCGATGATTGAATACCGCAGATGTAAGGTGATTTGATTCGGGTAAATTTGAGAGTATTGGATTCTTTCGAGCTTATTGAACCTGGCTGCCCATTGGTTAAGACGATCAAAT
>JACMPR010000288.1 GCA_014377385.1 Ferruginibacter sp. | reverse complement strand
GTAATTTTTTTTGCAGATGGAGCATTTCAGGCTGGGTATTGATTTGAATGCGACAAAAGCCTTTGAGCTATCGGACAATAAATCACGTTCCTTAAAAGCGTAGACAATACCACGGCCGGTGCAAAAGAAAAGTTGGGAAAATTTATTTTAAATCAGGCAAGAAGGGTAAATGATCGCTGGAATAATATGGGCTTAATGCAGGTACCAAAATTTCAAATATCAAAAACATCAATCCGGTTAATTTCATCCCGCCTGTTAGTTCCGGATTTTTTTACGGCAGCAACATACCCGGTATTTCGACGTACATATTACTCCAGCCCCATTATTTTAAGTAAATTCGATAAAGGATAAATTTGTTTTATGCAGAAACTTCTATTACTGGTTGGCGTTTTTACGGTTGTTTGTTTAAACAGCCAGGCACAATTTACCAGGTACATCATTCGGTTTAAGGATAAAGGCGATAACCCTTTTTCAATCGGCAATCCCTCACAATACCTGAGCCAGCGGGCATTAATCCGTCGGACAAAATACAATATTGCAATTGACAGCAGTGACCTTCCGGTTACACCGCGTTATATAGACAGTATTCGGTTATCCGGAAACGTTACTATCCTCAATGTTTCCAAATGGCTCAACCAGGTCGCAATACAGACATCGGATGCCCAGGCGCTAAGTAAAATAAATGGTTTTTCTTTTGTGATCAGTACCGCTCCTATCGCGGCAAGAAGACCCAATACCCAGGTGAATAAAAAATTAGATATTCCTTTTACAAATGGGCATCTCCAGGCAGCAAGTACAACCCAAAGAATAAATGATTATTATAATTACGGGCAATCGGCGGGACAGGTAAAAATACACAACGGCGATTTTTTACACAACCATGGATTTCGGGGAGAGGGCATGCAGATGGCGGTATTGGATGCAGGCTTTTATCATTATATCTCTTTACCAACGTTTGACAGTATCCGAAATAACAACCAGGTACTTGGAACCTGGGATTTTGTTGCCAACGAAGAAGAAGTAAATTCAGATGATTCACATGGAATGCATTGCCTGAGCATTATTGCAGCAAATATCCCGGGAACTTTTGTTGGGACTGCGCCAAAAACCTCTTTTTATTTATATCGCACAGAAGATGTGGCGAGTGAATACCCGGTAGAAGAACAAAACTGGGCTGCAGGTGTTGAAAAAGCAGACAGTGTTGGCGTTGACATTACATCTACCTCCCTGGGATATTATGATTTTGACGGTTCACTATTCGACTACACTTACCAGGATATGAATGGCAATACGAGCATCAGTGCGAAAGTGGCAGATATTGCTTCAGCAAAAGGATTGCTGATGGTTGCCGCAGCGGGTAATGAAGGAAACAGCAGCTGGCATTATTTAATTACGCCCTCTGATGCAGATAGCATTTTATCAGTTGGAGCCGTAAATGTTGCTGGAAACGTAGGAGGGTTCAGCAGTTATGGGCCCAGCAGCGACGGGCAGGTAAAACCTGCGGTGGCAGCGGTTGGAGTAGGTACCGTAATTGCTAATACAAGTACTGGTCAGCCTGATTTTGGCAGTGGAACTTCTTACGCCTGTCCTAACATGGCAGGCATTACAACCTGTCTCTGGCAGGCTTTCCCGGAGGTGAATAACATGGGCATTATTGACGCACTTGAAGCTGCTGCAACCAGGGCAAACAACCCCGACGATCGGGTTGGATATGGAATACCTGATGCAAAAAAAGCCTTTGTACTACTGCAAAAGAAAACCTATAGCCAGCAGGGAATTGTTACTAACTGTAACGCAGCATTGCAGTTGCATGTTAAAACAGATAATACCATGACCATTCTGGTGGAAAGAAAAGTTTCCGGTGAAAACAGTTACGCAACAATTACAAGCTTGCAGAACGCCGGTAGTTATGGCATGCATGATTTTGAATACAATGAGGATCTTGGGAATATAACGCAGGGTGTGGTTAATTACCGTTTCAAAATGATCATTGCAAGCGACAGTACCTTTTACCTTGATTCACTTACTGTTAACAATACCCAGGATTGTGCAGCTGTTATTTCCGAAAACAGTGTAACGGTAGTTCAACAAAAAGAATCTGCGGAAAATGTAGGCATTGTCATTAGAAGGGTAACGCCAGCCCGCATTACCATTTTAATACAGAATGCCCTGGGCCAGAAAGTTTACAGCAACCAGTTTCAGCAGGTAGCAGGTTCACAGAAACAAATGCTCTCTTTAAATAAAATAATCGCGGACAGGGGTGCTTATTTCTTAAGTGTTTTTATTGATAATAAAAAAGTGATTACAAGAGAAATAATTAACCCGTAATCGCTCAGCGATTATTTTCGTGAAATTAGCACGAGCCTGCAGATTTTTACCCGTTAGAAAAAACTGCTACAAACAAACTATCAGCCCTTACGTCATATCCTTTTAAATATTCCATTTGCAAAACAGGCAGGTGAAATTTTTCTTTTATATATTCCACCACTTCTTCGTTTTCTTTTTTAAAAACAGAACACGTAATATAAAATAACAAGCCTCCGGGCTGAAGGTGGGGAATAATATTTGAAACGATCTTTTTCTGTCTTTCCGCATATTCAATAATCGTATTCTTATTAAAATAAAAAAGTTGTTCAGGCGTACGGCTCCAGGTGCCACTGCCTGTGCAGGGCGCATCACACAGAATGATGGAAAAAAGTTCAGCTGAAGCTAACACGGGCTCCTTTGTCAGATCTGCTATAAATTTCTTATTAATGTTGATGCCGGCCTGCAGGAATCGTTTACCAAGATTCAATAATATATTTTCACGTATATCCGATACCGTTAATTGTAGTTTTTCTTTTATAATATCCTGAAGTAACAAGGCTTTGCCGCCGCTTGCAGCACAGCAATCCCAGGCGGTAACTTTTTGTTTTGCGGAAAAATATGCAGGATTTCTTTCGATAAAATTCAATACCTGCTGAGAGTTGCGGTCCTGTATAACTACTTCCCTGTTTATCGTCAGAATATCGTCGAGCCTTGTCTTATTGGCTATTTGCAGGCAGTGTTCCGTAATATTTTTGAATGGCACGGCCGCTTGGTTTAATTTATCATGTACCTGTTTTATTCTTCCCGGCCTGATGCGCAGGTATAGTTCCGGCTGCTGTAAAAAAGAAAGTGCAAAATGCGTTGCATCAATACCGTCACCTGTTTCATCTGAAAAGGGAAAGATAGCGTCGGGAGCTAATTTCAGGATGGATAATTTTTCCCTGACATTGAGGGTTACTGCCGCATTCCATTCGGGTCGAAGCAGGGCAAGGATCTCATTGTTGGTATTTTCAAAAAGAAAGATGCCGGCAATAATTTTTTCCGCAGTTGTGCTGTCTGTTAATGTATGACCTGTCCGGAAATAACCATAGCATAGGGAAGCAATTATTTTCCTGTCACGGGATCCATATTTTTTTTCAGCCCCAAAAAATGCTTTGAGGTGATACAAAAATGGCTTGGTGCCTTTGTAATTGTCAATAATTGCTGAAGCAGAAGATATGTAAGAATGAAAACGGCTCATGGGATGTCAATAAAACTTGGTGCTGGCGTATCAATGCGAACGGTGCCGCTGCCTGTTATCTCATGCATAAAACCGGGAACCTGCTACCAATTTCTACAGGTCCAGCAATGCTTCTACAGGATCCTTTCCAAACAGGAGCAACGCCGGGTTTTCCAGAAACTGTTTTACCATTACTAAAAACCCTACCGATTCCCTGCCGTCGATTATGCGGTGATCGTAACTCAATGCCAGGTACATCATTGGTTTAATCACCACCTGCCCGTTAACCGCCATTGGCCGCTCAACAATATTGTGCATTCCCAGAATAGCACTTTGCGGAATATTGATGATAGGGGTACTCATCATGGAGCCAAAAATGCCACCATTAGTGATAGTGAAAGTCCCGCCGGTCATCTCCTCAATTGTTAATTTATTGCTCTTTGCTTTTGTTGCAAGATCCAGCACCGCAGCTTCAATACCCGCCATACCAAGGCTTTCTGCATTGCGAATAACCGGCACTACAAGGCCTTTGGGGGCACTTACGGCAATTGATATATCGCAATAATCGTGGTATAATATATTTTCTCCGTCAATGTAGGCGTTCACAGATTTAAATTGCTGTAAAGCATAACAACACGCTTTGGTAAAAAAACTCATGAACCCAAGGTTAACGCCATGTACTTCTTTAAATTTATCCTTGCTTTTTTTCCGGATTTCCATGATGGCACTCATGTCAACCTCATTAAATGTAGTCAGCATAGCAGTGGTATTCTTCGCTTCCACGAGGCGTCGGCTAATCGTTTTGCGGAGGTTGCTCATTTTTTCCGGCCTTTCATTCCTGCTGAACAATTCAATCCCAGGCTTCCTTCCGGGGTGACTTAGGGCCTCCAGCACGTCCTGTTTTATTATTCTACCATTACTACCCGAAGGCGTGATGTTTTTGCTATCCACTTTCTTATCTGCTATCATTGCCGCAGCCACGGGTGTGGCCTTAATTTCTGTTACCGGCGCTGATACCGGCACTTCTTTTTTGGTAGCAGCTGTCTCTGATGGGGCTTCCTTTGGTTTTTCCGTTTCAGGAACAGGGGCGGCAGTTTCTACCCCGGCAGGCTTTTGGGCCTCGTTGTCTATGGTACAAACCAAATCACCGATTGCAAGCGTGTCGCCTTCCTTAGCAACCTGCTGGACGATCCCGGCTTTTTCGGCATTGATCTCAAACGTTGCTTTTTCGCTTTCAAGCTCTGCAATCACTTCATCGCGTTCTGCCCAATCCCCATTCGATTTCAGCCATTTCACAAGTGTTACTTCACTTATACTTTCACCTACGGTAGGTACTTTTATCTCTATAGACATTACAAAAAAAGATTAGTGTGCAAATTTCGGGGAAAAAAGAGGATAATTAAAAATTGATTTGCGCTTCCCGCAGCTGAAAACTCTTTTTTAAAAATCACGCAGTTTGGTGATTAGAACTATCAATAATTCCATTATCTTTATTTAGTTTTACTGGCGCAGCCAAACAAATATCCATCCTGTTGATTACTGATCCTTATCTTACTACAATTACCAACTGATTGCAGCGGGGTTCAAACCCAGGCGCATTTCTCGAGTGTTTTAATTTCGCTATAAAATAATATACCATTAAAAGTTTCTTTATGACCAACAAATCACTTTGTGTTATTATTTTTTCATGTATACTGCTGATGGCTCTGGAGAGCCGGGCCCAGTTAAACATCAATAATGCATCTTTTTTTATTGAATCAGGTGCCACGGTTACAGTGCAGGGAAACCTAAGCAGTAATGTTAATATCGGGGGAGCAGGAACAATCGTTATGAAAGGAACGGCTGTGCAAACAATGAATATGAATGGTTTCAGTATCCCGAAACTGGAAATAGATAACCTTAATAATGTAAACCTAACCGGTCATTTGAAAATAAACAATGACCTGAAATTTACTAATGGACATTTAAACCTGGTAAACAACAACCTGACTCTTGACAATGCGGCAACAATTACCGGCGCAACCAGCGCAAAATTCATTGTTACAAATGGTACTGGTTACACCAAGAAAAATAATATTGGAGCCACAGGCTTTACATTCCCCGTGGGTTTTAGTTTTACAGAATACAATCCTGTTACACTTAGCAATGCCGGAACTGCAGATAATTACACTGTGCGTGCTACTCAAAATGTATTAATAAATGGCGTTACCGTGGCTACAACTGGTTTCGCCAATAATTCCTGGATTATCGCGGAAGATATTGCAGGTGGTTCTAATTTATCCATTGTTGCCAACTGGAATGCTGCTGATGAATTGAGTGGTTTCAACCGCACGAAAAGTGGTGTAGCCCGGTACAACACTGGTTCCGACTGGGATCTTCCTGCATCCAATGCAATTGCAGCAACTGGTACCGGACCTTTTTCAAGAACGAGGACGGGAGTCAATAACGTCGGCACCTTTGCCGTCGCTGATGTAAAACAGGTAAACAGGGCGTCGGTAAATCTTAAAGTTTTTTTACAGGGTGCTTACACAGGAACGGGAGGCGGTATTGCAGCCGGTTTCATGCGTGACCAGCTTAGATCAATTGGTGCGATACCAGTTGCGCAACCCTATACCGGCGGTAAATTTATCCAGCAAGGTGTGCAGGGCGGAACCGAAACAGTTGCTCCAGCGGTGTTTAACACAGCAGCGGTGACAGATAATAATATTGTTGACTGGGTATTTGTAACCTTGTTGGATGCTGCTGTACCCACTACAAAATTACAGACAAGGGCAGCACTGCTTCAAAGAGATGGCGATATTGTGGACCTGGACGGTATTTCGGCCCTTTCCTTTCCAATTGAACAAAACGGACTCTATCATGTCAGTGTAGGGCATAGAAATCATCTAAGTGTACGAACACCAAATGCATCTCCTTTAAATCTTGTAGAAAATGGCACGGTCGCTTCGTGGGATTTTACTACAGCAGCAAACAAAGCGTACGCTGATCCAACCATTACAACCAATACGCCCTTGATCCCTGTCACGTACAATGCTGTTACAAAATTTTGTTTACGTGGGGGTAATACGGATGGTATGACAACTACTGGTATCAACGGCAGAACAGTTATTTACTCAGGATCGGGCAATGATAAAAGTCCAATTCTTTCAACCGGGCTTGGAGGGAACGTATCTTCAAGTCTTGCCATCACGGCAGCAAACTATGTGAGTATGGGAAGATTTGACCTTAATCTCAACGGATCAATTATCTATTCCGGTTCAGGCAATGACCCGGTTATTATTTTAAATGCTCTTGGAGGTAGTACATCAGTAACAGCAAAGGAACACTTATAATTCAGTCAATAAATTATCATTATGAAACGTATTTCTATTTATTTATTTTTTCTTTTTACATCCCTTAGTAGCTATAGTCAGGAATGGGTAAGAGCATCAATTAACAACGGCCTTACTCCCAACAGCACTGCACTGTACATAAATACCAACACAGAATTTGATGCGAATAAATGCGACAATATAGTTTTTACCGTTAGGGTTCCAATAAGCGCAGGCCCAGGTGTGGTGGTTGCTGAGAGCTACCATGATGCCTCCATCTCACACATCACATTTAACATTCAGAAATTAAACGTAGATGATGGAGCGTATTATTATTATTTAGTCAATGGCACAGGAACGGTACAGGCGACAACAGGAACCATCTATGGCATCAATACTCCATATAAATTACTGGAGCTTACTTACTCGGGAGGAATCACGAACGGTATCGTACAACTTGCCAACATAGAAAATGATATTCCGGGTAATTCCTTTTTACGCCCGCAGTTTTACATCCAGATAAATGTCGGAGACATTACCAACCAAGCAAGCATGTTTTATGGAACAGGAACCGCCGTACCGGTAAACAATCAACCGGTTACAGGCGATGATTTTGTTGGCACCAGTGCATCTGTACTTCTACCGGTAAAATTCCTTTCATTTACTGCTATCAAAACCGGTAACAATGCCGACCTCAACTGGAATGTTCAGAACGAATCAGCCATGACAGACCATTACGAAATAGAAAGAAGCCTGAACGGAAGCAGTTATGAAAAAACAGGAATTGTACCTGCCAAGAATAACGGGAACTCCAGCAATAACTATACAGCTATTGATATCAACCTTTCTGCTTTACGCACCACAATCGGAAAGGTATTTTATAAGATCAAACAGGTCGATAAAGACGGCAGGTTTGTGTACACAGAAGTAAAATCAGTGAGAGTTGACGGCAGAGCTTTTGATGTGAGCGTTTATCCAAACCCGGTAGTAAGTACCAGCAGGGTAGATATCGACCTGGCAGAAGCTTCCAAAGTAAATATTATACTAATTGATGCTGCAGGTAAAGAAGTGCAGACAGCCGTGATCAATGCTGTAAAAGGGTTAAATGTTTATACGCTTAACATGAATAAACTAGCCTCAGGTACTTACGTGGTAAAAGTTGTTGCCGGAAATGAAACAAGAAATATACCGGTGGTAAAGAAGAAATAATGACCTTAATAAATAAAGCAAGCCCGGGCAATATTGTCCGGGCTTTGTTATAAAATCAAATTTTTAGAAATATACTGCAGCTAAACTTACCAGGTAATTGCACAGATCATGCTCCAAGGTATCCTCTCAACAAATTGCACCTGGATGCCGTTCTTAGCTTCGTGATTGCCTTGTCCTTTATCTGCCTGACTCTTTCACGGGTAAGATTAAATCTTTCTCCAATGTCCTCCAGACTTAGGGGATGATCAATACCGATACCAAAAAAGAAACGGATCACTTCTTTTTGCCTGTCGGTGAGGGTGCTCAGTGAACGTTCTATTTCGGTTTTAAGGGATGCATTTACTGCAAGTTCGTTATCAGTACTGACCGCATTCTGGTTTATCAACACATCTATTAATGTACCTTCCTCCCCGTCAAAAAGGGGTTGATCCATACTTACATGCCTTGCTGCTACGCCCAATGTGGCAGCTACTTCTTCTGTATCGATGTCGAGAAGAAATGCCAGTTCTTCGGGAGTTGGCTCCCTTTCAAATTCCTGTTCGAGCTGCGAGTATGCTTTACTGATGCGATTGGTAAGCCCAACTTTATTTAATGGCAGGCGCACAATACGCGATTGTTCTGCGAGTGCCTGCAGGATACTTTGCCTGATCCACCAAACTGCATAAGAAATAAATTTAAATCCTCGGCTTTCATCGAAACGCTGGGCTGCCTTTATTAATCCGAGGTTTCCTTCGTTAATAAGATCGGGAAGTGTAAGACCCTGGTTTTGATATTGCTTTGCTACAGAGACTACAAAGCGAAGATTTGCTTTTGTAAGTTTTTCGAGTGCTGCCTGGTCCCCTTTTTTTATAAGTATGGCCAGTTTTACTTCTTCTTCCGGACTTATCAGCTCAACCTTGCCGATTTCCTGTAAATATTTCTCTAAGCTCTGGCTCTCACGGTTGGTGATGGATTTAGTTATTTTCAGCTGACGCATACTCATAAGCGGGTGGGTTTTGGTGGTTAACTGATTAAATTTTCAACTCTTTAGAAAATGTAATAAGCTTAACGTAATTTAAACAATTATGGTATGTAAACAAAAAAATTAATGTGTGATACGCTTAACAAGGTATTACCGTCATTTCAAAATAAATGGGCCTTAAATAAAAATAGTGAGGTAAAAATTTTGTCAGGTTAATTATTTTTCTATAATTGCACCGTACAAGGTTATTAAATAAAAAGAATGAGTAAGAAAGTTTTATATACGTTGGAATACCCTGTTAGATGTTCTCCAGGAATATTGTATGAATTTTTAAGCACCCCGGCCGGGTTACAGGAATGGTTTGCTGATAAAGTTGATGAACGTGATGGTTTGTTCAGTTTTTCATGGAATGACACAGAAGACAAGGCAGACCTGGTAGATAAGGAGTCGGATAAATTTATCCGTTTTCATTGGACGCACACGCACAAGGACGAGTATTTTGAATTCAGTATAGACAGATCAGAGGTCACCAACCAAACCATCCTGATCGTTAAAGATTTTGCAGAAAAAAAAGACATTAAAGATCAGAGCCAACTGTGGGAATACCAGGTTAAAGATCTTTTTCACCGTTTGGGTAGTTAAACAATATCCCCGCAATACTTTTATAACCTTGTGCAAAAAGGTCCGGCATATTGTTCCAATGTTCCAGTTCAAATTTTAGAGCCAGCTTGATAAAATTATTTTTTTCAAATAATTCAATCCGTTGCTGTTTGCCAAACTGTGTATATGGCAGAAAATTATCCTGCTCAAAATGGTGCTGCCATTGGTTTTCATTAACTCCAATATACAGGTCGGTAATCGGTTCATGGTTGCCGTTATATAGATGATCTTTTACAATATTTTTATACTCACCGGCAAGGTGAAGGGTAATGCTAAAAAAATTTCCCCACCAAAACATGGTTCTTATTGCGAAAATATTTTCTTTGTCGAAACACCTCGGATAATCCATGATTACGTAAGGTAACTGCAGGTAATTTTCTCCTTTAAATATTTTGGGAACAGATAATCTTACCGGCTCTGGTAAAGTTTTATTATCGAGGACCGCATGTTTTATTGCGGCAATATTTCCTGCAAACAGGTCATATACTTTTTGAATGATCGCCTGTTTCGTTAAAATCCATTCTACATTAGTAACCAGTGAACGTTCCTTGGCAGAAAGGGTTATTTTTGTTTTATCAGGCATTGTGAAAAATTACCGCTTTTTTTTTCAAACTGCTTTTAGAAATTCCTGGTATGATAAAAAAATTAGACAAACTCATCATTAAATCTTTTATCGGGCCATTTATTATTACCTTTTTTATTGCATTTTTTGTGTTAATGATGCAGAGTTTGTGGAAGTACATTGATGACCTTGTTGGAAAAGGGCTTGATTTTGCAACGATCGGTCAATTTCTCTGGTATGCCAGCGCCTCCCTTCTAATGCTTGCCATGCCCATTGCCATTCTTATTTCCTCTATCATGACCTTTGGTAACCTCGGCGAAAGCTTTGAGCTGGTCGCCATCAAAGCTGCCGGTATCTCCTTGCTTCGGTTTATGCGGCCCCTGATGTTTGTGGCGGTTTTTCTTTGCGGGGTTACTTTTATTTTTGCCAACTACGTGATACCTTATGCCAACCTTAAATTTGTAACACTTTACAATGATATTTTTTACAAGAAGCCCGCTTTTGATCTCAAAGAAGGCCAGTTCTTTACTTATATCCCCCGTTATGCGATTCGGGTTGGTGAAAAAGATCCCGACGGAAAAACAATCAGGAATGTATTGATCTACGAGCAGTCTAATCCCCTTCAGGATAACACAATCGTGGCAGAGAAAGGCGTCATGAAAATTTCTGATGATAAAAATTACCTGGAATTTAACCTGGAGAATGGGTACCGGTACCAGGAAAAAGGGAGTGCATTGGATTCTTCCACCGAATACATAAGGCTTGGTTTCAAAAATTTTAAAAAACTATTTGACCTGAGTGTGCTGCAGAAGGGAAATACGCCTGACAGTGTTTTCAGAAATAATTTTAAGATGCTTAGCTCAAGGCAATTAAATAAAAACATTGATTCATTAACCAAACTACACGACAGTTTGGAAAAAAAACTTTACAGCAACCTGAATGTTTACCTGCATTACACTAATATTTCGGAAAGCAGCTGGAAAAGAGCACGGCGGCTTGTTCCTGATACTGCATCGCAAAATAAGCTGATTCCGGATTCAGCCATGGAAAGAGTTCATGACCGGGCTTTGTCAATCGCAGGTGACTTTAAAAATTCTTTGCAATTCGGGTCGGTTGATGTAAAGTCAAAAGAAAAAGAGATCATGTACCATAAAGTTGAATGGCATAGAAAGTTTTCTTTGTCGCTCGCCTGCCTGGTATTGTTTTTTATTGGCGCACCGCTGGGTTCCATTATCAGGAAAGGTGGGCTGGGCATGCCTCTTGTAATTGCCATTATTTTCTTTTTGATATTTCACTTATTGAACACTTTTGGCGAAAAATTTGTAAAGGATAGTATTCTAAGTCCCTTTACCGGCATGTGGCTGGCAATAATAGTATTGGTGCCTGTTGGGATATTTTTCACGTATAAAGCGATGCACGACTCGCAGTTATTCAACAAAGAATATTATTACAGGCTCTTTAAAAAAACGAAACTGTTTTTCACTACGTTCAATAAAAAAGTATCTACTTAATCTAAAAACAAATAACCATGGCCGATTCTACTTCAAACAGCCGCAGAAAGTTTATTAAAACATCTGCTGCCGGTACCGCTGCATTAACATTTGGACTTGCAGGAATGGGTTCTTTACTTGAATCATTCAGTACGCCGCCGTTAGCAGCTGGCGCTCCATTTACTACGGGATTTGACCAAAAGCCGCTGCCGTATAAATATGACGCACTGGAAGACGTAATAGACGCTATGACGATGGAAATTCACTACAGCAAACATGCAGCAACTTATGCAAAAAATTTAAAAGAAGCTGCGGCCGCAGAAGGAATAGCGAACGACAGAACAGTGGAAAGTGTGCTCGCAGAAACCGCAAAATATTCTCCTAAGATCAGAAACAATGCAGGTGGCCATTATAATCATGAAATGTTTTGGCAAAGTATGCGGCCAAAAAAAGCTGATAACAAGCCTGCGGGTAAACTTGCAGCTGCCATTGACAAAAGCTTTAACTCTTTTGCCAATTTTAAAACAACTTTTGCTGATGCAGGAAAGAACAGGTTTGGGAGCGGCTGGGCATGGTTGTACCGCGATGCTTACGATAATTTAAAGATTGGAAGTACCCCTAACCAGGACAACCCGCTGATGGACAAAGCGGATATTAAGGGCTTCCCGCTTCTCGGACTTGACGTTTGGGAACATGCTTATTATTTAAAATATCAAAATAAGAGACCCGATTACATAGAAGCCTGGTGGGCTTTGGTAAATTGGGATTATGTTCAGCTTCGGTTTGAAACAAAATAGAAACGGGTTGATATTAGTGACCTGGAAGCATTGATGGCTTACTCCCTGCTGACATATTGTAAAGGCCCCCGTT
The DNA here is from genome assembly GCA_014377385.1 of Ferruginibacter sp. Classification (GTDB taxonomy): domain Bacteria; phylum Bacteroidota; class Bacteroidia; order Chitinophagales; family Chitinophagaceae; genus Ferruginibacter. The sequence goes on along the minus strand of JACMPR010000288.1, from coordinate 4,439 downwards.
AATTCGGGAGCCCTTACAATATGTTCGTGATTTTAAAAAAACCTGATTTACAATTATCGATATCCTTCATAAATAGACTCAGCCTTTGGATGGAAACATTCGGAAGAAAAAAGAATGTAACCAGACAAAGGCTGATGAATTGACAAGCAATCGTTCTGCAAATGTAATGCGCTGATATTTATATTTCCAAATTAAAATCATAATTTTTTTGTAACAATTTTATTGTCCCCGTACCCGAAAGAATTATAAATTTTATTGTTTGTGTGTTCAGAAATTGTATTATAAAACGAGTAGATTTGTGCCTCTCTTAAAATAAAAACTTTTGTATGCAGGTTTGGAAAGAATACCAGGAAAAAAACAAAGAACGTTTTTTAAACGAGTTATTGGATCTCCTAAGGATACCGAGCGTTAGTGCAAAAACAGAACACAAGGGCGATATGTTGCGCTGCGCAGAAGAGGTAAAACTACGATTGCTGGAAGCCGGGGCCGATAAGGTTGAGATTTATGAAACCGAAGGCCACCCTGTGGTTTACGGTGAAAAAATTATTGATCCGTCCAAGCCTACTGTACTGGTTTATGGCCATTATGATGTTCAACCTGCTGAGCCGTTGAACCTTTGGAAAAGCGGTCCGTTTGAACCGACAATTGTTGATGGAAAAATATTTGCAAGAGGGAGCTGCGATGATAAGGGCCAGATGTACATGCATATAAAAGCTTTTGAAACCCTTGCTAAAACAAACACGCTTGTCAACAATATAAAATTCTGTATTGAGGGTGAAGAAGAAGTGGGCTCTCCAAACCTTGCCAGGTTTGTCACCGCTCATAAAGATCTTTTAAAAGCGGATTGCGTTTTAATAAGCGATAGTTCCATGATCAGTCTTGATACGCCAAGTCTTGATATTGGCCTGCGTGGACTTAGTTATATTGAAGTAGAAGTTACAGGGCCCAACAGGGATCTTCACAGCGGCGTTTATGGAGGAGCGGTAGCCAACCCGATAACCATTCTTGCGAAGATGATCGCATCCCTTCATGATGAGAAGAATCACATTACTATTCCAGGATTTTACGATGCTGTAATTGTTGCCACGGAAGAAGAGAGAAAACTAATGGCAAAAGCGCCGTTCAATGAAAATGAATACAAGGCTGACCTTGGTGTAAGGGAATTATGGGGTGAAAACGGATATTCTACCAACGAAAGAACAGGTATCCGGCCAACCTTGGAATTAAACGGTATCTGGGGCGGATATACCGGCGAGGGTGCGAAAACCGTTTTGCCGTCAAAAGCTTTTGCAAAGATATCTGCAAGGCTTGTCCCTAACCAACATTCAAATGTTATTACAGAGCTTTTGATAAATCATTTGCATAAAATAGCACCTGCAAATGTTACGGTAAAGGCAACTCTGCATCATGGCGGCGAACCTTATTTAACACCTATCGATAGTACAGCCTACAAAGCCGCGGCAAAAGCCATTGAATCAACTTTTCATAAAGAACCAATACCTGTTAGAGGCGGCGGTAGCATTCCCATCTGCTCTTTGTTTGAAAAGGAACTGGGCACAAAAGTGGTGTTGATGGGTTTTGGCCTTGACAGTGATAACCTGCACAGTCCAAATGAAAAATTTGACCTTGCAAACTTTTACAAAGGCATTGAAACCATCCCCTATTTTCACCAATTTTTTACAGAGATGTCTAAAGACAAGGAATAAAAGGAATGATATTTTGATTGAACCTGCTGCGACGTTTCCCACCAAAAAAAAGCATTTGCAGATAAATTTTTTTTACGCCATGTGTGCTTAAAAATTTTGTTATCAAAGTTTGCGCTTTGCTATAATATATGCCACAGCAGCTTCTACCAATGCTTTCCGCTTTAATTAAAAATGACACTTTTTACAGCAGTCGCAAATTTCTTACTCCGCCAATAAAACAATTTTTTCTTTCCACTTGCGTTATAGCACTACTAACTAAGTGTTAACCTCTTAAATGTTACCCAATGAAAAAGATCATTAATTCCCTTTTTGCATTCTTTGGCGTGTACAAAGTCGCCAGGTAAAAAGAAAAAAAAGATCCCGGAAAACCGGGATCTTTTTTTTTCTTAAAAATTTTAAGGAGATATTTTTCCTTTATTCTATTAACATGGGCTTAGTGCTGATTTGGAATGAGGAACTATTTTCACACAGTATATATTTGCTCAAAAAATATGACCTATTCTTCCATTCCAGGCCCTGAATTATACACCAGCTGTTCAATATGATTAATACATGCTGCATTAATGTTTTCAATTGGTTCCAGGAGATCAGTTTCAGTATAAATATTTTTCCCGTTATGCAAGATTTCGCTGATAACGAATTTGTATTGATGAGAAATATTATTCAGGATACTTGCATTGGTAATGTATGCCACGCCCTTCACCAGCAGATCAGCCACGTGATTGTAGATCTGATCGCCCAAACGGGTAAAGCCTGTGTTCTTTTTTGTTAGCGGATATATAAAGGAGAAATTTGTGTTCATGGTGCTGGTAAATCAACTCCCATGCCAGTAAATCAATATCCCATTAACCCAGGTTGTAGGTTTGATTTTACACAACAAAAAAGCGATTTAAAGCTACTTGTGAAGTTATTAGGCTGTAGTAGTAACAGTGAATGACACTTTCATCGAATTTTACGGAGAACAGGGTTGAGGCAGCAGCCAGAATGATATGCAGGCATGGTAGTTTTAAGGGGCCTTTTTAATTACTTTTCCAATTCAACTTCATTGGAGATGTTTGCGGTAGCAAGTCACTTGTAGAAAAAAGCCAGGATGCAATAGCTCAATAACCTACTGCTTCACACTCATCAAGCTGAAAATGCTACATACAACTATAGAAATTACACAATAATATTTGGCTTAAATGATTTGCCAGGGCAATTTTATTTCAATCCCGGGACGCAGGAATGTCCCGGTCCTTTGAAAATTTCTGAGCTTTACTCTTATCATAATCATCGAAATTTTGATCTGATGATATATTGATGAGAATTTTTGCCTGACAGAATTTACAACTCTTCTTCCAGAATGATTTCAGTATAGGTTTTGTCTGCAAATGAGCTTGTTATGTGCTGTTTCATTTTTTAAATGAAGATGCCGAAATATGAAAATAGGCAGAATAATACGTGCACCTCCCGCAGTAATTGCACCTTCTCCTTTAAGTAATTGCTCCAGATACATCATATAAAATCAATTCATCATTTATTCAGTTGAAGCATTCGTTAGCAAGAGTTAAAAGAAATTGTTTCTTGCCCAATTGATCAGATAGTTTGCTTGCGTGGCAAATATTGCATCCGTAAAACAGAAAATATGTTTTAGTATAATACTCCGGCGGAAAAATTCCTTTTATTTAACCCCGCTACGTTTACCAGGTAACCGGATGTTCTTCCTTCACTATAACCTTTTTTAAATCGGATGTTGCCGGACCATTAACGACTTTGCCATCAGTAGTAAATCTGGAGCCATGCATTGGGCAGTCAAATGTTTTTTCATCCGCATTCCATTGCAGAATGGCTCCAAGGTGAGGGCAAACAGCTGTACAGGTGTGTAAGTTATTTTCTTCATCACAGTACACGGCAATCTTTTTAAAACCGGAAGACAAAATGCCACCTTCCCCAGGTTTTAAGTCTTCCACTTTTTTTATATCAGCTCCGGCAAACCAATCGCCATATTGCGCAACCATGTTTCCCAATTCCTGCAAATAATCGCTGGTAGTTTTTAAGGTAATGCGGGATGGGCTGTATATTTCTATCCAGGGGTTATCCTTCCCCGTGATAATGTCGGTGATAATTATTCCGCCAAGCGTTCCGTGTGTCATGCCATTGCCCGAATCGCCTGTAATGATGTAGATGTTGTCATCACCTGGATTTTTACCGATGTATGCCATGGAATCAATGGGTTCCATTACCTGGCCGGACCATTGGTATACAATATCTTCTATAACCGGAAAACGCTTCTTTGTCCACTCCATAAGTTTTGTATAACGGTCTTCTTCTTTAATTTCTTCATTGTCTGCCTGTCCCGTGCGGTGGTCTTCACCACCTGCAATAAGTACATCATATTCGTCATCATACTCAGCCAAACGAACATAGTGGTAAGGTTGCGATACCCACTTGGATTCGTGATCGCCAGTATCCCACCACAATGCGTAGGGCAATTTACCTTTAGGAACTTTAGCGGCAACAACATAAGTGCGGTAAGGCCATTGTTTGGTATGCATGGTAACCCAATCATTCACCGGGGTATTGGTAGCTACAACTATATGGTTAGCTTTTACAGCATATCCATTTGCGGTAGCTCCTTCTTTGGTAATATTTTCTGCCTTTGTTTGTGTATAAATCTTACCACCTAATTTTATAAATGCATCTGCCAGTCCTTTTAAATAAAGCAAAATATGAAACTGTGCCTGGTTGGAAAAT
>JACMPR010000287.1 GCA_014377385.1 Ferruginibacter sp. | reverse complement strand
GCATGCTGCCCATTTGTTCCCGGTTCTCCCCAGATAACAGGCCCGGTCTGATAAGTGGTTTTCTCACCGTTCCTGTCTACGTACTTACCGTTACTTTCCATATTCCCCTGCTGAAAGTAAGCCGCAAAACGATGCATATACTGATCGTACGGCAAAATTGCCTCTGTTGATACGCCGTGAAAATTTCTGTACCAGATGCCAAGCAATGCCATTAGCACCGGGATGTTTTTTTCAAAGTCAGCTTCTTTAAAATGGGTGTCAACTGAAAATGCTCCTTTAAGTAAAAGTTCAAAATTGTTGTAACCAACTGTGAGTGCAATGGATAACCCAATGGCGCTCCATAAGCTGTACCGGCCTCCAACCCAGTCCCAGAACACGAACATATTGGCAGGGTCTATACCAAATGCCGCAACATCGGTGGCATTGGTGCTTAACGCGACAAAATGCCTGGCAATATCTGCTTCCGTTCCGCCGTTTTTTAAAAACCATTTTCTGGCAGAATGAGCATTGGTCATGGTTTCCTGCGTGGTAAAAGTTTTACTGGCAATCAGGAAGATCGTCTCATCAGGCGTAATGTGTTTTAATGTTTCACTGATATGAGTTCCGTCTACATTGCTTACAAAATAAGGCTGTATACCCGCTATCCAGAAAGGCTTCAATGCTTCTGTAACCATCACCGGGCCAAGGTCGCTTCCCCCGATACCAATATTGACAATATATTTTATTTTTTTACCTGAATAGCCTTTCCATTTTCCTTGGTGGACATCGCTGCAAAATGTCTTCATCTGTTCCTGTACTTTTCTAATTTCAGGCATCAGGTCTTTTCCATCCAATATCACTTCATTACCCGAATAATTGCGCAGGGCCGTATGCAACACTGCTCTTGATTCAGTGCCATTTATCTTTTCCGCTCCAAACATGGCGTGAATACCTTCTTTTAATTTGCATTCTCTGGCCAGGTTTAATAACAGTTCCAACGTTTCTGCGTCAAACCCGTTTTTAGAATAATCGAACAGCATGTCTTCAAACAGAATGGAATATTTTTCAAACCTTTTTTCATCTTCTTTAAACAGTTCATTTACAGGTTTGCTCTTTATAAGATCGAATTTTTGCTGCAACTGCTGCCAGGCATTGGTGGTAGTGGGATTAATTTTAGGGAACATGGAAGGAATTACGATTTATGAATGTATAATTGTGAATTTGTTATCCGACTTGCTTTTCAGTTAAAAAAAATTCCGCTGAATCCTGGATTCTGATACATAGTTTTTGATGTTGCATTCTACACAAGAAATCATTGCAATCTTTTCGTCTACATTTTTTCAATTAATCCTACAACTCTTTTCACCATTTCTGCAGAAACATCCAGGTGGGTAACGATGCGCACCTGCGTAGCAGATATCGGGATACAGTAAATATTTTCATTCTTTAAATATGCTGCAAAAGATGCCGGCGTATAACTACCTTTTACTTCGAAGATGATAATATTGGTTTCCACGGGAAGGATTTTGCCGGTAAATTCTTTTTTTATCAAAGCCGCAACTATTTCCTTTGCATGAAAATGATCCTCGGCCAGCCTATGGATATTATTTTCCAATGCATAAATTCCTGCCGCTGCCATATAACCTGCCTGGCGCATGCCGCCACCGAAAACTTTTCTAATTCTTCGGGCTTTTTTAATGTAATCTTTGTTTCCGAGTAACAAACTTCCGACAGGGGCGCCAAGGCCTTTGCTAAGGCAAATAGAAATACTGTCGAATAACCCGCCGTACTGTCCTGGCTTCTCTGACTTTGAAATGAGCGCATTAAATAACCGGGCGCCGTCCAGATGTAACTTCAGATTATGTTTTAAACAAACTTCCCTAATTTGTTTAATATCACTAAAATCATAGCAACCCCCTCCACCACGATTAGTGGTATTTTCAAGACTTACCAATGTCGATGCCGGCTTGTGAATGTCATCAGGATTGATGGCTTCCAGGACCTGATCTGCGTTGATTCTGCCACGGTCTCCAATGATAGGTTTTACCTGGCAGCTACTGTTGAAGGCAATACCGCCGCCCTCATAGATGTACACATGGCTTAGTTTCTCACAAATAATCTCTTCGCCGGGTTGGGTGTGACATTTAATAGCAATTTGATTGGTCATGGTGCCACTCGGGCAGAATAAGGCTGACTCCATTCCAAACATTTCAGCGGTCATTACTTCCAGTTGGTTAACGGTTGGGTCCTCGCCGAAAACATCGTCACCAACAGCAGCCTTCATCATTGCCTGCAGCATAGCTGCAGAAGGTTTTGTAAAAGTATCCGAACGAAGATCGATTATCATGTAACAAAAATAAGGAATGGAAGAATAGGTTTTTACTTAAAGCTTTTGGCTGTTTATTTTGCTTTAATAATTACGGAGTTTCACCCCATAGCAACCATAATTAACGTCGCGCTACATTCCTGGCGGAAATAGTCATTGATTACTTAATCGCCGCAAGTCAGTACCCGGCCAATTCTTTCAACATCCCTTCAATGCTTCATCAATAATTTGGCACAGGCTGCCTCATTCTTCATTTCAGCATTTTCTATGGCCCTCAAACAAAAGTGGTGAAGTCGGATGGTGCAGCCCTGTTTCAAGCGGAGAAATAGCTAATAACATGAATAATATACATTATATGACCTGGTTTTTTCAAATTAATTTGTAATTT
>JACMPR010000029.1 GCA_014377385.1 Ferruginibacter sp. | reverse complement strand
CTTGTGGTAAGCCATCTACAACTACATCTGCAATATTATAACATGCATTTGCAGTGATCGTGTAAGTAGCATTCGCACCACAGTTAACCGTAGATGCTCCGGCCGGTGTTACCGAGCCGTTTGCACCACTTGTTACGGTGATCGTGTAAGTGCTCAAAACAAATGTTGCGCTGATCGTATGACTGGCAGAAACATTTGTGAATGTATAGGAACCAACTGCTCCCACTGAACTACCATCCACCAATACATCGGCAATGCTGTAACATGCGTTGGGTGTAATAGTATAAGATTGACTGCCGCCTGCACACGCATCCGTTGGCCCTGCCGGACTGATACTTCCGTTTGCTCCGGCGCTTGCCGTAATTACGGCGCAGGTTGTAACATTTATGATATTAGAATTTGAAGAAATGCTGTTTGTGCTGAAGGCCCGGACCCTGTAATAATAGTTTGTTGCTGATGACAGGCCACTTACTGCCTGCGTAAGGCCATTAACTGCAAGATTATTGTAACCCGGCACAAAGGAAGCGCTAATTGCATTGTAAGCATGGCTGCCAAGATTGCTAACCACATCAATATTAAATTGCGTCCATTGTGTTGCCAGTGTTGGAAAGCCAGCGCCGGGATTGGTTGTAACACCGCCACCCACATTTGCATTTCTTACAAGTGTTTTATCCAATGTTGTATTGCTGCCGCCAGACCAGTTGGTACCGGGATCTTCACCAATGCGGCCAAAAATATCTACAAAATTATTAGTGGAAATCTTAAAAAGCGCCAGGGCATCATCCCCGTTGTAATTGGCTGCCGAATTTGTTGTAGCCGTACCGCCATAAATGGTTGCAAGTGAATTTTTGTAAACAATTGTAGAACCGTTGCTTAGTGTACCGCTAAGCGTTACCTGGCTGGAAACTGTTAAAGCGCCATTGGCATAAAGTTGCAGCCTGTAATCAGAAAGGTTAACTGCTGCCCCGGTACCATTGTAAATCTCGATGTATTTATTATTGCTGGAGCCTTCAACATATTCGGAGAAGAAAAGGTCTGTTGCATTGCTGCTGGCAAATGAGGGCGAGGTGCTTACATCCAGCCTGTAACTATCCGCGCCTGTAACTGCCTGCCAGTTAGCGTTAAAACTGCTGCTGCTGACCGCGGTGGCTGCTGTGGCAACAGGGGCGGACAAACCTGGTGTAGTAAAGCTCTGTTGAATACCGTAACCCGTGCCGCCGGCATTTGTTGCAGTAGCATGATAATAATAAGTACTGTTGGCACTTAAACCAGTTATCCCTGCAGAGAATGACCCAAGGCTAAGATTGCTAGAAGGTACAGGCGTTCCCGAACCATTCACAAAACCATTTACGGTACTGTATTCTATACCGTATGCGGTAACTGCAGAACAACCATCAGCCGTGATGCTGCCATTGAGTGTTGCAGCTACCTGGGTGATAGCAGATGAGCCGCCGGTGGTAACAGACGGGACCGTATTGATACCACTACCCGTTACCGGTACGTTAATGTCTGAAGCACCTCCGCCGCCTGTAACAATGTTTCCAACATAAGACTGCGCCAGTGTTGGATTGAATTTTACATACACCAATTGAGAAAAAGTACCACCAGCCTGCCCGATAGACAACGAAGCCGCGTAACTGATATTATCTGTTGAGAAACTATATCCATTAAGTGTTGATACCGTTACATTGGAAGCCGTAAGATTTGTACCTGAAATGGTAAAGCTGTTAGGCCCCACAGTTGTATTGGTGCACACGGCTCCAAAATCAGCGATTGCTGTAGCGGTTAAAACAGGGGCTGCTGCATTCAAAGTCGTCCCGCCTGCAGACGAACCAAAAGCAGTTTCAACAGTTGCCGTATTTCTTGCTTTCACCTGAAAGGTATATAAAGTTATAGCTGCAAGACCGGTGACTGTCTTTACTCCCCATGTTGATGCGGTCTGCCAAACGGCCGATGCGGCAAGTGAACCGTTTGATTGTACGTAATTATTACTACCGGTTTCCTGTATCGCATATTCTGTCGGTGAAGGATTTCCATCGCCTGAACCAATCGCAACATCCAGTGAACTTGCCGTTGCTCCGTTCACGATCGGGGCATTGGGTGTATTGGCATGTGTATAGAAAGTTGTGCCTGAGGCGCCGCCATAAGTTGTGCCGATGGCATTGGTAGCATATGCACGATAGCTTATCTGGGTATTTACGGCCAATGAACCTGCAGAAACTGAAAAGGCTCCCAGGGTTCCCGGACCTGCAATGTTGGTAACGCCTGTTCCCCCGAGTGCGGGCACTGAATTGATTGCGGTTTGAGACAAAACAACCCCGCTCGCTGTGATGGGACTTCCACCATTGCCTGTTACATTTCCGCCCAACGTTGCTGTTGTTGTTCCGATGATGGAAGGCGTTGCATTGGTTGTTACCAGTGGCGCTGTTGAAGTAGAGGCCGTTGTTCCGTTCAATTGAACATTTACTACATTGGTGGCTATATCAAATCCGCCCGTACCCGTTGTTGCTGTGGCACCGTAACCATAAAGCCGGAAGGTAGTGGGTACCGTGATGTTGGTTAAACCAGAGATGCTGATGGTATTACTGGCGAAAGAGTTGCCAACGATACCCGTGACCGTTCCAAGATCTGAAGCAAATCCATCGGCAGAAGATCTTAACGCCACATTTGCCGGGCCGGTACCTGACCGGTCCCAGGAAAAAACAAAAGAAGTTGCCGTAAATGAAAAGCCGGCATTTGGTGTAACGATGAATTGTATATAATCATTTCCCGCAGCTGCATTGGCGATTGTGCTGGGATTGGAATTACCGGTATTAAACCATGCAGCGCCGCCAAAACGGTTAGCATTTGAGGCTGTAGTAATGGTACCCTGTGTAAGGTTAACGGGCCCTGCAATGTTTATATTATTAGTAACACTCGGTTCAGTTGTTTCGGTGCCAACATTACCAAAGGTATTCCATTGAAGCAACTGGGCCGAACCTAAGAGCGAACCCAATAACATGATCATCATAAAACTTACAGATAGCCACAATGATCTTTTAAGAAAGCATGTAACCGGGGTTGATGTAGAAATTTTCATATATTTTGGTTTGTGTTGTAAGTTGGAATTGTTTCTCATTTAAGCTGCAAACATAACAGTTAACCAACCCAATGAAATAAACGCAACGTTATGAAATCATAACCTTTTAAAAAGGCAGCGCGTTTCTAAACTATTTAATGAAGAGGCAAGGATTGCTTTAGACAGGAACCGGATATTAATATGGGTGAATATAGGTATATTTTGAATATTGCCGGCCAGAATTCAATAAGAAAATTGACAGCAGCTATGTCAAATAAAATCACCAGGAAATTAATAGAAGGCTGTCAACCTGAGCTCGTTGAAGGCGTAATTCTTTTAATAATCCAGGTTTGACAAGCTCCCCCTGACAATCTTCAATACTCCGAATCACTGTAATTTGCATAGAGTTTAAATTCCGTTTTATGAGTGCTTCGGCCTGACAATTTTTAAAGCTGGAAATGTTGATTTTTTAAATAAAAATGACGCTCCTTTCGAAGCGTCATTTTTATAAGTTTGGTGAATTAATTTCCTAAAACTTAATTATTTTTTTAACCGTCTTGCTTTGCCCCTGTGTTATTTCGGCGAAATAGTTTCCCGGGTTCAGGTCATTTCCGAAAAAGATCGTTTGTAAAGAACCAACAATTATCTTTTTCAATTCCCTGCCTTGCAAATCAAGTATCCTCACCTGTATTTTTTCGCTCCCTGTTGAAACAACACGGAGGTTGAAACCATTAACAGAAGGATTCGGAAAGATGTTTACCTGCATGTTATCTGCAGGTACAATCGTTCCTGCTGATCCTTTTCCAAAGGGCGGTGGTGGTGGTGGAGGAGGCGTATCACAGTCTGTAAGAATTATTTTTATTGTCCGGGCGCTGCTTACGCCGCAATTATTCACTGCCGCGGCAGAAACAGTTCCGGTGACTGCTGTGGAAGGATAAGAAACAGAAATACTGTTTGTGCCCTGGCCCGAAAGAAGCGTTCCTGCTGCGGGTATTGTCCATTGCACCGATGTGCTATTTAAAGGCTGCGACTGCAGGGAATAGGTATATACCCTGTTTGGACAGGAAGAAGTTTGTACGCTATCGATGCCACCTGGCGCTGAAGGCTGAAGTGTAACTACTGCCAAAGTTCTGGTTCCACTTGTTCCACAGGAACTGCTGGCAGAAACAGTGATTTCACCGGACGTAAATCCTGCGGGGAATAACACGGTGATGTTGATGTCATTAGCACCCGATCCGTTGGGATGCGTTATAACGGCACCATTAGGAGCTGTCCAGGTATAAGAAGTGGCGCCTGAAACCGGCATTACAGAGTAGCCAGCGGCCACACCTGATGGCGCTACATTCGCACACACATTTGTATTTCCCGAAATGGGAGCCGGGGTAGAGGGATTTCCACGAACGATGGTAAGGCTCCTGATAGAGCCGCTTCCGCAATTATTTACTGCCTGAACGGTAATTGCACTTGTTGTAAAACCATTTTCAAACGTAACGAGTACGGCAGTATCATTTACACCGCTGCCATTTGCATGGAAAATAGTTGTGGTGCCTGCCTGGCTTGTCCAGTTATAGGAAGAAGCTCCCGGAACCGCATTAATCGTGTACGAGACAGCGTTACCTGTACCTATGAAATCACATATATTGGAAGAACCCGCAGTGATTGGTCGCGCTGACCCTGGAAATTGCGCAAGCAGGTAATAGATCGTTTGGGTGCTGTTTCCACAAGCAGAATTGGCTGTGACGAGGATACGTTTGTTGGCAGCAGCAGAAAATGCAGGGCCAAAAGTTACCGTTATAGAAGTTGTTCCCTGGCCTGAGACAAGTGTAACACCCGGAGACACAACCCAGGTATATGACGCGGCATTGGTCACAGGAGTAACGGAATAGGTTACCTGCTGATTCGTTCCTACGTATTGACAAACATTTTTAGGTCCGCTAACAACGGGTGCCGTTACAGGGCCTGTTGATATGAAGCTTGCACTGATGGTATGATTAGCGGAAGTATTGTTAAAGGTATAAGTGGAAACTGCTCCCTGCGAAACACCATCTACTAATACGTCTGCAATAGCATAGCACGCAGCTGCGGTTATGCTATAGGTATTGTTCGTACCACAGTTAACCGTAGACGTTCCTGCGGGTGTAACGCTGCCGTTGGAACCGGCAGATGCCGTTATTGTGTAAGGTCCCGGTGCAGCGTTTACTACTACGGGATTGGATGCATAACTGGTGATGCAACCTGCGGTGCTGCGCACCTGCACCGTGTAGTTACCGGCAGCGAGGCCGCTAAAACTATTACCCGGTTGCCAGCTGTTTCCGGCGTTGCTACTGTATTCCAGCGCAGTGCCTGAAGCATCTATGACAATGGTTCCGGTTGGGATGGCACAGGAAGGTTGGGTAACCGATACTGTATTTATAACAGGATTATTGCACGATGCAGCAGTGGTACCATTCAATTTTATATTATTGATATTGGTGCCGATGTCAAATCCCCCGGTGCCGGCAGTAGCAGTTGCTGCATAGCCGTATACCCGAAAAGTGGTAGCCGATGTAAGTGCTGTAAGCCCCGTAATATTAATGCTGTTGGCCGTAGCTATTGATGCTGTTGGCGCCACTGTACCAAGATTGGTTGCAAAATTATCTGCTGAAGATCTTAATGCAACGTTTTGCGGGCCGGTACCTGATTTATCCCAATTAAAAACAAAGGAAGTTGGAGTAAATGAGAAACCGGTAATGGGTGTAACTATGAACTGAATATAGTCATTTCCCGCAACGGCATTGGCGATGGTACTGGGATTTGTGTTACCGGTATTAAACCAATTGGAACCGCCGAAACGGTTAGCGTTAGCCGATGCAGTTACCCCGGAACCTAAGGTAAGATTAGCAGGGGCTATATTCGGACTGTTTGTAGTGCTCGGTTCTGTCGTTTCAGTTCCGGCATTGCCGAAAGTATTCCACTGCAATAGCTGGGCAAAACCTTGCCCCGAATAAAATAATGACAGGGTAAAAAATACTGCCATCACTCTGGAAGCAGCATGTTTGGTTTTTAAAGAAAGCCAATAAAAAGCTTTTGGGTGGTAGATCTTTTTCATTTTTTTTAAGGTTTGTTTGTGAGAATATTATCTGAACATGCCCATTATTCTAAAAATGCATGGGAACGTTAAGATTATTTTAACACCCAACTCTATCAAATATGCTGCCTGTTAAAAAAGTGGGAAAAGGGGCGCTTCCGCCGAAAAGCTTTTTTCCCAGTCGCATCATCTAAATACTAAGTAAATTACCTGCCTGTGTAGAAGTTTACAACTACCATTGAGGGGCATGCAGTGAAAATAATCACAAAACCTATGAAATATATAAATTATATCAGTTGTAATCCTATTGCGGAATAGCTTCCTCAAACAGGGAAGGTTTGATAAATTTTTATATTCAATCAATGGTGAGATGAAGTGTTTATTCTATTAGGTGCAGAAGTATGTATGGAAAAAAAGCTTTTTATTGCAGGAGCTATTGATCTGGTGCCGGCGTATTTAATAACGACGTATACAAATAAGCTGCAACTGCTTCCTATAAATGCCCCTGCGGCAATGTTCAGCAATGAATCCCGGGCAAGGTAAATACGGGAAAATCCAAGCAATAGGGCAGCAAGGAAAGCAGGAATTTGCAACTGCCTTTTGGGGCTTTTAATAATAAAAACCATGGTCAATGCAAAAGCGATAGCTGTATGACCGGAGGGGAAAGTCTGCTCATGTATAACAGCCATTTTTTCATTAAGAAATAGGTATTGTCCCTGTTCAATAAATAATTGGAAGGTAGAAATATTAAATGAGTTTTTTACAAGCTGAACAATTAGTTCTGCCAGGAAAAAGGAGGAGAAAAGCAGTGCACCAGTTTTTTTCTTATCGAGGTAAAAGAAATAAAAAGCAGCCAGCACCAATGCAAAAAAGCCATCTCCCATAAATGTATAATTGATAAAAAAAATATTTAGCCACACAGGATGAGGTTCATGTGAGTCAATGAAAACCGCTTCACCACCATAAATTGCCACAACACAAAGGGCCGTCACCAGGAAAAAAAATAAGGATAAAAAATAAAACCGGTTGTTTTTAAAAGTTGATATTATTGGCTTCATGACTGCAAGATATCCTGCTAAGGTTATCTAAATATTAAGCTTCAATTAAGGAATAGTTACGCAAAAAGCGTAAGGCAGATGAAATTTTAATATAACAGCTGTACCGGGTTAGCGGATCCACTTTCAGGTTCACAGATGGCATCCCGCTTCTCCGAAACAACCATCACCGGACAGATTTATTATTACCGGGAAAGATTTTCAACAGGCGGCAAGTAATCATCATTCGGTTGGCAAAAAGAGAAATTTCATTTATTGTGGCAGCTGGTACCGGCGATGCTAGTTGAATTGCTGATGAGGGCGATGCAGCCTGGATTTTAATTCGTTTCTAAAATATCCATATCGCAATATTAAATTTAATAATAGGTGCAATAAAAACAGGCTACTTCGCAGACAGGCAAAATAACATTGCCACACTTGCCAAAGCAATAACACACCCAGCAAGGATCGTGATCAGAGACTTCCTGTTATCAGTTGATTCCTGTATTTGCAGAGTTATTGGGAATACATTACCACATGCCCAACCAGGCGTTTCCCGACATTTAAAAGAACTAAAAAATGCCAGGCTGGTAAAAGGAAATATTGATGGAAAATCAACCTGTTATTGTATTGATGAAAAGGTGCTGGCGAAGTTTCAACCTGATTTTACCAGCATTGCAACTAAAATTGGAAAGGAAAGAAAT
>JACMPR010000286.1 GCA_014377385.1 Ferruginibacter sp. | reverse complement strand
GGCAGCACTATTTATTATGTGAGCCAAACCACCGGCACCTGCGAAGGCCCGAGAGCGGCTATAACGGTTACCGTTAACAGCATTCCTGCCGCACCTGCTACCACCGCTTTGATAACTTATTGCCAGGGCACAACAGCAACTGCACTTATCGCAACAGGCACCAATTTATTTTGGTACACCGTTGCTTCCGGGGGAACCGGCAGTGCAACGGCTCCTATTCCCTCCACAGGAGTTGCGGGAAGTACAAACTATTACGTTAGTCAAACGATCAACACCTGTGAAGGACCAAGATCGGCCATCAATATCAATATTCTTCCTTACACAGCAACGCCGGCAGTTATCAGCCCGGTTGTGTTTTGCCAGGGTTTACCTGCAACGGCACTTTCTGCAACCGGCACCGGTTTACTTTGGTACACAACCGCAACGGGCGGTGCGGGCAATCCGGTTGCGCCTATACCATCTACCGCCACGGCAGGTAATACAACTTATTATGTTACTCAAACCGGTACCTGCGGTGAAAGTGTAAGGCGACCGCTTGTTGTTACCGTTAACCCTATCCCTGCTGCACCTGCTACTTTGCCGGTTACGTTATGCCAGGCTTCAGTGGCGCCGGCACTTACTGCAACTGGTTCTAATTTACTCTGGTACACGTCAGCAACAGGCGGTACAGGTACCACATCGTTGATACCCCCTACGGCCACTGTTGGAAATACAACTTATTATGTGAGCCAGACAATCGGTTCCTGCGAAGGACCGCGGGCACCAATCGTTGTAACGATTGTTTCTTTACCACCGGCTCCGGCGGGCAGCGGGCCTTTTACTTATTGCCAGGGCGTGACAGCTTCTCAACTCACGGCAACGGGTACCGCACTACTTTGGTACACGGCTGCCACAGGAGGCACAGGATCGTCAATTGCACCTGTTCCATCCACAGCAACTGCGGGCGTTTTTACCTATTATGTTACGCAGACATTAAGTTGTGGACAAAGCCTTAGAACGCCTGTAACCGTAACTGTTAATCCTACACCAGTGGCACCTGCTATAACTTCACCCGTTACCTATTGCCAGGCAACTGCTACTACGGCCGTTACTGCAACAGGTACAAATCTACTTTGGTATAACAGCGCAACAGGTGGGCCGGGAAATGCAACTGCACCTACCCCTTCCAGTTCGGCTGTAAGCAATACCAATTATTATGTCAGCGCTACATTGGGCGTTTGTGAAGGACCAAGAGCGCTGCTGAACGTGATCGTAAATCCTACACCGGCAGCACCGGTAGTGGGAGGACCACTAACTTACTGCCAGGATGTTATTGTTGCACCACTTACCGCTACCGGGACGAACCTGCTTTGGTACAACCTTCCTTCCGGGGGAACAGGCAGCACGTCTGCGCCATCACAATACACGGGTACTGTGGGAACTGCCACATATTATGTGAGCCAGACGACGGGTGTGTGCGAAGGACCGATGGCATCCATCACGGTTACGGTGAACAGCTATCCTGATTTTGGGCCGGATCTCCGCGATACGGTGTGTGCAGGTGATTCTGTAGATCTTACGTCGAAATTTAATACAACAGGTTATAGTTTCAAATGGACACTCGATGGTCAGGAAGTGACCGCACCGGAAGCTGTCAGACTAACCGGCACCTACCAACTGGAAGCAACCAATTTACTCGGCTGCTCGGATACCGTTCTTGTTAATGTTACCATACAACCAATTGTACAGGCTTTCGCAGGAAATGATACAACGGCAATAAAAGGTCAACCACACCAGTTGATGGCAACGGGCGGCGTGGAATTTACCTGGTCGCCTGCTTCCGTGTTAAATTTCGCAGGAATACAAAATCCCCTTGCGACATTGGATCATGACCAGCTTTTTGAAGTAACAGTTACTGATGTGGCAGGTTGCATGGGAAAAGATAAAATATTTATACAGGCTTATGATGGTCCCACTTACTACGTGCCCAATGCATTCTCGCCTAACGGTGATGGCCTGAATGATATTTTCTTCGTGGTACCGGTTGGCATTAGCCGCACAGACTGGTTCCGGGTATTCAATCGTTTCGGCCAGCTCGTTTTTGAAACAAATAAATGGATGAAGGGTTGGGATGGAACTTACCAGGGCAAAAAACAACCTGTAGGTAATTATGTGTGGATGGTTAAGGGCGTCAACAAATATAACAGGGTGGTGGAAGTGAAAGGAACGGTGATGATCGTTCAGTAAGCTTATTTATAAAATCTCCGGATCCATAAATTCCTAAAAGGAGTTTATGGATTTTTTTTACCCCGTATTTTATCAACCATCAATAATAAACGTTCCGATACTTTCAAAGGTTAAAACCGGTAAACCTGCATTATTCGTCAAATCATCAAATCGCCCTGCGCCTACCATTCAATGTAATAAATAAATTTCCATGGTCCTTTGATGGCATAGGTTTCACTAAGGTTTTTTACGGATACAGGTTTCGAGATGGAGACAAGTATCTCGTTGCCCGTAGAAGAAAGGCTAATTTCCTGGAATGCGGTAGCGTACAGTTTTACTTCGCCAAGCAGGGTGGATTTGGTGATGAATGAATTATTGCTGTGGTCACTATAAGAAATCATAAATGAATTGCCCAATCCATCTCCGTCGGGGTCACTCCATTCGTAATGCCGGTAAACCGGGTAGGTGTCTGCAGGGTATGCCAGGTTTGCATAAGATGTGCTCAGGTCTACTGTTACCAGCTTTGGACGCCTTTTCCTGCTGTTTACGAATCGCCATTCGCCATAGTCAGGGTGGTCAGTCGCGTTTACCGTACCCTGTTCGTAATCATTGCTAAGTTCGGGAGGTATCCGGATCAGGCTGTTTTGTATTATTGGGTAAGCAGTTCCTCCCAGGCTGTCGATTCTGGTACGCAGATAAAAACTTCCATCCGACCAGATAATTGAATCGAATTGACCTGCCACGACATTTCCTGCGCCAATTTCAATGTGAAAACTACCGGCTGAATCTGGGACAATGCGGTGCCGCTCCGTATAAATAGATATACCCGTATCCGTTCCTTTTAGAATATCCAGCATCATATTCATGGAAGCATTTGGGGGGCGTTTACCGCTGGCAGTTATATTGCCATCATAACTGATCGTTCGCCTCACCTGGCAAACAACCGTATAATTCAGCATAGCGGACAATATCAGTAAAATTATTTTAGACATAGTTTGCAATGTGTGCCGTAAAATTACAAACTAAATACCATGATGAATAAGGGTGATTGTCGGCTTCACAAGGCAATATGACTAACTGGTAAACGTTCTTTACCAAATGTACCCTAACCCATATGCGAAAGTTTTTACTAACAAGCCTGATTTCGGCGCTTATTTCACCGATTTGGGCGCAATCATTTAATGGCGGAGGCGGTGTGATACCGGATAATGGCTCCATCCAAACCTGTTTTCCATTAAGTGTGAATGGCATTGGCAATATTAGCAGCAGCCTCGGCCTTTCATCAGTTTCTATAAATATCAGTCATACCTGGATAGCGCAGCTTGAAATTTATCTGCGGGCTCCTGACGGTAGTACGGTACCGCTATCCATTCAAAACGGGGGTTCCGGCAACAATTATACCGCCACTTGTTTTTCAGGGACAGCTAACACAGCCCTGGAAAATGGTGCTGCGCCATTTACCGGGAACTATATTCCTGACGGCTACTTAGGTATTGTTAATAACGGGCAAAATGGCGATGGTACTTGGAATCTCTGCGTAAAAGACATCGCAACCGGTGACACGGGCAGTGTTACCGGCTGGAGCCTTAATTTTACTACGGGTCTTCCTCCTGCACCGCCATCCTGCAACGGATATATGACCCCGGGAAACACTTGTGCTGATGCCACTCCCGTTTGTAGTTTTTATGGATTTTGCAGTGCAACCTCTACCAGCTACACGGCCGATACATGGCCTGAGCTTGACACTGCATTTTGCGGAACGGTGCAAAACAATGCTTTCGTAAAATTTATAGCTACCGGCTACGAAATGAATTTCAATGTGTGGGTGACAAGCAGTACACAACATGACGGTATCCAGCTATTATTTTTTGACGGTGGTTGTGGCGCCGGGCCTGTTACAAGCTACGGCTGCTATTCACCGATACGACCGGGAGCATCTCCATCACTTGTGTCGGCAACCGGTTTAACGACAGGAAATACGTATTACCTGATGATTGATGGCTTTGCCGGCGATGAATGTAATTACATGATTGAACCGGTACCCGCCACCGGTGGTCTCGCAATTAGTGCCGACACTACTGCTGTCTGTCCGGGCAACTCAGTGCATTTAACAGCCAGCGGCGGCAACGGCATATATTCATGGACGGGGCCAGGCTTAAACAGCAATACGGGAAGTATGGTAACAGCAACCCCCATCAACGCAGCCAGCTATTATGTGTCTTCAATAGATCCCGGCGGCATGTGCCCGGTAACCAAACAGGTTAACATACAGGTATTGGCCCTGCCAGCTCCGCCAACGGTAACGGATACCGTAAAATATTGCCGCGGAGTTGCAGCCTCAGCACTTATGGCTTACGGCAATAATCTTTTGTGGTACAACAGTGCTACAGGAGGTGTTGGTTTTCAGCAGGCAATAATTCCCACTACCCCGGGTAATGGCCTGACCAGTTATTATGTGAGCCAGACAATAGGTTGTGAAAGTCCGCGTGCAGTAATAAACGTATTGATAAAAGAAACACCATCGCTCGGCACTGACAAACAAGTTGTGATTTGCAACGGAAAAGCAGCTAACCTTACCAGTGAGTTTGACACAAGGGGCCTTTCTTTTAGCTGGAGTTTCAATCATGCAGTTACCCCGCAGCCGTCTAATGTAAGTATTGGCGGAACGTACAGCCTGGAAGTCATTAACAGGGATGGATGTGCTGATACGGCCCATGTTTACCTTATTATCCAACCCCCCGTTTTTGTATTTGCAGGTAATGATACCATCGCGGTAAAAGGAATTCCGCACCAGCTACACAGCACTGCTGCAGCAACCTATACCTGGTCTCCTGCCTGGCTTTTAAATGATCCGCACACCCGCTTCCCTGTTGCTACACTTGCGCAAGACCAACAGTTTATTGTGAATATTACGGATGAAGCAGGTTGTACCGGAAGCGACAGTATCATGGTGAAAGTGATCAAAGGCACTACCTACTATATTCCCACAGCCTTCACACCAAACGGAGACGGGCTGAATGATGTATTTTATGCCGTGCCTGCAGGAATCGCCCGCACACTTTTTTTCCGGATCATGGACCGCTACGGAAAAAAGGTTTTTGAAACGGATGACCCGTTTAATAAAGGCTGGAACGGAACTTTTATGGGACTGGTTCAATCTTCAGGAGGTTACGTTTGGGTGATAAAAGGTGTAGATGTAAATGGCCGGACAATCGAAATGAAGGGTACTGTACTGCTTATCAAATAAAACTGCAGGAATTAATATTACATTCTTATTCTACCGGGTTAAGTCGCTTTTTAATATATTCGTAATACATAAATTATTTACCTGCGATTTGTAAAACAATATGGAAACGAAAAAATATATTTTATGAGAGCCACTATTATATTGGTGATACTTTTTTGCGGCTTCATGTCTTTGGGGCAACAGGTTCGAAAAGATTCTTCATTCTTCCCCAATGGTTTTGACTATGCCAGGGATTTTAAAGTAATTGTGGAAAAATCCAGGGATAAGACAAGTGATTTTTATTATCACAAATTGCTGGCTAAATTTTTAAATGAAGACTCTACCATCACCCGGGCAGAAACCCTGGCTTTAATGATCGGTTACACAGAAGATCCGCATTTTAAGCCCTGGAAAGATATGGAAACTGAAAAGGAGATATTTGATTTAAACGACAGTGCTGATTATGAAGGTTCCCTTGAAGCGTCAAAAACATATCTGAACACACATCCGTTAAGTCTGAGGGTTTTAAAGGAAAGATCTTTCTCTTACAACCAGCTCAAAAATAAAGACAGTGCACAATTTTTTATGGATATGGTTGACAGGGTAATGAGTGCAAT
Organism: Ferruginibacter sp.; assembly: GCA_014377385.1. GTDB lineage: Bacteria > Bacteroidota > Bacteroidia > Chitinophagales > Chitinophagaceae > Ferruginibacter. Next base: position 3,818 of record JACMPR010000286.1, on the reverse strand, counting down.
GATCTATAGCGGGAAGGGTAAAACGCCGGAAACACCTATTTTTTCACTCGGTTTGGCTGATGGCGAATACTTCATTCCTAACGTTGGCATGAGCGTAGCAGGCAAGAGCACAGACTGGAATAAACACAAACACTTTGTAGAGGTAATTGATGCAATGAATGAAATGGGCGAGCATAATAAATTTTATTTTGTTATTCAACATGCCAAAGAAAAAATTGATGACGATGAGGTAAACGATGCCCCGGTAAAAAAATCAAAGAAAAGTAAAAAATCAAAAACATCTAAGAAAGTGCAGGCAGAAAAAGCCACTACAGATAGTATTCCTGCCGGGAATTAGTACTCACCGGAATTTATCCGGAAACCCGGGTGATGTACAAATAAGGAGGTGTTGAAAATTAGACTCATAAATAGTTAACGATTACCTGTTGTTTATTTGTGCGGGGAGTTTCTCCAATAAAAAAAGGAACACCAACGTGTTCCCTTTTTTCTTAATCATGTATGAAAAATTAATAATTTTTTCTGGCCAGTTCGTAATGAACGGAAGTACCATCAACCAATACCGGACCCGCAGCATTGTTTATATAAGTATCTGTTGTTGCTGATCCGCCCGCGCTTGAAGTAGACACCTGGTGAAATAAGTCGCAAACAAATGTACCCGCGGGAACAGTTTTGGAAACATTCTTTTGGGTAATTGTTGTTACTGTTGTTATAGAATTTCCACCGGAAGATGTTGTGGTGAAAGTCCAGGTATCGCCTACATTTCCATTTATCCTGTAAACTTCCTGCTTGTTAACAAGATCCGCAGCTACAGCCTGGTAAATGCTGTTGTCGCACGCCTGTAAATAATTAGATTGTGAAGGATATAAGGTACCATCATCAAACCTGCTGGTTGATTTGAAAACGCCGGTGCTCACTTCTTCGAAACTCGCATATAGGCTATCTGCAGTAATAAAAATCGGGGTATTGATAAATACTGCCGCATGGCCATTTTTAAGCCAACCTGTATTATTGGCGCACGCTGCGTTGTTGTTGGGGCTATCTTTTTTACAGGAGAAAATCGTTAGGGTTCCCAATAGCAAAAGCCCTGCGAATAAATTACGCTTTGACATAGAGTGTTGTTTTGATATGAATTAAATTTTTGAGAAAGCGTAAATATATGGCATTTCCATCGCAGACTTTAAAAAGTGATCTTTTTGAAAATCACCTGCCCCGGTCTCTTGAGGTAAAATCTCAATTTTTGATGCAGCAATGTTGCTTCATAAACTTCACGGTAATGCATACCCGCTAATAAGTGATATAACCTGGTTGTTTCCCGGTCCAATGCGATTGAGTGATTACAGATCGGACAGCTGGATTGACTTGTAATCAAAAAAAGTAAAAATTGTGTACTGAGCCGATCTCCGTTAGGTATCTACGACCCGCACACCTGGTTACCTGAGAATCGTAAGATCTCCCCGTACAATAATATTTCGACCATTGCTAAGTTTGTAGTCTATAACAAAATAATAAGTAGCGTCGGGCAATGGCTTGCCCTTATAGGTGCCCTCCCAGTTATTTTGATAATTTTCTGCCTCAAATACCGGGCTGCCATACCTGTTGTAAACCTTCACGTTGGCTGCACCCGTGCAATTACCATAGGTTACCAGCCATTTGTCATTTATACCATCACCGTTCGGCGTAATCGCATTCATGGGTTTTGCACATTCCGGAACTACCTGAACTTCTACATCATTGGATCCCGTGCAACCCTGCGCACTCGTTATCGTTAAAGTGTAGGTAGTCGTTACCGTTGGCGAGGCAACAGGAAATAAAATATTTGTTGCACTTAGGCCTGCTGCCGGGGACCAGGAATACACACCCGCATCACCACTTGCCTGCAACTGTATTGTCTGCCCTGCAGCTATGCTAACGTTTGCACCTGCATTAACCGTAACAGGTGGGGCTACTGTTATTGTAAATGATCCATTGACACTGCAGGTTCCTGTTGTTGCAGTAACAGTATATGTTGTAAGGATTGCCGGAGAAAAAACCGGGCTCGCAATGGCAGGATTACTAACCCCCGTTGTTGGTGACCAGGAAAAGGAGGAAGCGTTACTGGTTGTATTTGCGGTAAAGGAGTTACCGGAACAAATAGTTGTGGCAGGCGGAGCAGTTAAGGTTATTTCAGGCTTAACGTTAATTGTAAAACTTGCGCTGGTGCTGCAGCTACCGAGTGTACCCGTAACCGTGTATAGCGTGGTATCTGCAGGGGATAGAATAGGATTGGCAATTGTTGGATCGCTTACACCTGTGGTGGGTGACCAGGAAAAGGCTGTAGCGTTGCCGGTTGTATTGGCATTAAACGAACCATTAAAACAAATAGAGCTGTTATTGTCTGCTGTTAAAGTAAGGTTGTTGGTTTGAGCAATCGTAACATCATGCGTGCTGATACATCCATTAATATCTGTGATGGTGGCAGTATAAGTTCCCTGCGAAAGATTAGAAACAGTAAGCCCATTTTGAACGGGTACTGTATTCCACGATATATTATACGGAGCAGCGGAGCCGGTTAGGCCCAGGGTGGCACCTCCGTTTACGGTACAGGTTGCATCCGTGATGTTATCAGTTATATTCAGGCTGTATGATGTGGCAGAAACGGCAAAAAAAACAGCATTTGGATAAGGTGCATTGGTACCGGCCGTAGTTACATTTGCGAGGTTTATTCTTTCCAGGTTCTTCTGGCGGTCGGCACAGGCGATCGGGATATCTATGTAATACATCCTGGGATTACCCGGGAATGCATCTGCTCCCGTGGCTGGGGTAGCTCTGGTGCAACGCCCAATGCCTGACAAAACTAAATTAGCAGTATTATTGAACCAATCTCCCAATGAATAGTTGGTTAAAGCTGCAGTAGATGTTCCGTCAGAAAAGAAAAGGTTGACGTTTAAAAGACTGGCACCTTCTGTAGAAAATGCCAATATCCTTATGTGATCAAACTGCGCAGCTGTAGTAATAAGGATATCTCCCGTTTGATTTCGCTGAACCAGCAGCGCATTGTTTGCGGCGTAATCAGCCAACTGGTAAGTACCCGACGCATCTGTAATGATGCCATTGTCGGGAATGCCTCCGCCTCCGAACGCATTCAGTGTTTTAAAGGTATTGGTATAAATTACTTTATTTGAAATTGTAAAACCATCGAGAGAAACTGTTGTAGTCGTTAATGAACTATTGCCCGCTTCTGCTACCACATCCTGATTAAATCCCCCAATCGGAACTGGTATAAATGGTTGAGAAAATACATTTGAGGAGAGGAAAATGGTCAATGTTAATCCCAGAAAAGATCTGAGGATAGTTAATTTTTTATTCATGATGGATATTGTTGGATAAGGTTTGAGCAATGAATATAACAATGTTATAGGATATTAACACTTTTATATCGTTCCGGATTAAACAACAAAAATTCTCACAGTGAAAAAAGAAGTCAAATGCACTCATACGTAACCCAAATCAAATCCCCTTACATCTGCGGTATTCAATCACCGAAAATCTGCGGGAAAACCCTGCAACCGACTATTTTCCCGCAGATGGAAGGAGATTAAAGGCACGCAGATGTAAGGGGATAAGATTTTCTGAATCAAAGGTCAGCCAGTTTCAATCAGCAGGAAACTTACAAGAAGGTTATCCCGGAGCGATAAAGAAATCAAACACTCACCTATGTACCCAAATCAAATCCCCTTACATCTGCGGTATTCAATCACCGAAAATCTGCGGAAAAAACCTGCAACCGATTATTTCCCCGCAGATGGAAGGAGATTAAAGGCACGCAGATGTAAGGAGAT
>JACMPR010000285.1 GCA_014377385.1 Ferruginibacter sp. | reverse complement strand
TGTTTTTTATCGATCAATTTTTCTCTCAGCTTGTTAACCGGTCTGCTATCCAGTTTATATTTTTCCCCATTCTCAAATACATAATTAAAATGTTCTATCCTGTTTACAAGATCTAAAGTTGCAATGACCACCGCATGTGTATGAAATAACTTTTGTACCCTGTCGCCAACCAGGTCGTAAATACCCTGCATATCCAGTTCTTTGGCCAGGCCTTCCTGCACACTGTTTATTACAGCCAGTTCTGCAGTGCGTTGTTCCGTTTCTTTAAGCAGGCGGTTGGTTTCATCAAATAGCCTTGCGCTTTCAAGGGCTACACTCATACTATTGGCAAGGGTGGTAAGCAGGTTTACATCTGCCTCAGTAAAAGCATGTTCCTTATCCATGTGCTGCAAGCTGATAATGCCTTTTACTTCCTCTCCAACAATCATTGGCACTAATACCATTGACTTGGGCATTTCGCCAATCAGCAATTCATTATCATATTCACGGGATACCTTTTCAACATTTTCATTTACCATTAACAGCTCCTTGGTATCAATCACATGCTTTCTAAAACCCTTTGGCTGCCTTGGTTTCAGTAAAGTGCGGTCGCCTTTTTCAAAAGCATATTTATCTTCAATCTGGTTGGCTGCCCGGTCATAGGTAACAATATCAATTACCTGGGCATTAAAAATCTCTCTTATTTTTTCACCTACCAATTCATAAATTCCCTCCATATCCATTTCACGTACCAGGCCTTCCTGTACACTATTGATCACTGCCAGTTCTTCTACCCGCTGGCTTAATTGTACTGTGCGGTCTGCTACTGTTTTTTCAAGCTCCCGGTGTTTTTCATGCAGTTGGTGCGTGCGCCAGCGGATAAGAGAGTAGATGATAGCAGCAGCGGCCAATAAATAAAGTAAATAGGCCCACCAGGTTCGGTACCAGGGAGGTAATATTTCGAATGAGTAAGTAGCCTCGGCACTTTGTTTTCCATTCGTGTTTACCGCTCTTACATGGAATATATATTTTCCGGCACTGAGGTTAGTGTATTCTTTATAATAATTATTATCCAATGGAGACCAATCATTTTCAAATCCTTCCAGCCATGTCTGGTACCGTGTTTTATTTTCCTGTTCAAAAAATGGCGCCGCATATTCAAACCGGAGAGTATTGTTTTTAAATGAGAGAGAAAATGGTTTTTGACCGTTGGGTATATCTGTACTTAGTGCTGTTTTTCCGGCTGTGATATGTCTTAGGATAGTTTTGAATGATTGATCTGTTTCTTTTTCAAGATTTTCATCAAACCTGATCAATGCATCAGTAGTCGCTATCCACGTAATGCCATTTTTTTCAGCAAAAACATCAGAAAACGAATAATCACCTAATGAGTTTAACCCGGCATTTTCAATACGATAACCCCCTTCCTTTTGAGGAATGGCCAGCCTTGTTTGCTTCTCAATATTTATCCAGACTCTTCCCAATTGATCTTCCGTTATAAATAAATCAGTGGCTGCATTTCCATTTGGGAATATTCCAAAAATGGTATCAATGACAAACTGCTTCTTGTTTTTATCAAAAATGTACAGGAAGGAGTCAGCCTGAAAATAGGTAGTTCCATTTATGGGTGTAACTCCGCCAACGAAATTATTTATATCCTTGTTTGACTTAATTGTATCAATCTTAATTTTAGTTAAATTCGGATTGTTTTTTTCATCAGGAAAAATCGAAAGGCGATAGGCCACTCCATTCGAGGAACCTGCCCAGATGGTCCCATCTTTGTCTTCAGAAAAAATTACGATTCTTTCTGTAATCCCGGGAATAAGTCCTTTAAAATTCCAGGGATTTTTTTCTCCGGAAACAATAGTGGATTTTTTTCTGTCGAAGAAACCTAGTCCAAACGTACCTCCTGCCAATAGAAGGTCAGGATATTTCTTTGGAATATATAAGCCTGATAAAGTAAAGTCCCCGCTTACTGACGGATGGATAGTAAAAGCCTTTTTATTTTTTATAGCAAATAATCCATCGCTTCCTACGAGCAATTCATCGCCGTCAATTACAAGGGCAAATACTTGGTTTTGTGCAATACCGGGGACCGGGTTAAAAATTTGACGGGTACCGTCATACACAAAAAGGCCATTCGAGGTACCAATGTATAAATTACCATCAAATCTTTTCATGGTAAGTACACCGGAATTGATCCCTGATTGCAATGTGAATTGAGTGACAGGCGAATTTATTTCTATCCGTGAAATCCCATTATCAAGCGCCAGCCATAAGGCTCCTTTCTTATCTAAATAGTTCGCATAGATTGATTCGTTCTGAAGCCCGGTATTCCGGTTGATGTTTTGCAACAGATTACCCTTTGAATCTATGATAACAAGACCATTGCCTGTTAATGATAACACATAATCACCATTTTTTAGGCGTAGTCCTTTGTATAGTAAATTGCCTGACTTTAATATTTCGTCAGCTTTTGTAGGAAAAGGCCGGAATGATCTTCCATTTTAAATAGAAAGTCCACTGTTAAACTGTCCTACCAGGTATTGCTTTTCACCATTAGGCCCGGGGATGTAAGGCAACATAACCTGCATTCGCTCTTTACCCAAATATTCGCTGCCGGATATTAAAACAAGCGAATCATTTGTCATTTTATAAAGTCCCAACCCTTGTTGATGTACAAAGTATTCACCATCCAGATAGAATGCAAACATGAATTTTGATTGGGGCTTCCATACTTTAACATCTGTTTTTCCAAGTTCGCTGGTTTTAGGATCACGCAGCCTGAAGATATATTCCCTGCTTTGAAAATAAATACTATTATCTGTTGCATAAATCGTCCAGATATCAAAAAAGTTCCGGTTCTCTTTTGGTATCAGGCCCAGCAATGACCGGAATTGTGTTTGCCCGAGACTATCTTTTGCCAGGTAGCCCAGATCGCCAACATTCCCCAGGTAAATAGTTCCGTCTTTATATTTTGCCATTGCTCTTACAGAACCGGAAGCGGTAGAATTAAAATTTATTTTTGCCCATTTATTCCCGTCGTATTCCAAAAGACAGTTTTGAGAACCGAAGTACATGATCCCCCTGTCGTCTTCTTGCACAGACCATACCTGGGCAGCTCCATTAAAAGTTTTTGGAGAATAATTGACGATAAAAGGAAGGCCTTTTTCTGATTGGACCTGGGCATAAGTTTGCTGTGGAGATGATAAAGCCAACAGGCAACTGAAAAAGAATACGGGAACCATTATTTTATACAAAATAAAGCAGGGTTTACTTTTTAACATAACAGAATGGTTTTAGAAATAATAAAAATTTTCAACGGGGGGTATTAGAACCATGGGTTTCATAAGGAGAGGGTAAACTTTATCTGCTAGTTGTATATTACCAGTTTTTAAATATAAATAAAAATTTCATAAAAGAGTAAATCAATTAGGGCTCATTTAAAATTGTTCCAAACTTCAGGGTTACCAACCTTTCTAAATCTGCTGATAGGATAATCCTCCAAAAGGTTCGCAACCTTTTACAGTAATTCAAATTCACCCATCAATTATATATGCTAAAGCGGGATAAAAAATAAAGCCATAAAAGAAAGTTGTATTGATTTTTCTTTATGGCTTTTTGCAAAATAAAATAGATCTATTAATTGTTCTTATACAATTTATCCAATTTCAAATACCGGGCATCATTTGTTGCTTTTATAGCTCCGGATACTGTGTTGATGATCATTATATCAGGTTCAG
>JACMPR010000284.1 GCA_014377385.1 Ferruginibacter sp. | reverse complement strand
TGTACTGTGCTTTTAAGCCCTTAAACTCAATGGGCTTGTTGATGCCTTTATTGATTTGATATACACTGTTGCTCATATTTCCCTCCTCACATTTTTAACCAGTAGTAGTAAGGGAAATAACTGCAAAAATTTATCCAGTAAAGTAAAGGGATGGGGTAAACGGGGTAGGACAACCCCAATAAGTATATTGAGAACGAGAGATATAGGTAATAAATTTAATTGAGACCCAAGCTCAGGAATTGTTCCATATTTTTATGCGAAATAATCGTTTTCAAAAGTTGCATCGTTACATCATTCCGACTTTTTTGAATGAAGACTTCATGGAACTGAGAGAAGCTCAATCGAACCCCTGCTGCACTTGCTATCATTTATAAAGAATTGCAAATATGGCTAGAAAACATTATCTCATTCTGCATTTTATTGCGATTGGCATGTTCTTAAGATATACCTATAATAATACATGTGCCTTATACAAAAAAAAAGCTAACTAATCTTTTAAGCAGCCTCCACAAACTGAAGTATTTTTAGTTCCCCTGGCAAATTAATACAATCAACGGGTTTGTGGATGAAACATGTAATCAACTACAATCCCATTCACCAGCATTTTAGTTCCTTCATAAGTTATTTTACCAGCAGCAGGAACACAAATGATGATTGCTGCATTTTGTGGTGGCAGTTGTATTGAAGCTGATGAAGCAACATTTTTTGCAATGAATTTACCGGTAACGGTATTGTACAAATCAACTTTTTTATTGCCCGCCGTTTTCATCACAACTGTTTTAGTAGTGGTGTATGGATTGTAATATAAAAAAGAAGGGTAAGCTTTATCGTGATAAAAATCGGTAGCCAGTAAATTTAATTGCAGCACACCGGTAATATTTGTTGTAAGGATAATGCTTCCAAAAATTCCTGCATGGCCACTTCCATACACACTGAATTGTGATTCTTCCGGATTCTTTCCGGGCACCCATAACGGACCATCTCCCTGCGCTACCGGGCCTTTTAAATTTGCATGTTGTTTATAGGATGATTGTTTGATCATCCCTTCATATCCAATCACGCCTTTGGTAACTGATGCCAGTTGAGGAATGGTTTCATGATCATCCGGCATGTATTGCGGATAAAAAAACCTGGCTGCGTTGGCCGCATTCAACATCCATTTACCAATGGCAACAGCATAAGTCTGATCATACCGAACCAGTGGAACAAGCGGCCATGCAGCATCGTAGGTATTCATCAAAAATCCATACCCACCATGATCCACCGTACTGCCAACAATACCTGAAATATCAACGCCATTCCATTTTCCAACCAATACGCCCCATCCTTCCCTGCAAACCGCCGTACCATCAAAACTCCAGCCCAGCATTTTATTCAGGTCATAATTTTCCCCCTGCTCCGCATTGATTCTTGCAGCAAGGTAAGCACCAAAAGGCATCAGCAGTTCATAAGTAGGATTTATTTTTTGCGATTGTAATGCAGACAAAGCACTCAACGCACCTTTTAAATATCTAACATCACCAAACTTTTTAAATGCTGCATATAATACATAAGCATGACCAGCTGCTGCATCCGGTTGAGCACAAACCTGGTTTTTCATTGGCTTCATTTTACCGTAGTCAAAATAAGAATAATCGTAATTGCCGTTTAATATAGAATCGGCAGCATAAAACTGTTCAGCAATGTTTTTTGCTATTTCAGTAAATCCCGGTTCGTTGGGGTACTGGTCGCAGATTGCATAAAACAATACATTGGGATACACATCATACCACCAGTCACGGCCGTAACCTCCACCAAGCAGTGCTACCTCGGGACAGGTGTTATTCATCATAATATTCCACCCTGTTTCCTTATTAAAATAATTTTTCACCATGCCAACATAATCAAGGCCATGTTGGTCTGTCTTGTTGATGCCTACCAAACTGGCACCGAGCGTTGCACCCATTGTTGCCAGCGCTTCATGAAACATGCCTTTATTATTAGTACCCTGCCTTACATCTGCTAAGGCAGTATACAGGCCTACTACATTTTGAGGAAAATTCTTTTTACTGCTGTCAATCCATATTAATGGCCAGAATTTTCCTTTGGCATTAAAATCAAACACCGTTTTATCAAACCGAAGCGCCAGCTTTTTATAATCGATTATTTGCAATGGTGCAGGCAAAAAAGGCATCTGGTTCACCCGTTGTAACTGTTGTTGTTTTACCTGTGCCTGTAAAGAATTGGCGCCGCAAATAAATACAAGTGCGACTGCTATATTTCTTAAAATATGCTTCATTGTAACTTCATTTTTTGGTATTGTATTATTTTGAAGGTTGTCAAGATTTTATTAAACTGAGGCAACCCTCCATCTGCTGATTCAATTTTTATTGAACATTAAATAATTGACTCTGCTACTTCACCGATCGCTTTCAAATTTACCCCGGGTTCAGCTGGTGAAAGTATTTTGCCCTGTGCTATAATTTTTTTTGCTACAAAGATGGAGCATAATTGTAATGCTGCAATAATGATAACGGCATATCTTAAAGCGATTTCATTAGAAATGCCATACGCCAATGCTAAAAACGTACCTGCCCCAAGCAGCCTGCCTGCATACAACCCCCATTCATGATTGAGTATGTATGCGTATTCACCACGTTTTTCAATTTTATTCACAATATCTATTACCTGGAACTGAATGGGGAAATAAGCAAGATCGATGAGTGGTTTTGCAATTAACAACAGCAGGATAAAAATGATCACTCCCAGTCCACTGAATAAAGCGCCATTTACTACCGCCCCTAAAGCGAACAGGCCAAGACCCACTGCAAATATTTTAATACGGTCACCTGGTTTAGAGAGTCTTCCCAAAACATACATGATAACAGCTGCAATAATGGCCCCGATAGATTGTGCAGTTCCCAGTGCACCTTCTTTACCGAGTAATGTCATGATCAGCATGGCAGGAGCCGTTACCAAAAAACCTTGTGCAAGGCCTTTTAATAAAGCTAAAGAAAGCAACTTGTACCACAAAGGATGAAATTTAAAGAACACATACTTCTTATGTTCGGGGTTTGGAAAAGAGCCCCTGAAGCAAACAAGGGAAGCAACCACTGTAATCAGGAAAACAATACCGGTGATGATCTTATATGCTGAATGGATAGAAGCATCGTCGTGTGTTGCGCCACCTCTTGTTTCTATAAACCAGCCGATGGTTACCGGAATAACCACGGCGATGATGGTATAGAAAAAAGTTTCCAGCCCATAATAATAATTCCTGTTTCCATCGTTAGTAATGGCTAAAGCAAGTACATCCCTGTTGGCCCAGTAAAACCCGAACGACAGCCCCATGATAATACCAGCAACACCAAGACCCACATTACTCAGATCATGCAGGCTCATCATGTATATCATGGAAACCGCACTCAGCATCATACCTGCAGAATAAAGTTTCCTGATATTAAAATGTTTTAATAAAAATCCATTCAATAAAAATGTTAACGGTATACCTGTATACACGGTTAGCTGGTAAATCACCACTTTGGTTGGATCGTTTGAATTACGCATTACGTAGGCCGCCACAAAAGTATCAATCACCGGCAGTACAAATGCATAAGTTAAATTAGTTAAGATCAGTACCTGGAAATTACGTGGTTGGCTTTTAAAATGACCGATCTCCATTTTAAGTTTATTAAACATGACTGAATTTTAATAGTGAGAGAATTTCTTTTAAAGAAAAATGTGCAGCACAAACAAATTCATCAGCAGCACCATAATACACAGTGACGGTATCCCCATCAGGCTCCACAATATGACCATTCGTAAATACCACGTTACCAAAAAAACCGCTGGTTTCGTAAGGTGCAGTGGGTACCATAATAGGATCCTCCGCTCTTGCACTTATTTGGGATGGATCATTGATATCCATTAAAAAAGCACCCAAACAATATTGATGTTTTTCGTTGGCCCCGTGGTAAATGGCAAGCCATCCTTTATCTGTTTTAATAGGCGCAGCTCCTGCTCCTACTCTTTTACTGTCCCATGCTCCTTCTCTTGTTTTAATAACACATTGATGATTGCCCCAGTGCAACCCATCAGGTGAAGAAGTGATCCAGATATAATTGCCGCCGATATCCACACTGCTTGGCCGGTGCAAAGCATAAAATAAGCCATTGATTTTTTCTTCAAAAATTGCACAGTCTTTATTATGGGGTGGCAGCATCATGCCATGACTTGTAAAATCCTTCCAGTTAACGGTAGTGCGTAACCCCACACCCACACCGTTGCCGGATACTGCAGTAAATGTGAGGTAATAAATATCTTCCAGCAACGCCACCCTGCAATCTTCTATTCCGAACGTCTGCAACATACCTTTTCCTATCAATGAATTATACCCTTCCGGTTCATAAAAACGTTCGCCATCATCACTGCAAAGCAGGCGCAGGTGAGACAGTGTGGTTAAATAATCAACACCTTTATAATTGATCACCCTGGCATCTGATGCATCCAGTTCCGGATCATCTTTTTTTATTTCGATGATCTGGGTACTGCCCGTTTCTGTTAGTACGGGAAAAGAAATAATATTCTCTTTTTGCGCCGGTCTTTCCGCTACCCTTACAATCAACCATGTTTTATTTTGAAACCGAAATACACCAGGATTTAACAGGCAGGCAATTTCCAGTCCGTCGGCACTTGCCTTCAAATCTTTGGGCGATAATAGCGGATTTGCAGGGAATCGTTTTGCTATATCATTCATAAAAGAAATTAAAGTGGTGAATGGTCAATTGTCAATCGTGAATAGTCATGACTGATAGTTTTTATTATTACAATTTATACCTGTCCAATGCAGCCTTAACAGTTGGATAATTACTTACCCGTTGCATCGTCAGCAGGGCTTCAATGGTTGATTCTGCACCTGAATTCTTATTGATGTTATTACCAGTATTGATCGCATCATAACAACGACCGGTACTGATTGAAAACATATTGGCACCCGCCGTATTTTTTCCAAGAAACCAGGCCGCTAAATGACCCGCCATATCTGCATATCGTTCATCATTGGTAATTACATAAGCTTCAATAGCAGCAAATACCATTGGCCGTATTCCATAAGCGATCTGTTCAAATTCTTTTGTATTATCCTGCATAAATACACCGTTGGCAAAGCTTACATCGAAGGCATTCTTAAATCCATTATTCAGTAACCAGGGATAAAAATTATTTACTTCCAGCATTGCTTTGCTGGTAAAGCTGGTATCATTTAAAAAAATGCCTGCTTTAAAAATGGCAGACGCCTGGTCGCTGCCGTATGCATGCCAGCCATTACCGGAACTTAAAAAACAGGAATAAGGAAAATGAGCAACGTCTCCAAACTGTGTCATTACAATTCCATCGGCCAGTTTGCGGATATACTTTTGTATTACAACATCAACAGTTGCCTGACAATATGGAATTAAACCGAGGATTAATGTCGCAGCCTGGTCTGCGCCTTCTGGCAACCATTGTGGCACCCCGATGCCGTTTATCTGAACAGTGGTAAGCGGGAGATCTACCAACTCCTTTTTGATTGCCGTGATCAGCTTAACAACTACTGCATCTACCCTGTCTGACAATAAAATATTTTTTTGTTTAATAACAGGCCCTGCTTCTGTAAGCGCCTGTAAAGCACGCCAGCACCACCATTTAGGCTGATTGATACTGGTAATACCCGTCTTGTTGATCACATTTCCCTGTTGCAAAAAATTATAGAAGTAACCATTATCAGATTGCATATTGATAATAAAACTCAATAGGCCATATACTTTATTTTGAATCAATGTATCGGTAGAGAATGTATTGCTCCTCAAATAAAACAATACTTCGCGGGCCACATCATCTACGCAGGTAAAACCTTCACCACCTGCAACTACAGCATTGTAAGAAGGGGCATCTGCATAAATATAAATGCCTTCGGCCTTTTCGCCATTTGGAAAAACAACGGGCACGGCTAATCTTTCAAGATGCGCTGTATTTAAAATAGAAGAAACTGCAACAGGCGCAGGCGTTACAGGAAATATAACAGGCGCTGCAATTGCAGCCTGCTTTTTACAGGCTGATGAGCAAATAACAACAGCAGCTATGACCGCAGTCCAACTCATTTTAATATTTGTACGCATTATAGCAGCACTTTGTTTTTAGTTAATTCTACCAAAGGAAATAGCAGTAAAAAAGGAGTTATTCAAATGTTTGAATCAAACTTCAAATAACTCCATAGTGTTTACCAAATAATTTAATACCCTGTATTCTGGGTGATGGTTCCACCAGACTTATCGATCTCTCCCTGTGGAATTGGATATAGATAATTTTTATCCTGGAAATTTTTACCCAGTTCTGTTAAAAAAATTTTGGCAAGTCCCCAACGCTTTAAGTCGTTGAATCTTTGCGATTCAAAACCCAACTCTACTCTTCTTTCCTGTATCAGCCATGTTTTGATCTGATCTTTACTTACAGAAGTAATATCCCTGTCTGGTAAAGTTCCTGCAGCAGGCATGGTTCCGTCAGCATTAGGACTGGTTCTTGCACGCTGCCTTATGCTATTGATAATTGCAATAGCGGCAGGGTAATTACCGGTTTCATTTAAGGCTTCTGCATTCCATAATTGTACATCTGCCCAGCGGATATATATTTTGTTGCTGGGTGCATCATCATTGCCCTTATTATTGCTATTCAATTCACCAAATATTTTGTACACGTTTTGTCCTGCTACATCAACCGTTAATCCCAATCTCGGATCGTTGGGTTCAAACGCTGCAATAAAACTGGCCGAAGGAGCTATAAATCCCCAGCCTGCCAATGCACACAGGCCATTGCCTGTTCTTGGTGTTGTTAACGACTTATGATCATAAGCAAGTACCACTTCGTTTTCTGCAAATTCTTTTGCTACGCTGAAGTTATCAAAATAGTTGGGGTTTAAACTATAGTAGTTTAATGATTCCATAGCAGTAACTGCTGTGATAACGTCTGCCCATTTCTGATTGTACAATGCAACCTTTGCCTCCATTGCCATCACTGCCCCTTTGGATACTCTCCATTTTTCATCGGCAGCTGCATATTTACCATCTGGCAACAACAGTTTTGCATCTGCAAGGTCTTTACTTATCTGTACGTATACATTTGCTTTTGTTTCTCTTTTTGCAACGCTGTAAGCATCTGCAAAATTTTTCAATGGCGCAATTAACAGTGGTACATCACCATATAAATTCACCAGGTCGAAATAATAAAAAGCCCTTAAAAAATATACCTGCCCCAACAAACTTTTCCTTAAAGTTTCATCAACACCAAGGCTTGCTGTTAAGGTTGCATCTGTTAAATAACTGATGGCCAAATTGGTTCTTGCAATACCTGCATAATCATAACTCCACTGACCTTTTATACCACTATTGCTGGAGGTAAAACTAAAATCAGCAAACTGGTCCATCCATGCCTGGTCACCATCGGGGTTCCATTTTTTTAGCATGTCTCCTGAGGCAATATCCTGCAAGATAAAATCATTTCGAAGTACGGTACCATCATCCCAGCCCCAGTTTCCGATGACATTCAGCGTGTTGGAAAGGAGTTGGTAAGAAGAGGTTACAGAATAAATAACCGACTCATGCGTAGGTGAAATTCCTTCTGTTATTATTCCAATGGGAGTTTTATGTAACTCTTTTGAACAACCAGCTGTGCAGAAAATGACAAGTGCAGCCAGTATTTTATATATTGATTTCATGTTGTTGATTTTTAGTGTATGAATTATAATTTAACATTGATACCAAATAAAAATGCTTTTGATTGCGGATAAGTTCCCTGGTCAAACATGTTGTATGCTTCGGGATCTAACCCTGTGTATTTGGTTACGGTAAACAGGTTTTGAGCAGAAACAAACAGGCGCAGATCCTGGAAAACAGTTTTTATTTTACCTCCCAAATTTATTGTATAGCCAACCTCAATATTCTTAAGCCTGAAGTAAGAAGCGTCTTCCACAAAAATACTGGATACCTTGCTGCTACCATTATCTGTAAAGGTGGAACGTGGTATAGTGTTGCTTGTTCCTTCGCCATGCCATGCACCCAATGTAGTAGTAGTGTGGTTGAACGGACGGCTATCATAATCAATAATTTTTTTAAGATCATTGTATTTTTCAATCCCACCTACGCCCTGTAATAAAACACTCAGGTCGAAGCCAAGATAACTGGCTGATAAATTGGCGCCATAACTAAGTCTTGGATTTGGATTACCAATGTAAGCACGGTCAGCATCATTGATGATACCATCACCATTGATATCCTGGAATTTAATGTCTCCTGGATGGATATCAGGGTGAGTTGCCCCACTCAGGTAAGTATCTATTTCCTTTTGATTTTGATAGATACCTAACATTTTAAAACCATAAAAAGAATTGAGCGGATGGCCGGCTTCTGTCTTGGAAACCTGTCCATAAATGTTTGGCAAATTTGGATCAAGTTTATTTACATTGTTGGTTACCGTTGCAATGTTTGCATTAACAGCATACCTGAATTTGTGACTATTATTCCTATAGCCAAGCGAAAACTCAAAACCTTTATTAGATACTGCTCCTGCATTTACAATGGTTGGTCTTACATCCCCTACTAAACTTGGCAGTCCCAATGGAAGCAAAAGATCGGAGGTCTTCTTTTGGAAGTACTCAGCAGAAAAACTAATTGTATTTTTAAGTAACCCAACATCTATCCCGATATTATCCTGAGTGGTGGTTTCCCATTTAAGATCTGGGTTACCATAACGCATTAAGGTACCCTGTGAATTATAAATAGATAAAGAGTTGTAATTATTCAATCCGGACTGGTTACCTAATTTACCTGTACTGGCTCTTAATTTAAGGTCAGATAACCAGCTTATATCCTGCATGAATTTTTCCTGGGATATTCTCCAACCTGCAGAAAAAGAGGGGAAAACCGCCTGTTGATTATTGGCAGCAAACTGGCTTGACTTATCCAGCCTTGCACTTGCTGTTGCAAAAAAACGATTATCGTAACTGTAATTAACCGAGCCAAATAAAGAGAACAATGCCCACTGTGATGCACTGCCGCCATTCCATAGATCCAGTGGAAAGGTACCGAAATCTATATACCGAAATGCTGAATCTGTATTGCCATACCTTGCCCTTGAAGCACTGATACCGGAAGCATAATTGGTAATAAATTCACTGCCTGCCAATGCGCTGATTGTATGCTTGTCAATTTTTTTATTATAGCTAAGTGTATTGGTCCAGGTAATGGTGGTTTCCTGTCCTCTTTCTTCATTTAAATTGCTGGGGCGGTTTTGACGTCCGGTTCCCTGGTCGATTGAAGAACCTCCGCCATCATTGTCACCATAGTTTTGATTAAAAGCTTTATTGTGAAGCATGTTCAAATCAACACCCAGGTTACTTTTCAGCTTTAATTCCTTGTTTTGTAAAAAAGCCATTTCAGCATACACATTACCAAAGGTTCTGAAATTGGTGCGTTTATCATTGGTAAAATGAGCAATGGCAATTGGATTGGAGGCAAACTCGTACTTATTTGCGCCGCCATTCCAGTTACCGCCATTTGCCGCAACATTAGCTGAGTAAAAAGGAAGGTCTGTGTATGGGTCCGCAACACTGTAAGTAGGATCAGCCGGACTTTTGAAAACACCAATCACTGGTGGACGTAAAAAAGCATGACGGATAACACCTGGTGCATCACCACTAGAAGATATTTTATCCTGCATGCTGTTGGATATCTGCAGGTTGGTGCCTATTGCCAAACGGTCTGTAATATTTGCATTTACATTTGCCCTGAAACTAAAACGTTTAAATTGGTCATTATCATAAATCACAATTCCGTTTTGTCCGTAATATCCCCCAGAAAGTAGATATTGTACTTTATCAGAACCACCACTGGCAGAAACCTGAAAGTTTTGTGATTTGCCCAATACAAACAATTCTTTCAGCCAATTGGTGTTAGCAAAGTCTGTTCTTGATTTATCTGCTGTGTATGGATTTGTTCCGGAATAGCCTGAATTATTCCAGCTTTCCTCCATTTTGTTCATATACTGTGTAGCATTGAGCATGGTTGGCAAATTGGCCACTTTTTGAATACCGTTATAATAGCTGACATCAAGATTTGATCTTCCTTTTTTGCCTGACTTGGTAACAATAACGATTACGCCGCCAGAAGCCCTGGCGCCATAAATTGCAGCTGCAGCGGCATCTTTCAATACGGTTATCGATTGTATATCTGCAGGATTGATAAAGGAGATACTTGTAGTCGGCTGGCCATCCACAATATAAAGCGGATCGCTGCTGCTGCCAATGGTTCCCACACCACGGATAGTAATATTGATGCCATCTCCGGGCGCACCGGTACTTTGCGTAACCGTTACACCAGCCACCTGGCCCTGTAACAACTGGGCTACATCTGCAACTCTACGCTTATCTGCATCGCCCATGTTTACGGTTGATACAGCGCCTGTGATAGCACCTTTGCGCTGGCTGCTGTAACCAACAACTACCACATCACCCAACGTATTGAGCTCTGTTTCCAGGATTACAGTCAATGCTGTTCTGCCGGATACGGATACTTCCTGCATTTTGTATCCAACATAACTTACCTGTAATATTGCATTGTCCGGTACAGTAATGGAGAAGTTTCCAGCCACATCTGTTGTTGTAGAAGTAGCAGCGTTTTTTACTTTAACTGTTACACCTACCAATGCTTCGCCTGCAGTGGAATTTGTTTTACCGGTAACAGTAACATCTTTTGCCTGTGCAAAGGATGCATAATGGATAAACTGCAAACAGGTAAAGCAAATTGCAAGCTTTAAACCTGTAAGCATTTGTTTTGGAATGGAACGAATAATGTCCGTAAGATTTTTTTTCATACCAGCATCGTTTTAATATTTAAAAAATAAAGTCTTTGAATGTGAACATGTTAGCAGTTTCGTTGGTATTCATTACAGGATCATTTTCTCTGCTCACCTGCTTTGGCTGAATAGCCATTTTGGTATTTTAATTTGTCATGTGAGCCTGATAATTTTTTTATGGTTAGTAATTGGGGTTAACTATCAGCTGATAATGTAAGGCATCATCAGCTGTCATTTATTTTGCTTTCACTTTTTTATAATCTGGATCCATTGCAGGTGTACGTAATCCTGCCACTTCATCCGCCATCAGGATAAATACATTCCAGCACAGGCCCCTGGTAGAAGGCCACCAGCTATCGGTTGTCGTCCATTTTGTTGGTATAAATTCTTTGCTGAATGGCCACTTGGGATTCAGATAAATTTCTGCCCATACCCTGTTTTCCATTAGCGGCAAAGCTTTTTTCCACCCATGTTTTAATCCTACTACATAAGCACAATACTCTGCCCTGAACCAACTGCCTCCGTTGTAATAAAAGCCGTCACTCTTTCCATTGCTGTAATTTTCTTCACCAAATTTTTCAAAAGGCTGATAATCGCCGCTGAGATAAGCATAGCCTTTTACATCTTTCGTTAGCCTTACGCAAATGGGTGCGGTGGTGCCAAGCTCCGGATGTGGAGAGTTGGCTACTTTATTTAAAACAGGAATCAGATCCAATTGATTTTTGACCATTACATCTGTCAGCATTGGCCTGTTGAATAACCATAAGGAAAAAAATTCAGGCTCCAGGTCTGTAAGCGTAATGATGTCTGGAAAATTTTTATCAAACAATAAGTGCTTTCTTTTTACATCATAAAAATTGCGGTATTCTTTCTCTGCCATTTTTATATATGCTTCCGAAATATCAAAACCCAGTTCTTTGATCGTTCTCAATGCAATGGCCAGCATACCCTGGTTCACCCCCAGCCGGTCTGTTTTGGGATTGAAATCAACAATATCAACCTGGCTCAAAGAAAAATGCGCTTTGCATATTCCGTCCCTGTTGCTGTCTAATTCATTCAGTACATAATCAACTGCTTTTTTTATTTTATCCTGCGGAAGCGTAACACCAAAGCGGCGTTTGTTCATCATCGCCCATATCAGCCATTCAATGGTAGCTTCATTATCTTTTGCCTCCACCGATCCCATCAATGGTGTGATGATGGTACCAATACCACCTTTGGTAGTTTGTGTTTTGCCCCATTGTTCCCAGATAGAAAGATTTAATTCCTCGTTGTAAGATGCTACCGTAGAAAAATAAGAATCCCTATTGTACATGTCCGGCGCATAATTCATGTTGGGCACGTTGAAGGGAGTAAAATCATTTAAATCGGTAATCCAGGTAAGCATATTAAAATTGGCATACAGCATTTTTTCAATCTGCGATCCTTTAAATCCTTTAGCTTCGGCTAATCGTGACTGTGAAGCAATCATAAATTGCTGGTGCGATTTCCAAGGTTCTACAAAAATGTAATTGGTCTTTGTTACTTTTTCGCCGATTGGAAGAATATTATAAGGTTCCCTTTGAGGTTGTTGTTCTGCAAACTGCAGGTCTTTAATTTGCAGTGAACATTCTTTGCCTGATTGTGTACCAATGAACATGGCTACGCTGTCATTTTCAATATAGGGAACCAATATGCTGCCTTTGAAAGCTGTCCATTCGTTTTCTACTGCCGGAAAATTATCGATGTACTTCACGCCGTCTTCCAGTTCAATCGTTTTTACTCCGTTCTTAAGCCTGAAAAGTTTTAATGCCAGTGGCGTATTGCCTTTGCACAAAAATGAAATGGTATAAATTTTCTGGTCTTTTAAAGGTGCAATAAATTCTATACCAGCCCTGCCACCAGCGTGACCGGTAATTGAAATAAGTCCGTTTTGGTTTTGTATTTCGGCGTTGCCCTCTTTGCTATAATCTGCAGGCGATTTTAAAATAGTTGCTGAACCTGCATCTAAATTGTACAGTTCACCAAATGTTTGTTTGATATAATTATTATTGGCGGCCCGCTCGGTTAAATTGGCAACAGAAAATAAATTCACATCGGGCAAGCGGCGCATACCAACAAATCCGCCCCCTCGTCCGCTAAACCTTCGGCGGGTATTCCGGGTGTACTGATTTTTATACCCTGCATCTGTCAAAAATCCAACTACCAAGTTACCGGGAGTAACAAAACCTGCTGAAGGAAACATTTCATGTACAAAGCCGCCGGGAAAACTATCGTACTCAAATGTTGTATACCGTTTGGGTGTTTCTGCAGGTCGTGCTGTTTGCTGTAATATATATAGCATACCGGGCATGGATGGCTGCATCAACTCAATTGTCTTTTTGATGATCGTATCATTCAACACCTGGTAGGTTACTGATACGGACAGATTGGCATCAAATTCTTTTATATAAGCATCTCTTGATAAAGTGATTTGTTTTGCGGTACCCTTCCAGCTTTGCCCTTTCCATTGAGGAAAATTAGCTGTTGTGCTGAGGTCATTATTAAATAATTGTAAGGAGAATTCTTCTGTATTGGTAACCAATAGATGCCCAACATTGTATATATCGACATGATATCCTGCACGTTCATCACCGGCAACCCTCAGACTCAGATGCTGACAAACGGCCACGGAGTGAATAAGCACTATAAAAAGGCAAACTAGGAAAAACGCAGGCTTGGTTTTATTTCTTAACATACAGACAGCAATTGAAAGTCAAAACTATTTTTAATGCCTGCCTCCCTTATGCACTATGCTAACATTTTACTGTACTATACTTACATTTTAGGTGTAAAACAGCAATATGTGTTGAAAAAAATAAAAGAAATCTGTAAGGATAAAGATGAAACGGAATTATTAAAGAAAAAGGAATGGAAATTATTTCCCCTCAAACCTGATTTGCCGTGCTTGTTTGATCAATTTTTCAAGGCAAATCAGGTTCATCAAAAAATTTATTTTCCAAATAACCACAATTCAACTGACATTTTGCTGTTTTCATTTTTACAGGATTTAAAAATGAATGCAAAAATAATCTAGCCCATTCCCTTCACCGATTGCTGCCCCCTGTATTCATTGGGTGCATAGTTATACCGCTTCCTGAATTCCCTGAAGAAGTAAGATTGATTATTGAAGCCGGTTCGGTAAAAAATTTCTGTAACATTTAGTTGAGTAGTTGCCAGTAAATGTGCAGCCTCCTTTAAGCGGATGTTTCTTATAAATTCACCCGGCGTCATGCCGGTAAGCGTTTTCAATTTTCGGTACAGTTGCATTTTGCTCATATTGAAAGTCTTTTCAAGAAACACGGCATTCAGTTCTATTTCACCTAGGTTTTCACCGATTACTTTTACCATTTTGGTCAAAAACTCTTTATCACCCGCTATTAAATCAGATTCTACCAGCATTTCAGTTCCTTTATCATTGCTGAACAGATCCAGTAATTTTTGGCGGTATTCCAGCAGTTTCCTGATACGCAATCTTAAATAGGCAGTTTGAAAAGGTTTGGCGATGTATGCATCAGCGCCCACTTCATAACCTTCCATATGATGATTTTCGCTACCACGAGACGATAAGATGATAAAAGGTACCTGGCAGGTGGCAGGTGCATTCTTCATTTTATTGCATAACTCAAGCCCACTCATATTGGGCATCATTACATCGCAGATCACAATATCCGGCATTACCTTTTCAATCAGCTCCAACGCTTTCCGCCCATCTGCTGCTTCATATACAATGTATTCGTCTTTCAAAATATCATTTAATAAAAAACGGATGTCTGCATCGTCTTCCACTACAAGAATATTTTTTCTTTTTGTATTCTGCAGATTTTCAATGATGGCCTGCTTGTTTTTATCAGCCGTTGAAACAGGTTGCATGGTTTCGGCATAAGCAGTAATGGTACGATATAAATAAGAAGGCTGATCGCTGACGGTAGTTAGATGCTCTGCAGGAAGGTCTGCTGGTTTTTCTTTTACCATGGGAAGGCAAACTTTAAAACTGATTCTGTCATTTTCACTGTAGGCACTGATACGGCCTTTGAGCATGGTAACCAATTGCCTTGTAAACGCAAGGCCAATACCTGTTCCAAATTTCCCGGTATCGGCTGTTGTATTGGGATTGACCACATAAAATTGTTCAAACAACTGGTCAAGTTTTCCTGCTGGTAATTGTGTTCCGGAATTCACCACTGTTATTTCCAGTTCTTTATTTTCATTTTCGCTGGCAGAAAATATCACCTGTTCATTTTTTTCTGAATGTTTAAAAGCATTGGATAACAAATTGAAAATAATTTTCTCGATCTTATCCTTATCTGCCAACCCGATCATTCCCGGCGCAATATTAATTTCATACTCCATTTTATTCTGTTCACTTAATGGAATAAAAGGTTCTCCAAGGTTTAGCAGTAATTCTGAAATATTAAGGAAACTAAACTGGTTCTTAAAAAAACCAGCTTCCACTTTCCTGAACTCCAGTAACTGGTGAACGAGGTAAGTAAGCCTTGATGCCTGCTGATGGATCAGAGATAAGAAATAAGGTTTATCCTTCTGATCTTTATCCGTAGTTGTTTTATGTAAAAAGCGTTCTGAGCTTCCCATGATCAGCGTAAGCGGTGTTTGCAGCTCATGGGCAATATTGGTAAAAAATCCAAGACGGTTCTGGTGGATCTCTTCTTCTTTTTCACGGAGCACATGCTCTACCGCAAGTTGATGTTTTATCTCCAGCTTATTTTTACGGTAGCGGTAAAAAACAAATATGATGACTGATAACACTGCGGTATAGCCCAAATAAGCCCAGGCGGTCAACCAGAAATACTGTTTCACTTCCAGCGACATCAACGATATTTCTTTAGACCATAATCCCTCACCGTTGCTCCATTTTATTTTTAAAGTATAATTGCCGGGCAACATATTGCTGTACACAATTTTTCCATTGGTGCCTGCATAGTGCCATACTTTATCATAGCTTTCCAGGTAGTAAGCATACTCACATTTTTCTGCATTTAAAAAACTTACTGCTTTAATATCGAGTTCAAAAAAATTATCTCTCCTGCTTACAGTGAAATCAAGTCGTTTATTTACTGAGGCATCCATCACAGCAAAACCATTTTCGCTAACTGCTTTTCCACCAATGGAAATACCTGACAGCAACAGGTTAGGTTGCCAAACTGATTTACGGATGTTTTGCGGAAGAAAATGATTGAAGCCATAAGTGCCGCCAAAGAAAATTTTTCCGGCATTGTCTTTCCAGACCGCCCCATCACAAAACTCGTTGCTCTGCAATCCATCCAGTTGCTGGTAATAAGAAATTTTCTGATCAGCCTGGTTCACTTTTGCCAATCCTTTGTTCGTACTTACCCATATATGGCCGGTGCCATCTTCTTCAATTGCATGAATGGTATTATTGGGTAAGCCTTCGGCGGTGGTTAATTTTTGAAATACTGGATCTTCCTTACTGGCATCTGCATTGTTGATCCAGTTTAGCCCGTAACTGGTACCGATCCATATCCTGTTGCGGCTGTCTTTAAACAGCGATAACACATCGTTATTAGAAAGGCTTCCTTCGTAAGTAAATGCTTTAAAAGTTCTGAATACCCGGGTGGTTTTATCCAGTAAACTCAATCCGCCATACCTGCAGCCGATCCATAAATGATTATCATCTGCATCAGCCAGTGCATAAATAATATCGTTGGCGGGGCCAGCGTTATTATTGTTATAAGTAAAGTGTTCCTGGAAAGCCACTGATAATTTTCCGGCTTTATCCCTGTTTATCTTCAGGTGTATCAAACCATAACCACTGGTGCCCAGCCACAATGAATTATCTGCATCCTGTTTAATTGCATACACAGAACCAAACTCAGGATACATGTCGTGGCCGTTGATGGATGTCCATTTATTAAATTGTTTTGTTTTAAGATCATATACACCAATGCCTTTTCCATCGGTACCAATATAGATCAGTTCATCATTGCCTTTCTTTAAAACATACACTGAATTATTATCCAGTTCTGAAGTTGATAAAAAATATTTTTTATTAAATGATGCAACTGTATCTGACCAGAAATTTTCAATATTGATGATGCCACTGCCTTTTGTACCTACCCATAAATTTCCATTGGCTTCACAAAATGCCCTTACCGATTTATTATAAGGCATGCCATTATCGGAAGTGGCAACCGTACCAAATGATTTTGTTTTTGGATAAACTTTTATGATGCCGTTGCCATCGGTACCATACCACAAAATATCTTCACTGCCCAATGCCCAGGAAGTTACTTTAATGTCCTGCATCTGCTGTGTTTCTTCTTTTAAAAAAGAGGAGGATTGAAAATTGGCATCATACACATCATACCCTTTGGAAGCCCATGCAAGGAGATAATGTTCTCTATAAAAAATAATGGCGGTAAGTATATGCTTCAACTGCATCACTTGTTTTTGATTCAGCGTGCCGCCGTGAATACTGAATAACTGGTCTGCTCCATTACTAAAAAAAAGCTGGTGATTTACGTTGAAAAAATTAATGATGCCTTTTGCATCCCGGTAAGTCCGTACACTTTTAAATTGGCTGGAATTTCCGGCATATACATCCAACTCACCTTTTGCGCTTAATAACCACAAGCGGTTGGCTTCATCAAAGGCAAGTTTTGTAATGATGGAATGTTGCTTTGGTAAATTACAAACACGAAAAGTGTCCGTACTTTCATCATAATAACTAAGCCCGGTTTTTTGATATAGGCAAAATACTTTTCCAGCGGTATCAATCGCGAGTGCGTATTCCTGTTCACTTACCCTGCTCCGTTGATATTGATTGAAAAAATAATTATAGAATTTACCTGTTTGTTTTTCATACCTCGATATACCTTCAATTGTAGTGATCCAGATATTGCCCCGTTTATCTTCCGTTACCTGCTGGATAACATTGCTGCCAATGCTCTTAAAATCATTTTCCTTACTGTAATTGAATACATGAAAAACATTTCCGTCATACATATTCAGTCCATCCCATGTAGCAACCCACAACAAATTGCCGGCATCTTTAAAAATGTAATTGATCGAACTGTTGGAAAGACCATTCCGGTTATCATAATGCTGAATGAAAAAAGGATCATCCCGACCGGCAATTGCATCCAATCTGAAAAACGTCAAAATTAAAAGAATATAAAAAAGCTGAAGCGAACGCTTCATTATTTTCTTCATCATTAAAAAATTTATTAAAATTTCAGCAAGTTCAAAAGCAGTTTCATTATAAATAAAATGGCATATTGAAATAGGCTGGTACAATAAGATACTATTTATTTAAAGAACTTTTGCAAGGTAAGCTTAATAAAAAATAGTAGCCTTGTTGGTATATTTCATCAATCGGCAAATATCTGAAGCAAGCTACCCGCCAATTTTAAGATACACGTAAGGTAGAATTTTCGGGTAAACACTTCATTTCCCCCTAAACTGTCAACAAAAAAGACCTTTAAGATCAAGGGCCAATTTAGAAGCGGAGACGCAGCGAGTTGTCTCCGTAAAGAAAAATATTTTTATTGAACGTTTTATGAAGAAGAAGCTAAGATGGCTCCTTTTACGCACTGGCTATTTTTTACAATTCCGAATAAAATTATTAATTTTAGTAAAGGTAAATAAGCTTTATTGTGTACATCATGTTCAGAATCAAAATGCCAGATGCCTTCCTCCCGTAAACAATCCGTTTTCTTATATAGACTTGCCCGGGTTTTTCCTTCACTGAAAAAAACTGTAATTTATAGTTTGTTCATTGACATGTAAATTGTGTACCATGATAATTTTAATCTCCGCAAAGAGCATATTTTTATAGTGGTACTCAAATATTCCTTTGTCATCGTAGGTTTCCCTTTGTCGTCTTACAAATAATTCAAAGCCATACAGGCTACCGATTTTCATCGTATCACTTTCTTCAGCACCCGGCTTCCATGTTGCAGAAACTTGAATTAAATACTTCCCA
>JACMPR010000283.1 GCA_014377385.1 Ferruginibacter sp. | reverse complement strand
CAGGTAGCAATAGAGTCAAGACCAGCCTGGCTGAAAGACTGTATGGTGGGCCGTATTTTTGATTTGATAAGCCCGTGCAATTGTATGGTTTGCCGCGTGGTAATCTTAATGACACCGGTGCTGTTTTCACCAGCAATTTCATTTGCAGCGATCCATTTTTTGGCGCTGATAAAACCACCCGGCAAACGCAGGCGAATCATAAACGTGTACAGGCGATCCAGCTTTTTTTCTGCACGTTCTTCCCTCCTGTCACGGTCATCCTGCTGATACATACCATGAAATTTTATTACCGCTGTATCATCTTCCCTAATGGCACCCGTAATTTCATCGTGTAAACTTTGCTGTATAGAACCTCGAAGCCCATCACTGGCAACTTTAATTTTTTCAATTGCGGATAACATATTTTTATCTGACATAAAATTTATTTTGGCTGCGTCAATTTATACAACTGAGCAGAAAATTTTTAACGTAGGGATCACCCTGCTGAAGAAACAAAAAATATTTTTAATGGTTCTGTTTGTCCGGACATTTATATTTCATAGCAGCATCGTTGCATCGCCCTCTTATACCTTCCACCTGTGTGGAACACCTTCAAATTATCAGGGCCTGCCTTTCAGGTAATATCATTAGTAACATACTCCCACTTGTTCCCGCATTTAATACACATCCTTCTCATAGCGGCCTTCTTCCTCCATCATCTCTAAATATTTCTTTGATTCTTCCAATGTTTTATTTCCCTGTTGCTGAATAATTTCCACCAGTGTATTTTCAACATCCACACTCATCGGATCTTTTTTACCACAGATAAAAAACGAGGCACCTCCATTGAGCCACTCGTATAATTCAGCGGCATGCTTCAGCATTTTATGCTGTACATATAATTTAAAATGCTGATCTCTCGAAAAGGCCAGGCTCACTTTTGTAAGTACGCCTGTTTCAAACCAGTTTTGAATTTCTGTTTGGTATAAAAAGTCTAGGGCAAAATGTTGCTCCCCAAAAAATAACCAGTTTTTTCCGGTGGCACCAGTAGCATCCCTTTCGGCTAAAAACGAACGGAAGGCAGCAATACCGGTACCCGGGCCAACCATTATGATATCTTTGTCTTCCGCAGGTAATCTAAAACGTTTATTGGCTTGAATAAAAAATTTCTGTTCCGTATTTATTTGTACCTCGCTTAAATAACCAGTGCATAAACCAACCTTCTTTTCATCATTGATAATGTATTCATCCTTTACTGCAAGTATATGCACTTCGCCTTCATGCGCCGCAGGCGAAGAGGCAATAGTATATAACCTGGGAGAAATGGCATTCATCTTACTGATAATTGTTTCAAACTGTGCCGTGTCTTTTACAGGATATATCTTTAATAAATCCAGCAAATCCATTTTAGTAGCCGGTATATCTTCACCGGTTATTTCTGCATATTGTTTTACCAAACGTTCTGTTAAGTAAATGATATTGATTTTGTATTTCAGTAAATCATAAACAGTTGTTTCTTCGTTTTTATAAACAAGTTTTTTTGTTCCATCAACTTTTGCCACTGCGATAATTTCTTCTACCACTGCGGTTGGATTTTCCGGCACAATGCCAATAGAATCGCCACACTGATATTGCAAACCTTCTGCTGCTATTTCAATATGCCAGGTTTCTTTGTTAGAGCCCCGGTCGTTCAAATTTATTTTTGTAAGTACGGTTCCGGTATAAATTTGTTTTCCTGTTTTTTTTGCCACCGCTGGCAATGGTACAACCACAGGCAACGTTGTTGCTGTATCAGCGAGATTTTTCATTATGTTACTAAACCAGTTATTGGCTTCTTCTTCATATTCAACATCACATTTTTGTATGGGAGCAATACGCCTACCACCCAGCTTATTAAATTGCTCATCCACTTCCTCGCCTGTTTTACAAAATAAGGGATAAGATGTATCTCCCAAAGCCAGCACACTGTATTTCAGCTTCTCTAGCTTAAACCCATTCTGGTGAATGTGATCGTAGAATTTTTTTGCTGCAATGGGTGGTTCGCCTTCACCATGTGTACTTACAATCGCCAGTAAATATTCTTCTTTGGGCAGATCGGTAAGCCTGTACTGGTCCATGCCGACCACTTTAGCATGTATATGCTGCTGTTTTGCTTTTGAGGCAAATTCAGTAGCCAGTTTTTTTGAATTGCCGGTTTCTGTACCATACACAATGGTAATTTTATTAACAGCAGGAGTGCCGGTAACAGGTTCTGCCTGTATAGAACCTTGTGCTTTTACTAACCCGTTCAGGTAGCCATTCATCCATATCAATTCTTCCTTACCGGAAGTATTGATGAGGTCTAAAAAAAGTTTCAATTTATTATCGCCCAACATGTATCGCTGTATTTATTTGGTTAGTATTTGAATCCACAGGTTTAAAATAATGATCGCTGGTTTCATTGTTTGGCAGCCAGGCATATTTTTCATGCAGGGCAACCACCTTGCCAATAATTACTATGGATGGTGAGACAAATGAACGGCCTTTAAAGTTTGCCTCATAATCATACAAGGAAGTAATGTGTACATTTTGTAAAGGTGTAGTTGCCTGCTCAACCACCGCCAGTAATTTTTGCGGATCAATATTGTATTTCACTAAGTTTGCTACCACATCATCCAGCGTTTCTGACGACATGTAGAAAACCAGTGTATCTGTTGTTTGCGAAAGCTCCTTCCAGTATTCCGCTGTTACAATATCCGATTTATAAGATGTTAACAACCTCACTGCTGTTGATAATCCCCTGCCGGTTAACGGAATGCCTGCATACGCAGATGCGCCCAATGCAGCTGTAACGCCTGGCACAATTTCATAAGGTATATTGTGCTCTGCCACGGTTTGCAATTCATCTAAAATATTGGAGAAGATGGATACATCTCCACCCTTTAAACGCACTACCAGCTTGCCCTGCAAAGCATACTCCACAATATAGGCGTTAATGCTTTGCTGTGGTGTACTGTAGCCCCGCCTGCATTGTTTGCCTACATAAATAATTGATGCATCTGCCCTTGCATACCTGTCAAGAATTTCCTTGCTTACCAACCTGTCGGTCAATACCACATCTGCCTGTTGCAGGTAGCGTGCCGCCTTTACTGTTATCAGTTCGGGATCGCCACAGCCTGCTCCAGTTAATATTACTTTGCCTGTATGTTGGTTTGTTGTGTTCATTATCTCACCCTAAGCCGCTCTCCGAAGGAAAGAGGAGTTGGGGTATTATTATTTG
>JACMPR010000282.1 GCA_014377385.1 Ferruginibacter sp. | reverse complement strand
TTCTGTTACCCAGGATAGTCGTATTGAACTCATGCGGAACCGTGAAGACAATGTGATGATAACTGGTCGGCAAAAGATCTGTAGTAAGACCTTCTGTCCACGCCTGAATAACCAGTCAAGCAGGCATTGTTTCCTCTTCAGTCCGACAGAGTAAGGACAATGCCGGTTGCCACAACTGTGATTACATACGAGGTGCAATGAAAGGCTGCGGGATAAAACCGGCCATTTCATCAGCTTGGATATTTATGCGAAATTCAGGCACTAAATCGTCATCGATATCTTTAATGAAATTCAAAAAATTACGGAAGATGTAATGAATCCGATAGAAACACCTATCACGAATGTAAGCCCCGCCTTATCCGGTAGTACATTTCATGCATGATCTGCATGTGCGGTGCTGTAAGTACTGCAAGACCCAGAAATAAATAACTCATCGTTGCAGAAGCATTCAGGAAAATAAAACCTGTCATTCCTACGAGAACAATTCCTGCTATAGCCAATGTACTATAAAATGCAATTTGCCTCGTAATGATGTAGTTACTAAACTTGTTTTTATTTTTTAAATAAGTTACAATATTGTTTAACGATAAGAATGAATGCCAGACAACGAAATAAAACGTAAAACCCAGCAGCATGGGGAGATTAAAAAGGATGAAAAGAATAACAGCAAATCGTATCAAAAAATATCCGTTTTCATTGTTATCCAAATGAGCATTTTTTAGAAAGTAGATAAAAGTACTTGTGAAAAAAAGTATACCTGATACAGATAATATCTTGTAGCGGTTCGCTTCAATCCAGTTGATGACAGTTATATTTTCTTTACCAGACTGGAATTGCAGAAACAAAGGCTTTACTTCTTCAAAGTGGTGTAAGAGGATTACTGAAAGAATTACCAGCCCGTAACTTATCACGAATATTTTTCCCGGAAGAGTGTCAGTTTTGAACTGGTAGAGGTCTGTTTCGCCGAAGTGATAGGCGGCAAAGATTATGAAAATGAAATTAGCGAGAAGGGGTAGGAAATAAAATATCACAGCAAATAAAATAATACGACCTACGTAAATGGAGAGAAAGCGAAACTTTGAAAAAGTCTTATTTTCCATATCTGCGCTTTGGGTTGCAACCAGGATATCGGCAGCCCCGTGAGGGATACCCAGCAGAATGATACCGGTCATAAAAATAATGAATTGTAAATTTATGCTGATCGGGGGAAAAAACTGCTGCAGAAACAGCAACAGGCATCCAACGGCTAAAAGTACAATTCTCAGCATCGGTTTTAAATTGAAGGCGTTTTTAAGATAAAAGTGCGATGTGTGAACATCGCACTTTTACAATTGACATTATGCAATGGCAGTTGGTTTATCTGTTTGTGCCAGTGAATAAATAACTAAACCAAATCCGATCTTGTTTACGGCATCGCCAATATTGTATACAATATCCATTGACAATCCCTCAAATACCCTAAAGCCAAAAAGTCCTCCTGCAGTGCCTGCAATGTAACCGACCGGGTAGATTGCCCAACCAACAAGTACAAACCATCCAAGTGTTTTTACTGCCTTCGTGACAGCAGGACCTGCATTCATTGCCAGTTTTGCAACATCCCCAAACCAAACGAGGTAGACAATATAGAAATAGGCGATACCACTAACCAAACCCCAGATCCAGCTTTGCGTTTCTTTGCCATAAACGGCTTCCCCGATGTAACCTGTGACTAACATTACAACGGACGCGAAAATGAGTTTCCAAAGTAATCCCATTTTGGCACCGGCTTTTTTTGTGATGAGGTAAAATTCTACACACATTAATGGCACGGTTAAGATCCAGTCAACATAACGGAAGAAAATCGGAGACTCACCCGTATCCAGGTTATATCCCCGCATGTAGTAGTAGTGAACTGCGGCTATAAAAGTAATAAGCCCTGATACAAGAATAGAAGTCCTCCACTTCTTTTCAACATTTGATAACTCAAAAAAGAAAAAAACGGAGGCAGCCATCATGGCCATTGTGCCAACGAAAAATGTAAAGGCTACATAGTTGTCGGTTGCAATAGGAAGTACTCCCAGCAGATTTTGATGCATAGTCTTGGTTTAAGTTGATTTAAAAAATTAAATTTGAAGCCCGGTTTATATTTAACCAAGCGGTATAGTTAGGCAAACACTTTGTGTTGTTAAAAGTTTAACAAAAGAAGAAAAAATTTTAAAACTTACTTTTGAATTAGTTAGTCGGAAAACTTTTAGGTGTTGATCATTTTTGTGCACCACGCTTTTCATTAATAAGTTGCTCAGAACTTCAAGAGTCATCCCTTAGGTCATCAATGCGTCCGCGAGATTTCTAATCGGAATTTGTCAGGTGTAAAGTTTTCTTGAAGGATCTGGTGCCCACCCACCAGTTACAAATATGTTTGCCAGAAGTTTAGAAACTGTAAAGCATTTACCGGAGATTCAAGCATGCATACTTCCCGGAGCCTTCTAGTTTTAAAACAGCGTAGGCCACAAATATTTACTATTCCATATTCCCGGACCTTGGCGTCTCTAAAAACATCTCACCCTTTATCCGAAAATCTGCTGGTTAAGCGTATGGTAGTTGCCCTGACTCACTTTGTTAGAAGAATTCAATGTACAGGGTCTTGAAAGAATACAAGACAACGGTGCGAAGAGTTGCGATTAGTATCCGCAAGACTTACAGCATAATGTTTTCCTTCTCTAACGATTGTAATACAAACAAAGGCGCTGTGAATGCTACACGTCTTAAAAGGCCCTCACAAAGAAAGTCTATTTTATTATTACAAAAAAATCATTTTTTGTTTAAAGGTTTGTTTATCGTTTTCGTCAAAAATGCATAAGATGTACACGCCTTTTGGTATACCAATTGGCCGAGTGATTTTAAACCTGCCGTTGAGGTTAGGCAGGATAGTTATTTCCTTTATTGATTGATTCATTGAATTTAGCAGGCGGATTGAATAATTATGGTTGCTGTTGGCTGCAGACTCAATGAAAAATTTATCGGTTACAGGGTTTGGATACACTGTAAATGTTGATGAAGTTTTATTATTATTCAATAACACAGTGTTGCTATAACTAAAAGACAAATCGTTCTTTTTTAACGCTAAACGATAGGCGTTCCTGCCCGTTTGGGGCGCTTCATCAACAAAACGGTATTGTAACTTTGTAGAGGAGTTGCCGGCCGATAGTACATTTCCGATCAACTCAAAATTACCTGCATTGTTTTTTCTTTCAATAATAAACTGATCCAGGTCCTGCTCTCCTGCTGTCGCCCAGGTTAACAGGTTCTTGTCCCCCATTTCCCTGCCTTTAAAATCTTGCAGCTTAACCGGTAAAACGATCCAACACTGGCCACCAAGATGAAATATAAATGTTCGGTTTATACAGCCGGAATTTACAGAAACATGGCATACATAAATACCTGTATCAGATGGTTGCACTGCTGGAATAAAGTAACTCGTACCATTTCCAATCAGTATACTATCCGTACTGTATTCATCCACTTTTTTATACCATGAGTAACTTGAATTGAAAAAAGAATCGACTGATAAAGTTGTAGGCTGAGATAAACAATCCTGTGAACTTATAATGCCGTTAATCGCTAACGGTAGTATGCTTGCATCTCCCAATGTTGCATTCCCACATGCATCGAGGGCGCGTAACCTGATAAGGGAGTAATTTGAACCATTATTGATAGTAAAAAGAGGACTACTTTGCGGTGCCGTAGTAATGTCCGGGGTTGTGGGCTGACTCCCAATAATCTCATAAGAAAATGGCCCTACCCCATTGGCAGCAATGGCACTCACGCTGAAGCCATTTACGTCACATTGGTATGCAGAAGATCTGTCTAAATTCGGATACTGATAATTTCTTATAACTACTGTGTCATATAATTTTTTGCCGCAATAATTCTCAATGGAACCAAGTATGTAAGTTCCGGGTCCGAGGTCGATAAAGCTATAAATCCCTGCCACAACTGTGTTTGCAGAGATCGTCGGAAACAACGGCATCCCATTCTTTTTTATAATCTTAACCGATAAGGAACCTAAGTTTGTACGCGCTGTTATTTGAATATCACCTGATCCGTTTGGCCATATGGCACCAGGGCATTTTGGAACAACAGAAGCTGTATGTGTAAAATAACTCGCAGGGCTGCCTATCGACAGGGAATCTTTATTGCCGCAGTTATCCGTGGCTACAATCTTGTAATTCTGACCGGGAGCGCTTCCTGGAATACTGTCCACGAAAACTGCATTTGTATTGTAAGTCGCCTGGGAGCATAAACTTCCATCCGGATAATAGATTTTTATATTCACCGGTAGGTAACCACCTCCATTACCCATAGCCAGGTTGAACTGGGCCCACCCAAAAGAACAGGATTTACCGGCAGTGCCGGAAAGTGTAACACGGGTAGGTGCTTTTGTAAAGCACCTGAGGATACTGGTATCGTAACAGCCATCAGTTATCTTGATGCAGTAGCTGCCATAGGTTAGGTTTTCAAATATGCCTCTGCTGTTACAACTTAACAGTACGTTCAACGCATTATAAAGACAATACTGTGGATTACTTAAATTTTGTTGACGTGTTATTTCTGCTGTAAAATCGATGCAGGTCGTATTAGAAGTTTGTACGGCTCCATCTACTTCCGGCAAATTCGGGTACACCGAGATGCAGGTTACAAGCGTGGTATCCGGGCATATTACATCTGATTTCACGCAGTAAGAACCATAAGGTACACTATTAAATACACCGGTTTCATTGCATGCAATCAAAACATCTCCGGCGTTGTATAAACAATACTGTGGATTATTTAAGTTATTGCTGGTAACCGTGAGTGTAAATCCCAGGCAGGTTTTATTGCCTGCTACAACAACCATATCATTTTGTATAACGGGAACAAGTACACTCAAACAACGGGTAACTGTCGTATCATAACAATCGTCATGAATCGTAACGCAATAATTACCAAGTGGGATGCTGTCAAAAACTCCGGTACTGTTGCATGATATGAGCCCACCGTTGCTGTCATAAAGGCAAAACACCGGTGCTGTTAAACTGTCGCCGCCAACTTGTATTCCAAAGTTATTGCAAGTGATGTAATTGGGGTTGATTACAGCGGGAAAAACAGGCATTGGAGGCGCGGGATTAAAGCAACGGTTTATGGTCGTGTCCCGGCAGCCATCATGAGTGCTGATGCAATATGGCTGGTATGGTAGTCCGGGGAAAATTCCTGTGTAGTTGCAACCGATGAGCACATTTGCGGTATCAAATAAGCAGTATTCAGGATTCGTGAGCCCTACCTGCCCGGTAACGGCTGCAGTGAAGCTTATACATATTTTAGCACTAATTAAAATTGTATTGGCAATGGAAACCGGGGGTGCATTTATTACAAAACACCTGGAAATGGTTGTATCCGTACAGGCATCGTGTGCTTTTATACAATAGGCACCATAAAGTAAACCGGTAAACACGCCGCTATTGTTACAACTAAGCTGTACGTTGCCGCTGTTATACAGGCAAAAATCTGCTGTAAGAAAATTAGCCCCCGCGGCAAGAGATGCCGAAAAGAAATTACAGGTATAATCGTAAGTACTAACGGTTGCGGATACAGTGGGGATAAGAGAAATGTTTGCAACAGCTCTCTTGATGATGCCGCAGTTGTCTTTTGCAATTACCTGGAAAACGGTATTTCCAAGCAGCGCGAAAGTAAAGTTTGGACTTGCTGACCATAATGTATCGCCAGGTGAGCGCACAATTCCATAGGTAAAACCAGGAATGCCTCCCACTGTGCTGATATTACCTCTGCTATCTACTACTTTGATATAACCCGTTGCCTCATCACAACCTGTTTTTGTAAACGCGTAAG
The DNA here is from genome assembly GCA_014377385.1 of Ferruginibacter sp. Classification (GTDB taxonomy): domain Bacteria; phylum Bacteroidota; class Bacteroidia; order Chitinophagales; family Chitinophagaceae; genus Ferruginibacter. The sequence goes on along the minus strand of JACMPR010000282.1, from coordinate 1,419 downwards.
CATCTATCCACCACGTATAGTTTACGATCACAATTTGCCGGGTTTGAATACCACCGCAGGAATCTGTTAACCGTATACTGTAATTGCCGGCCATCAGGTTGTTGAAAATACCAGAACTGTTGCTCGTACCTACTCCCATTGGGGACGGCGCTATGATAGAAAAGGCAAAAGGTCCTCTGCCAAAGGAATAACTATCAACGGTAATACTTCCGTTACTGGCATTGTTGCAGCTAACATCAATCTTTGTAAGAGTGAACCTGGGATCCTGGTAGCTACCGGCAATAATTACATTGGTAATGGTGACTGTACAGTTAGTGACCAGGTCATTTACAATTAAACTATAAACGCCTGCCGACAAACCGGTGATAGAGTCACTAGTTGTAAAATTTGTATTCACAGGGCCGGTAGTCTTGTATTTATAATTTCCTGAACCGCCTGTTGCATTCACTTTTATAGCGCCTGTTGCCGTGCAACGGGACTCGTAGCTCGTGTAGGTTGCATCCAAAAGCGCACACTGGCTTTTTACAATCGTTGGAACAATCAAGCAAATACAAACCACCATTTGTAAAGAGAGGTAAAATTTCTTCATAGGTATTTTTTGGTTTCGTACTAATTCACCAGCATAGCCAGTTAACTAGGAAATTGAATATGCAAAAAGCGTATCAATACGAAAGGATTAGCAACAAAAAAGTAGTTCGGTAGAGGTAGGTGAGTTAGGTTAACAACGAAGTATAAATGGCATTATTGCGCATAACAATAATCTTTATTAAAAACTTAAAAAACGACCAAACCTACTACAGATTTTGTACAGGCATGTTTACAATAAAGCTTAAAGTACGTAGGAATTTCCTTTATTTCTCACTTATTGTTGGAGAGACACCAAGGAAAAATACTCATATTGAAAGCAGTAGCATGCGTTCATGAATGGAAAATTCACTACGCTGGCGGTACAGCAAATTAAAATGACTTTTAATGATTGATCTGTAGTACAGAAAAGAAACAGATATGACCGAAAAAAACAGCTATCGCAATTGGATGAAATGGCGGAAAAGAATATATAAAAATGCTTAATAAAAAGAAACGCAGGTATTCAAAGTAAAAATTAATTCTTTTTGTTCAAGCATTGCACCCCTATCAATAACGCTTATAATGGAAGCTGAAGCAATTGCAAGCTGCCAGATAGTTTGGTAGTGCTTAAAGAGGATTGCAAAAAACGGGATCAATGTAGTCAACATTTGGATACTGATACATCGGTTTACGATGAGTACAGGTTTGTTTAAAATGATCTTCTGCAATAACTTCTTTTTCAGTAACACACGCATATCTTGGTTGATATTATCCGGTTTGCCGCAAATTATTTTGAAACGTTTTTTCCACATTCCCGCTTGCTTTAAAGCAATCCGCATTTCAAATAATTTA
>JACMPR010000281.1 GCA_014377385.1 Ferruginibacter sp. | reverse complement strand
TACTGAACCTTGTCATGAAATTCTCAAAACTGCTAATTCAGCTTTTAGCAGCTGCAGTTCATTGCAGCCTGGTAAATACCCCGACCGAAAAAACCGGCAGGTATTTTAAGAATAAAGTTGTCCGGTTGGCAAAGCTAACATGGTTCCGGCATGCCGCGGCTTCCATCCATCAGCCCCTTTTATGATACAGATCATTTTCCCCGGGTGTTGTTTCATGTAAGTTTATTTTAATTTAAACGCAATTTCAAGCATCCTGGTAAGGTCCATGTTACTGTTATTTTTTGCCGGCCGGGCGGATATACCCGGACCAATAATACGAGGACATCGAAATTTATACAATCAAATCTGTTTAATCTGCCATAGTACATCTGCAGAGATCGGCAGCAGATTTTTTCCCCGCAGATTGTCGCTGATTTGATTCTCATAATTGTCCAGCTGCAGAGTCAGGCAGCAGATTTTTTCCCGCAGATTTAAAAAGATTGAAGTCACGCAGATTGTCGCTGATTTGATTCTCATAATTGATTGTCTTAGGTTCTTGATCTTGCGATGTTTGGTTGGTTGGTTCTTGATCTTGCGATGTTTGGTTGGTTCGTGAGGAACGAGCCAAGGCTATGTACTTTGTGCGTCTGGTTGGTAAAGCTAACATCGCCGCGCCTTCAATCCATCAGCCGCTTTTATGATACAGATCATTTTCCCCCGATGTTGTTTCATGTAAGTTTGTTTTAATTTAAACATAATTTCAAGTACCATGATAAGGTCCATGTTCCTGTTATTTTTATCAGTGTTGATTTTTTCCTGCAACAGGAAACAACCTGGTGCATCATTGCCAACTCCCGCTCCACTCGCTATTCCAGAAACAACAGACAGTGCTTTAAGTTCAATTGACGGTCATTTTTTTTGGTCTTCCGACTTCGGCCAAAACAATGGATTGGTTATGAAAAAAGTATTTCCAATTGCTAAAGATTCTTTATCAGTCCCGGATATGATCAACAGGCTTAACGATCAATATCCCGAAATTCAGTTAAAATTGAAGCGCTTTTCTCATGATACCGTTTTTGTAAAAATTGATAAAAGTGCTTACTTAACGCAGCAAATGGGAAGCAGTGGAGCAGAAGCATACCTGGCAGAAGTAACCTTTAATCTTACAGAACCAGACGGCATAAATGCCGTTTATATCGGCTTTAAAACGGGTGATCACGCCGGGCCTGGCGTTTATACCAGGACTGATTTTATCAACGAAGTAAAAAAATAGACAGGGGCAGGCAGGAAATAGAAAAATCTTTTGACTGCTGAGATGCTGCCCCTGAATATCCTGGTGCTGCATTTGTACCTGCGAAATACCAGCAAAAGGTATTGGAGATACAGCTCTCTAAAATTTCCAGTCCGGCTGAATACTTCCTACAAAAAATATTTGCTTGTTAATTTATAGGGTAAATTCGTTAAAATCAAAATGAGCATGATTGAAGCCATTACCGGGGATAATAAGGCAGGTATAAATACAGAAAAAATACAGCTGGTAACCGGCGGTAGAGGCTATTTTAATCTGTTGGTTGATTTGATTAATAGCGCTACATCCTGTATCCATTTGCAAACCTATATTTTCACTGAGGACGAGACAGGTAAAACGGTGGCTAATGCATTAATGGCCGCCGCTAAACGCAATGTTGCTGTTTATTTGCTCGTGGATGGATATGCATCACAGCATCTTTCTACCTCATTCGTTAAGGCACTGGAATTATCGGGGGTGCATTTTAGATTTTTTGAACCGCTATTTAGTACCAGTAACTTTTATTTCGGAAGACGACTTCATCACAAGCTGTTTGTCGCCGATGCGAAACACGCCCTGGTGGGCGGAATTAATATTGCCAACCGTTATAATGACGTTGATGGTATTGCGGCATGGCTCGATTTTGCTGTTTGTGCGCAAGGGGTAGTAGCGCAGGATTTATGTGAGTTATGCTGGAAGATATGGCACGGATTTTCGGCGAAAGCAGTTATCAATTGCGCTGAGAACTTATCTTTAGCGGCGGTTTCAAAAAATATTGATGCAAGCCAGGTACACGTAAAACGCAATGATTGGGTAAGTCATAAAAATGAAATTTCTTCCAGTTACATCGCCATGTTTCGTCATGCCAGGTTTGAGATAACGATCATGTGTAGTTATTTTTTACCTGGTAAAATAATCCGGAGATTATTGCGCAAAGCTTCACAAAGAGGGGTGCATATAAAGGTAGTTATTGCCGGTCCATCCGATATCTGGATTGCAAAGCAAGCCGAGCGTTGGCTTTATGATTGGCTCCTTCGGAACAATATAGAGTTGTATGAGTACCAACCTTCGGTACTGCATGCAAAGATTGCGGTAGCAGACAACGAGTGGATGACTATCGGTTCTTACAATATCAATGATATTAGTACGTACGCCAGTATTGAATTGAATCTTGAGATTACAGATGCAGATTTTACAGGCGGGGTGAGAGGACAACTTGATGCAATCATTAAAAATGATTGTAAGCAGATTAGCAGAAATAAATCAAGGTACTCTGAAAACATATTCATTCAGTTTGTCCGCTGGATCTGTTACCAATCAATCCGTATTATTTTTCACCTGTTTACTTTTTATTTTAAACAGAAGCGAAAGTCTGAACCAACTGAATTGGTATCATGATATTTTTTATCAGTTCCCGGATACAGGAAATGGTGAGCAATGGCTTTGTATACGGGAAAAGTTTCTGTCAAAAACGACAATAGAAAAAGAGAAATAAAGTCGAACTAAAAGTAAAAGCAGCGCCGTGGCCACTAACTTTAATTTAAAAAAAGCAATTAATTATCCTGCATTGCTGATAGCAATAACAGTATTTTGTTTTTTATTGTATGTACCTATTTTTGGTAATTCACAGGCACAGCATGCCTTTGCACTGCTGATACTGGTGGTGATACTCTGGATGACGGAAGCAATCCCACTCCCGCTGACAGGATTATTGATTCCGGTAATCGGGTCATTCATGCAGTTAGTATCTCCGAAGAATGCGTTCCGGGAATTTGCGCATCCGTTAATTTTTCTATTCATGGGTGGCTTTGTTCTTGCGGGAGCATTATCCCGTCATTCGCTTGACAAGCTACTTGCACAGAAACTGATCGGGCTGGCCCGTGGCAACTTTTACAAATCTGCCATACTCCTGATGTTGGCGACTTCATTAACGGCCTGCTGGATAGGAAATACATCCTCAACTGCCATGATGATACCGCTGGCCATGGGTATGCTTGTGCTGGTAAACAAGAATACTGTTTCCAATGAATCAAAATTTTTAATTCTTGGAATTGCGTATGCTGCCAACCTCGGGGGCGTAATCACGATGGTATCCACTCCGCCAAATGCTATTGGCGCAGCCATACTTGGGTTATCTTTTTCTAAATGGATGAGCTACGGTTTCCCTGTTTTTCTGATCACTTTTCCGATAATGATCACTTTATTGACGATCTATTTTAAACCTGATAAAAGAATGATCATATCTGCTATGATTATTAAGGTTGATGCAAACTCTCCGAATAAAACATTGGCAGCTATATTTCTATTAACAGTTGTATTGTGGATGATGGATAGCATTCTCTCGCCCCTGCTGAATATCAGCAGCGGTTTTAATTCATTGGTGGCGGTTATATCCATAACGCTGCTGTTTATAACCAGGGTGTTGACATGGGAGGAAATTATAAAAAGTATCCGATGGGAGATCCTGCTTCTTTTTGGCGGGGGGCTCACATTAGGGATGTTGATAGACAGCAGTGGCCTGGGAGAAATTTTGATCGGGTATGTTGCTCAGCTTGCAACAACTGTTCCGCTGATAGTTTTTATCTGGATCGTTGTACTATTTTGTATCATACTCACCGAATTTATGAGTAATACAGCGAGTGCGGCCATGATTTTGCCACTTCTTTTTATATTGGCCAATACCTTACATATTAACCCAATGATGTTGGTTTTTCCTGCTACGATAGCAGCTTCCTATGGATTTATGTTGCCTGCAGGATCGCCTCCAAATGCTATGGCATTTTCAACCGGCCATGTGCCGCAAAAAGATATGATAAAAGTGGGCATGGTATTAAACATCCTTCTTTCAGTGATACTGACATTGTTTTTCTATTTCGCTTTCAGAGTTTAAGTGAATCATTCATTTACAGCGCTCTATTTTTTAATTCCTTGAATAAACGGGAGTGAATGAAATCGTTGCGATCCGGAATTTAATTACTAAGCCAGGATTGAATTTTTCCGGTCTGTGAATAGTGCCAGTATTTTTTCTTTACTTTCTGCAGCGGCTTTATAACCTATATTGAATATCATAGCTGCTTTTTTTACATCATACATATCAAAGTTTCCCAGCGGTGATTCGATGAATACCTGGCATTTGTCTTTTTTTTCATAAACGGCATTGGCTATGGACAGGTAAAAACTTCGTTCGAGAAGCTTTAGCTTGCTAAGATGAAGCTTATTTCCTTTGTCACTTTCTATTTTATTAACATGGGAGCCTATGATCAGGTCACAAATTCCTTCAAGCGGTTCTACAGGAAAATTATTCATGATGCCGCCATCTATCAATGTTCGGTTTCCTATAATCACCGGTTCAAATAAAACAGGAATGGATGCAGAAGCGATTACAGGTTCAAATAAATCTCCCTTTGAAAAAGTTACTGCTTTTCCTTCATTGATATCAGTGGCAGTAACGAACAATTTTATGACCAACGAATCAAAATTATCCCGCTCAATAACGTTGGTTAAAAGCTTTCTTAAAATATGCATAGAAAAAAAGCTGTGTCTTTTCCAGCGCAAACTACTTAAGCCAAAAAGTTTTTTCTTTTTCATCAGGCATAATATTTCCCGTGGCGTTTTCCCCGCTGCATATAATGCACCAACGATAGCGCCTGAACTGGTACCGGAAATGGCATATGGCCTTATGTTTAGCTCTTCCAGGAATTGTAGAACACCCAGGTGAGCGAAGCCTCTTGCACCGCCACCGGAAAGAACATAACCAATTTTTAATGGATGCTGTATCATGTGTTTATAAATTAAAAAGCCGGGGCTTTCAAAATTGTTGGGGAATGATAATTTCCCTTAAGTTAGGAATTTAAAAACATTTCACGAATCAATTTCTGGAAGAAACACTTCTTCAAAGGTTGTGTTGATGCGTTTTACTTTTGCTAAAAAATAATAGCGTTTAGAGTTGATATTGTACCTGCGGATGAAGCAGTGCTTTTTGGAAAACAGGTGATACGGATACGCAATACTTTTTTTTTGTGTGTTGCAATTGAGGTCATTGGTTTTGTGCATCACCAGCAATGACATTTCACCGGGATATTTCCGCTCCGTTTCATGCCGGGTAATTTCACAAACAGATTCAGGCAGTTGCCGTAGACGCTGCCCGGAACTCATTTTAGGCTTAAAAGGCTTTAAGGATGTTACAGAGGGAAGGTAATTGATTTTTCCACTAACCTTTAGGCTTGCGTGGAAAGGGAAGTTACCATAGCAGCTTATTTTGGCTTTGAAATTAAGCAGCTATCAGCCGGCATAAACTGCTGACCGTCACCACAAAGTTTGATTGTGCGCACGGGACAAAACCATTATTGAATGTTGCCGTGTCGTTTAATTTTAAATACATGCATCATGCTATTAAATCATGGATAACAATCAATTTCCTTTAATTCTTTTCAGCAGAAACCGGAGCGTTTGCACGTTCCAACCTTCAAATCTGCCACGTTGTACTACCAACGCATTTTCTTTAGGATACGATAAATAATAATGAAACACAAACCTGGCGCCTGGATGTTGCCAACCCATATTTTGTCCAAAGCGGAGGTCATTAAAAACAAGTGTATCCTGGCATTTTTCCAACGTATAAAAACCTTGTGAAAACCGGGTTAGTTGTTGAATTCCTTCCGTTCTTTTCGCAGCAGTTAATAAGGAATCATTGCGGGCAAAAAATTGAAAAGGAATTTCTTTTTTAGTGTCAAATAAAGAACGGAACCCAACATAATAACCGCTGTCATTTCCGGCGACTACAAACCACAACCAGTTTTGTAAGGGCGCTGGGGTAGTAAAATACCTGGAATAGGAGATGTGTTGTCTGTTCAGAATATATTTTACGTCTGAATCAACCCGCGATTTATTGAACAGGCAATATAGCAGGTACAACCCGCTGCAGAAAAGGCCGATATACACCCATTTAATTCTTTGTGGATGCCATCTCCTCAGCCGGATAAGCATAATGCATGCAAGGCCGGGCCAAATGGAAAAGAAAGGATCAGCTACGTAAATAGCGTTAAAGGATACCCGCTGATGGCTGAATGGCTCAAACCAACCTACGCCATAATTATTAAATGCATCAATAAAAATATGAATGAAAATAACGGTTCCAAAAAAGAGGATCCATTTTTTTATGCTGATATTATGCGGACGATGCCATTTTTCTGCAAGCAGGCCGAATAGCGGTGTTATGATAATCAAAAATAAAAAAGAATGTGTAAAACCTCTATGTGCCAGCAAAGCAGAAGGCGTATCCATCCACAGGGAGGAAATAAAATCAATGTCAGGAATACTTTGTGCCACCGCACCCCATATCATCGCTTTTTTTCCAAGCGTTTTTCCTGCGAAGGCTTCACCCATACAGGCGCCCAATGCGATGTGGGTGATTGAATCCATTTTTTAGAGAATTAGTTGCTATATATGTTTTGATCTACCGGGCCCCGATGATCAGTTTTTTTGATCACCACTGCAGGCTTTTGTCGGGTATCATTTTGCATGGCATTTTTGTTTGGGTTTAGCAAAATAATTTCAACACAATCTTTTTACTGAAACAACTCATTTGCCCTGAACACAAGACAGGTCAGTATCCTGATTTCATTCCTGAACTTTGATTTTTGTCATAAATATTTTACTTTTCCCGATTACTGAGTACAACTTTTATTTCCTCCATCAATTCCAGCTGTGAGTTTTGAATCTCAAAAAGTGTTTTCATTTGTTCAGTCATTAAGAGGTCTAACTTACCATGAAGGTTACGCACTTCGATCTCTGCTTTAAGATTTATAAGGTAATCATTTATTGCACGCTGCCTGTCTTTTTCTTCTTTGCGATTCTGGCTCATCATAATAACCGGTGCCTGTAATGCGGCAAGTGCTGATAAAAATAAGTTTAATAATATAAATGGGAATGGATCAAAAGGTTTTGATAGCAGGCTGGCATTAATAATTATCCAGGCAATCATTATAAAAGTGAACGCCACTATAAATTTCCAGCTGCCTCCAAAAGCCGCAACCTTGTCTGCCAGTCTTCCTATAAATGGTGGATGAGCATCTTCAAATTGATATAGTTTGTCTGCCAGCAATTTTTCCTCTTCAATCGCTTCATGAACAATATGAGTTAGTTTTTTAAGCTGCTCATTTTCGATATTAAAGAGTTGTTCCAGTTTTATTGTACTCATAGAAATTTAAATTATTAATTATGTGCAATAAACAAAGGCAGTTTTGTTTCTTTGAGCAGCACATCCGCCATGCTTTCACGAAACCAGCGGCTGACTCTACCTCTCCGGTATGCACCCAAAACAACGCATGCATCTGCTTTCACTTTCCGCAAATGACGTAAGATTTCAGCTTCGGAATCCCCCTTGACAACGGTAAATTTTGCTTTAGGATAATGTTGCTTCATGAATTCTTTCATTAAGGTATTATCGGGCAGGTGTAAGGAAGTATTTTTTTGTTTAACCGAAACAACCTCTGTAGGCAGGTTCAACATGCCCGGGAACAAATAGCTAAACATCTTTATAGCATGAACAGATGAAGGTTCCCCGTCATACAACAAAACCAGCTTTCCAAATGGCTCATAAGCGTGTGGTACAATAATTACCGGGCATTGCACATCAGTTAAAAGTTCCCTGATAAAACGGGTAGGAGGTTCTTCTGAATAATGAGTGAGTGTTTCAGCGGAATTTATAATGAGAAGATCTGCATAAATACTTTCATGCTTTAACTCCTGTAAGGCGATGCTTTTGTCATGGTGAATTGAATATTCTACCCCGGCTTTCTTACAGGCATCTTCAAATTTTTTCGCTGCTGCCATTCTCGTATCATAGTCTTTCCCCTCATACCCTTTTAATTGTTTCGGAGTTACGGCTTTTTCCACAACAAGTTTATACACTTTATAGCTATTGTACAGAAAATCATCGAGGAAAACGCCAACAAGGTGTGTATTGGTTTGTTTTGCAATACCTATCGCATAACCCGTTGTACTCTCTGAGTATTTTAATCCGTCAATAGCAGCGATGATTTTTTTCATGTCAGTTTTTTTGAGTTTATAAATGGCAACCTGGTTATACATGTAAAATAAAAACAGGCTGGAAAGTACCGGGCTAATTTATTACTGACAATGTGTTTCTTTCATATACCCCGGGAACATGAGGAGCAAAAATGAGCATACCTGCAATTAATTATACAATTACTTTTTTAACAATTGCCTTACTTGTTTACGGTTATTGAATGTCATAGAGAAGGAACCTGTAGCATCGAAAGGCTGCTTCTAAAAAACATGTTGTGTTGTTTAAACTACCTTTTTAATTTATTAGTAATTTTTAAAGTTCACCTGGAAAGCTGTCACTGTTTTTCAAACCTGCCATATTTCTTGTTGATGCTGATCTGGTACATCACTGGTTTTGTCCTGTTGCTATCATCTATTTTTGAGCTAACACCGTGCTCATGCGCATGAACGGTGGAACTTGTAGTTAAAGGAAGTACACGATCAAAAAGGGTAGCCCTTGCTATATTGGCATCTGCGCCTTTCAACTCCCGAAAATCTCCTTGCAGTAACACGCTTTGCCAGTTCGCCATATTTAATATCAGGTCCACCTGGAAACAAACCTTTGGGTTTTTTCTCATTACAGCCAGTTTCATTCCCTCCTGGCATTGGCCGATAATATTTTTGCCGTCGTACACGTAGGTAACCGGGATAATGAATGGTTGTTTTCCATCGGAATAGCCAATGCGTCCTATTGCCTGGCTTACTAATAAATTATTGATTTGCGTATCATTTAATTCTCCGAGCATAAAATTATTTTTATTTGTATCACTATTCTAAATTAATATTGGCCGTCTTCGAGATACCTGTCGCCAATGCTGGCATGCCCAAGCGGTGCGCAAGCTTGTTTTCCCATTTCATTTTGCTGCCAGAGTGTTAAACCATCAGTTTTTGTGGTTTCAATCCAGGTATCTTTCTGTTTTCTGAAAACCTGTACCGGTAATCCAAATTGCTGAAAATATTTTTCAACCGCCGCAACAGTGTCTGTTGATTTGATCGTTAATACGCCTTCTTTAACATGTGGATTTATCTTTTCAAAGCGTATGTTATCTCCCAGCATATTTCGTAACGGACTTGGATCACCCTCTTTGTGTGGCACATTGAAAAATTCGATTTTCAAAAAAGGAAGTTCCTGGTTGAACGCCTGCTTTACGGTACCTGTCTTTTGCAAATAATTAATAGTAAGTTTCATGTATTTTAGATTATACGTTAAAAATATTATAGCTCTATGCCTTTTCGCATGACGATACCCACCAGGTTTAATGATATGAATCAGTTTTTCATCTAACAGTACTCATTTTATCGTGTATCGTCCGCCAGTAGCTTTGAAAAAAAACATGAAAAATATATTTATCGCAACTGACTTCTCTGAAGCTTCTTTGAATGCAGCAAAGTATGCCGTGGCATTGGCCGGTCATTTTAATTCAACAATATTTCTTTTCAACGCTTATCAGACGCCGGTTTCGATACCGGAAAGTTATATTTTCTTCACGGTGGAACAGGTGGGAGAAGAAGTGATGATGTTATTAGAAAAAGAGGAAAAAATCATCAGTAGGTATGGAATGGTACCCATTGAAAAATGTATGGCTGAAGGTAATCCCGTAAATACCATTCTTTCCGAAGCAACAAAAAGGAAAGCCGACCTGATAGTTTGCGGAATGAAAGGGAGTGGTAAAATATTAAAAAGGATATTTGGCAGTACGGCCACTGACCTTGCACGGCAAACAAACATTCCTTTAATAATTGTGCCTGAAAATACCCCCTTCCATTTACCTGATAACATAGCGTTTGCAAGCGATAATAAAACGATACCCGGTGTTCAAAATATTTTAACACTGAAACAAATAGGTACTCAATTCAATTCGAAGTTATCGGTGGTATCTGTTGCTGATGACGGCGCGAATGATAGTTTTGAATTTCGTGAAAAGTTTACAGATTTTATTGAGGCGTTGCAATCCATGAAGCCCTCTCTTGAAGCCCTGGAAGGATCAGATATCCCGGCTGTACTTGAAAAATATATAAAGGATCATGCTGTTAATTTAATTGTTTTAATTCCTCATGAACATGGTTTCTTATCCGGTATATTTGGCGGTAGTATAACAAAGCATATGAGCTTTCTTTCAGACGTTCCGGTATTAATTTTGCCCGAAAAAAGAGATGAAGCGTAAGGAACTTTTAGGTTAATTGACGATGGGCTGGTGTTGCTGCTTTGTTGGATTTTTATATTTCACCGTTATTATAAATTAGTCGTTTTGTTATCAATAGATGCATGGAAATTTATAGCAGGCCTGGGTTTATTTTTATACGGCCTCAGTCTTATGGAGCAAGTGAGCAAACAAATAGCCGGCCGGCCATTTAAATTATTGTTACGCCGCTACAGCAAGAGTCTCCCTAAAGCCATTATTGGCGGAACATTTATTACAGGTCTTATTCAAAGCAGTTCGGTAGTAATACTGATGCTGATGTCTTTTGTGAGTGCCGGCGTTATTAGTTTCCGGAATGCTTTTGGGTTATTGATAGGTTCCAACCTGGGTACTACAGTTGACAGCTGGTTTGTTGCAACTGTCGGGTTTACGTTTAATCTTCAGTCTTATTCATTACCTGTTATCGGCGTTACGGCCATTGCCATGTTCTTTTCCAAAAAAAGAAAGCGGTTATACAATAGCCTGTATTTTGTTTTTTCAATTGGTATTCTTTTACTCGGTTTTGGATTCATGAGAGAAGGAGCCGGGCAATTGATGATCAAATTTAATATTGCAGCTTATGCCGACCTGAATCTTTTCTTAATTTTGTTAATAGGTTTTTTGGTAACGGTGGTTATCCAGTCGAGTTCTGCCACAGTAGCCATCGCACTTACAGCGCTTCATACACATGCGCTCACGTTTCCTGCGGCGGCGGCTGTAATTATAGGTTCCGAAGTTGGTACAACTATTAAGATACTTTTCAGCAGTATAAACAGTCAGCCTGCAGCCAAAATGCTGGCCTGGGCTGATTTCATATTTAACCTGTTCACAGCGGTCGTTTCATTTATATTGCTTTTCCCTATCATTTACCTTATCCAGCATATTATCCAAATACATGATCCCCTGATCGGTCTCGTTTTTTTTCAATCCTTCATCAACTTACTATCAATTATTCTTTTTCTTCCTTTAATTGGTCCATTTTCGATTAGCCTTGAACGTTTTATTTCTAAAAAGCAAAAGTACAATGGAAATAAATTTAACAAGGATACAGCACCGATTCCCGAACTCCTTCCCGCCTTCATGCAACATGCTGCAGGCCTTATTTTAGACAGGGTACTTGAGTTCCTTAAAAAAATATTTGAGACCGACACGCCAAATAATAAAAGCAGTTTTTTACCTGCATTGCACTCATTCACCAGGATACATGGCACCACAAACACAGCGTATATAAATATAAAAGAAGCTGAAGGAGAGTACCTCGCATATTATGGAGCGATAAATGAGGAAGACCTTAGTAAGGAAGCATACAAGGACGCAAACAGGTATATAGATTCGATACGCCAATCCATACACGCCGCTAAAGCTGTTCACGACATCAGGCATGATCTTAAAACATTTCACAACTCAGCAGACAATTATTTGTTTGAAAAGGATGAACAAATGAGCCAGGAATGGGCGTCTTTTAATAATGCATACATGAAGCTTTTTGAGCTGGTGAATGACGATGATATTAAAAAAGCAGTCATACAACTGGAGGAGTCGACTTTAGGTCAATACGAGGTCCATGAACAGGAAACAAAAATGGCTTTATACAAACAGGAAATTCAGCAAATCGATGCCTCTACCTTATTGAATGTTTACCAGGAAATACTTTCCTCACAAAAAGCCTTGTTGCGGGCATTTTCATTTTTAAAGCTGAATACTCTGTAAATTCTTTGACGAAATTCTTTGTAAACCTTTTCGACTTGACGTAGCTGACAATCGTTTAGGCTGGTTGCATTATTAGCATTTTGAAGGAGGTTATGTTTTAGCAAAATGCCCCGTAATTCCCTCAAACCGAAAGCCTCCAATCATCACGGATCAAATCCTCTTCCATGAGCGCAAGTTTGCTGGAAAGACGTGCCACGAATTTTTCCCGCAGATAGAAGGAGATGTAAGGCACGCAGATGCACGCGGATTTAATTCTGGTAATCGAAGAGCAACTTCATTCAATCAACGGGAAATGTTGCAGTAATTTTTTTTCGTGCAGATAAAATAGAACAAGAAACACAAATAATACCCAAATCAAATCCCCTTACATCTGCGGTATTCAATAGCGCAAATCTGTGGGAAAGACGTGCCACGAATTTTTTCCCGCAGATAGAAGGAGATGTAAGGCACGCAGATGCACGCGGATTTGATTCTGGTAATCGAAGAGC
>JACMPR010000280.1 GCA_014377385.1 Ferruginibacter sp. | reverse complement strand
TGCAACCTGCGTGGTATTGGGTTTGGCCGGATTAAAAGAATTTATAGTTGAGATACAATCTCTTCTACCCGATGCCGCTTTAGCTGCAGGAGTTCCACGTTTTATTCCATCAGGTTATTCTGCTGGTTTTACGCAGGTTCCGAAAGGCGAAAACAGGAATTTCGATTTAGGAAAAGAATCTCATGAAAGACCAGCCGTGGCTCCCATTGCCGGTACATCCATTATGAATGGTGCTTTTCCTGATATTTTATTTTACAATACCCCGTTTTTTAATCTAAAAAATAACAGCGTAGCCTACTGGGGAACTGATCCCAATTCTAGTGTTGACTTTACTACAAAAGATGATACCGCGGCCTTTTCTGCAGCTTGCGGCATAAGATTATAAAGCGCCCAGTATTTTACGCATTGTCATTCTCCAAATTAGCGCAAATGAGTTGGTTAAAATGGCTGCTTCAATGAAAAATGCAGCGTTTAAATTGATATCCATGGGTTCCTTAGAGGAACTTTCTGCACATAATAGAAAAGAAAGAGCGGCTAACCCTCAGGGTGAAAACGAATTATATCCTAAGTGGCAGGGAAGCCAGTACATGCACTGTATGTTTTCCGTTCAGAATAATTCCCTTGATAACAATCGCTATCCTGGCGTTGCGTGGACCCAGGCAGAAGAAATACTATCGTCTTTGCAGACAAGCTGAAAGTTGCCAATATTAGTCGATCGGGCCTAAATTCTTTTTAATAAAAGGCTTGGCAAAGAGAAAATTCGTCAATAGATATTTTATTACGATCTCGCTGTAGCTATTTTCGTTGATCTGGACTTCATCTGGTTAAATAAAAGCACGTGATGGAGAGCGATCTAACCGGCAAGTGCCCCTAAATCAGCAAAAAGCCACGATGCGCAACCGAAACCGGAAACCGGACCAACAGGAAGTTATCCGTAAGAATCAACACAAAGGGAAAGAATATCCTGGCGGAAGTTGGGCAACCTGGGAAAAACAAGATTCACGGTTACCATCGTAACGTATTTAGTAGGCATCTTAGTGGCTGCGGTGAGGTAGCTCGTTTGGACTCCCCGGTTTAAGGGGCAACCAAATTGCGCTTATTTTGGTCATAATTAATTACACGTTATTTATTGAAATCAAAATTATTAAAAAGTAGAACGCTTTCTACAAATCGGGAAATGAATGGCGTCTTCAGTTTGTTATGTGTCAGCATTTTACAGTGTTTATGATTCCGGCATATATCTTGCCTTTGCCGTGGAAACAAATAAATCAACACATGAAAAAGATGCAATTAATAATCGGCGCCGCTATTTTAGCGGGCGGATTTACGGCTTGTAGTAATTCTAATAAAGAAGCAAAGCAAGATGCGGCTGTCTTAGCGCAATATGTGGACTCAGTTGACCAGATTGCGCCAGTTTACACTGCTGCTAATTGGACGGAAATCGATAATGGTTACCAGTCAAGAGTTGCCAGTGCAGAAAAAAACATGTCGGTAATGTCTGCTGATGATAAAGCCAGGGCTGAAGCAAGCAAAGTAAAATACGAAGCCTTAAAAGCGAAGTATGAGATGGCAATTAAACAAAAGCAGGAAACTGATAAAGTGGCTGCTGCCACGCCAGATTACAGGCAGGTGTTAAGAGGTAAACTTTTTGGGGAAGGAAAAATTGGATCCGATATGAAATTAGGATTTGTTACCGCTGACAACATTCGCGGAACGTACGAGAGATTTGTGAATACAGTAGATGACAACAGGAACGAATACACGCGGGAAGATTGGGATGAAATCAAAGTATTATACGAGGCATTAGACAGTAGAAAGAATGAGGTTGAGAAAGATCTGGCTACCAAGGATAATTTGAATATTGCCCGCTTAAAAGTAAAATTCGCTGCAATTAAATCTGTGAAAAGACCTGTAGCAAAAGCTGAAGAAAATAAAGATTCAAAAAATTAGGAGATGGACTTTTTATTAGCAAGTTTCAAAAAAAGGTGAGCGTGGATTGAAGTGATTATAGAAGTAGAACTGGCAAGGTCAACCCGGGTTTTGTGAAACTTAAAAAGCACAGTTATTTTAATGATAAAAAAACAATATGGAAAAGTTACAAAAGCTTGAATTGATGGACAAGATAATGAGGGAACTCGATGATTTGCAAAATAGCCAGACTGCGGTATTAAAAAAAGTTTCCCAGATTGAAGCTGACAATATTAATCTTGGGGTGTCACTTTTGGAGAAAACACTACCTGATGTTCATGAAAAGATTGACGGAAGTGTAGTTATTATAACTGGTCTGCTAGCCGAATTTAAACTTCAAAGGGATAAATTCTTTGTCGACAATAAGCTGGAGGCATTGCTGGACCCTACGGCATAAGCGCTTGAAATAATAATGATATAAAGAGAACAGTTAACCCTGTTCTCTTTTTTTGTAGGCACTAACTTCCGTTTAAAATGAATTATTTCCAAAGCATTTTAATAGCCATGCATTCTAAGCAAAGAATTTTTTCTTTATTAATTGTGCACAATCTAATTTCGCACAATCATTATGGATCAGTTATATCTTCAAAATCAACTTTGTTTTCCGTTATACGCATTAAGCCGTCAAATGACGGCATTGTACAAACCCCACCTAAAAAAGCTTGAACTTACTTATCCGCAATACCTCGTAATGCTCCTGCTGTGGGAGCATAAAAACTTATCCGTGAAGCAAATCGGCTGCGAGTTGTGGCTCGACAGCGGTACGCTTACACCAATGCTAAAACGCATGGAGGAAACCGGCTTACTTACAAGACACCGTTCTACAGAAGACGAAAGAGTAGTAAATATTCATCCTACAAAGGAAGGAAGGTTACTTCAAAAGAAAGCGATCGGAATTCCTGAAAATATTTTTTCTGAATTATCTATTAGCCATTCAGAGCTAAAATCTTTAAAAAAAGAACTTTCTGCG
Organism: Ferruginibacter sp.; assembly: GCA_014377385.1. Lineage (GTDB taxonomy): Bacteria > Bacteroidota > Bacteroidia > Chitinophagales > Chitinophagaceae > Ferruginibacter. Next base: position 16,719 of record JACMPR010000280.1, on the reverse strand, counting down.
ATGCTGAAAAGCCTGGAGAAGAAGTGAGACACTTTGAACAAGAAGAGTTGGAATTAAGAATTATGCGAAAAAATCTATTAGGACAACATATTTACATGAATCAATATCAAAGCAGCAAATATTTACACTTCTGTTTTATGGGTTTGTTTTATCTGCTTCCGATACTTAGTTTCGCACAACCGCAGCAAGCAGATACCCTTTTGAAAGAGGTTACGCTTAAAACTGCCGTAGAATATGCGGTAAAACGCCAGCCATTGATTCAGCAATCACTCATCGATGAACAGATAACGGCAACGCAGCTAAAAAGCCGACTGGCCGACTGGTACCCACAGCTAAATTTTAATTACAATATCCAGCATAATTTTTTGCTGCAGAAAAGCCTTTTTGCCGGCAATCTTGTAACACTTGGGCAAAATAATACTTCTGCCGCTCAGTTCAGTGCTTCTCAATATTTGTTCAACCGGGATCTGCTGCTGGCAAAGCGCACCCGTGTAGATGTAAGATTACAGGCGCAACAGGCAACAGCCAGTAATAAAATTGACCTGGTGGTAAATGTATCGAAGGCATTTTATGACATTCTTTCTACCACACAGCAAATAAAGGTGGCCGCAGAAAATATTACCAGGATTGAGAGAAGCCTCAAAGACGCTTTTAATCAATTTCAGGCCGGGCTCACAGATAAAACGGATTATAAGCGTGCCACCATCACGCTTAACAACAGCAGGGCTTCTTTAAGAGGTAACGAGGAATTGCTGAAAGCAAAAAAGGAATACCTCAGGGCGTTAATGAATTATCCTGAAAAATATACCTTGAATATCGTGTACGACACTTTACAGATGGAAACGGAGATCGGTATGGATACCGCTCTTACCGCTGATTACAAATTAAGAATAGAATACAGGATACTTGAAACACAAAGCAGGTTGCTGCAGGCAAATATCAAATATAATAAATGGGCCTACCTACCCACGCTTTCAGCAAATGGGGCTTACAACTTTAATTTTCAGAACAATGATTTTACTAAATTATATAATGCGAATTATCCCAATTCTTATGTGGCCCTTACACTTGGCTTTCCCATTTTTCAGGGCGGTAAAAGAAAATTTAACATACAACAGGCGCAACTCGAATTTAAACGAAATGAATGGGAAATTGTAAACCTGGAAAATTCAGTTAATTCAGTCTATGCACAGGCGTTAGCTGCCTACAGGGCCAATCTTGAAAATTATACTGCTTTAAAGGAGAATGTGAGCCTGGCAAAAGAAGTGTATGACGTTATACAATTGCAGTATCGTTCGGGTATCAAAACTTATCTGGAGGTGATTACATCTGAAACCGACCTCAGAACGGCACAGATAAACTACTACACCGCTATCTATGAATTACTCGCAAGTAAGTTGGATGTTAAGAAAGCTTCGGGTCAGATCATATATTGACAGGGAAGGGATTGAATAAATTTAAAAATAGATGGTATGTTTTCTAAAAAAATAATTATTTCTTCGGTGTTGGTCTCGATCCTGCTGATGGGAGCCTGTAGCGATAAAAAGCCAGGGACACCAAAAGCGCCCCCACCGGTGTCCGTTACAATTGATACCGTAGGCACAACAGATGCAACGTACTATGATGAATATCCTGCTACCGTTAGCCCATTAAATCTTGTAGAATTGCGGCCGCAGGTAAGTGGTTTTGTTACCGGTGTTTATTTTAAAGATGGTGGAAGAGTAAAAAAGGGACAGCTGCTCTATTCCATAGATGAGCAGTTGTATGCAGCCAATTACCAGCTGGCAGTTGCCAATTCTAGGGTACAGGAAGCCAATTTAAATAAAGCGCAAAAAGATGCAAACCGTTATCACGAACTAGACAAGAATGAAGCGGTGGCAAAACAGCTTGTTGACAATGCCGATGCTGCCCTCGAAGTGGCAAAGAAGCAGGCAGATGCGTCCAAAGCCACTATACGGGCCGTCCAAACCAATGTTAAGTACACAAAAATATATGCTCCCTTTGACGGGATTATTGGGATATCTTCTGTAAAAACAGGTGCAGCTGTTACTGCAGGACAAACACTGCTCAATACTGTTTCTTCGGATAAGGAACTTGCCGCGGATTTCAACATTGATCAGAAGGAAATATTCCGTTTCACGACATTATTGAGCGAAGATCAAAAATTAACTGATTCAATTTTCAGGCTGGCATTTGGTAAGGAAATGTACCCGGCGCCAGGTAAACTTTCCTTGCTTGACAGAACGGTTAATCCACAAACCGGCACCATTAAAGCAAGATTGATTTTTCCCAATGATAAAAATCTGTTGATTGCCGGAATGAACGGAACAATACGTATCAAAAGCAATGATACGGGGCGTTCTGTGGTTATCCCTTATAAAGCAGTTACGGAACAGTTGGGTGAATTCTTTGTATATATTCCTGGAGACAGCAGCAAAGTATCTCAACGGAAAATTGTATTGGGAAAACAAGTAGGCATGAACGTCATTGTCAAAGAAGGATTGGTCGTTGGTGAAAAAATTGTTGTACAAGGCGTCCAAAATTTGCGGGAAGCTGCGGTATTCACTACCACAGCAGCTGCTACGCCAGGTACAAAATCTAAACAATAAGGAGTTGTTATGAAACAGCGGGCTTTCACTTCAGGGTTAAAAGTAAGTGGTAGAAAATAAAGCTGTTTGCTTTATTAAAAAAGCCGATCCTTTGAGGAATGGGGCATTGCACAATCTCGGCAAAAAGGAAATATAATATGATAGCAGATACTTTTATAAAACGGCCTATAACGGCAATCGTTATATCGATCGTAATTGTGCTGGTAGGAATTATATCGATGACCACGTTGCCAGTTGCTCAATACCCTGATATTACGCCACCTACGGTTACTATTTCAGGTAACTTTTTAGGCGCAGATGCGCAAACTGTTGAACAAACTACCACAACTGCCATTGAAACCCAGGTGAATGGTGTGCCTGGCATGACCTACATGTCGAGCAACAGTAGCAGCAGTGGAGCAAGTAGTATCAATGTAAATTTTGAAATTGGTACGGATATAAATATTGCGGCACTTGACGTTCAGAACAGGGTGAGTGTTGCACAGCCTTCTTTGCCTGATGCCGTAAAGCGTTTAGGCCTAACAGTACGTAAGCGAAATCCAAGTATCATGGTGGCTATTGCTTTGTATTCGCCCAATGGAACACACGATGCGACTTTCATTGGAAACTACGCAAATATTTATCTCAAAGACGCCCTGCAAAGGGTTAAAGGTGTTGGTGATATTGTTTCGCGTGCGGATGATTTTGGTATGCGTATCTGGCTTAACCCGGAGAAACTTGCCAACCTGGCTATGACGCCATCAGATATCATAGGCGCTTTAACAGAACAAAATCTGCAGGTTGCCGCTGGCACCATCGGTGGTAACCCTCAGCCAAACGTGCAGAGTTTCGAATACAGTGTATTAACAAATAGCCGTATCAATACAAAGGAACAGTTTGAAGATATTATTGTCCGTACCATCCCCGCCAGCAATATTGTTGTTTACCTCAGGGATGTGGCTAGGGTAGAACTTGGTAAATTTGATTACAGCAGCAATGCTTATGTAGATGGAAAACCTGCTGCATTTGTATTGATTTACCAGGCACCGGGCGCCAATGCACTGGCAACGTTTGATGGTATCAACAAGGCCCTGGCTGAATTACGAAAAGCTTTCCCTAAAGATATCGATTACACCATGCCACTTGAAACGGTATCTGTTGTAAAGGTTTCTATCAACGAAGTACTGCACACACTTATAGAAGCTTTGTTGCTTGTTGTACTTGTTGTATTTCTATTCCTTCAAAACTGGCGGGCTACCCTGATTCCAATACTTGCTATCCCGGTTTCGCTGATCGGTACCTTTATCTTTTTTATTCCATTCGGTTTTACGATTAATACGCTTACCTTATTTGCATTCGTGCTTGCCATTGGTATTGTGGTAGATGATGCCATCGTTGTGGTGGAAGCTGTGCAGCATTACATAGACTATGAAAAGATATCAGCAAAGGAAGCTACAAAAAAAGCAATGAAGGACATATCCGGCCCTGTGATAGCCATCGCCCTTATTTTAGCAGCAGTATTCGTCCCCGTGGGATTCATACCTGGAATCGTCGGACGCCTGTACCAGCAGTTTGCAATAACCATTGCAGTGTCTGTGATGATATCTGCCTTCGTAGCGCTTTCCCTTACGCCGGCATTGTGTTCAATTATGTTGCAGCCTTCTAAAGATGCAACTTCTAAAAAGAACATTTTTGAAAAATTCTTTGCCTGGTTCAATAAAAAATTTGGCAACCTTACTGCTGCATATACACGTGGTGTTGGCAAATGGATCAGGGCCACACCTTTGGTATTGATTATGATGATTTGCCTTTTTGTCGGGTTGTTTTTTTTATTCCAGAATAAACCTTCAGGCTTTATCCCATCTGAAGATGAAGGGCGTTTGTATGTTACATATGAAATGCCGGAAGCTACTTCCACGAACAGGAGTAAGGCGTTGTTACTGGATGTAATGAAACGGGTACAGGCTGTCCCAGGGGTGCGTACAGTTGGTGGGCTGGCTGGTTTAAATATCATTAGCTTTTCTTTTAAATCAAATGCAGGAACCATGTTTGTGAACCTAAAGCCATGGGACGATCGAAAGAGCAAAGAGTTGCAACTGCAAAGCATCATTGCCAATATACAAAAAGCAACAGCTGATATTAAGGAAGCAAGGATACTGGCCATCGCTCCGCCTGCGATACCCGGACTTGGCGCAACATCAGGCTTTACATTTGAATTACAACAAACAACCAGTACCGATAATATTCAGCAGTTTGATGCCGTAGCCAAAAAGTTCCTCGGAGAATTGAACCAGCGCCCGGAAATAGGAATGGCTTATACTTTCTTTACTACCCGTACACCTGGTTACCAGGTAGATGTAGATAAGGAAAAGGCAAAGACTTTAGGTGTGTCTGTCGCAGATGTGTATAGCACGATGTCAACTCTGCTGGGAAGCAGCTATGTTAACGATTTTAATTTGTATGGCCGGAATTTCCGGGTGGTGGCGCAGGCAGACAGTAACTACCGTTCATCTATAGACGAACTTGGAAAATATTATGTACGCAACAGCCTTGGAAGTATGATACCTTTGAGTTCACTTGTCACTACAAAAGTGATAGAAAGTCCTTCATTGATATCGCATTATAATATTTACCGCTCCATCGAGATCAATGGCGTACCGAAAGCAGGTTTTAGCAGTGGCCAGGCAATTGAAACCTTAAAAGATGTAGCGGCCAAATCACTTCCTTCCGGCTATGGGTATGAGTTTTCCGGTCTTAGCAGGGAAGAAATAAAGGCCGGCAGCAGTACTGCCGTCATCTTTGCCATTTCTATCATTTTTGTTTTTCTTTTTCTGGCAGCTTTATATGAAAGCTGGTCGGTTCCTTTTTCAGTATTATTCGCTGTACCGATTGGTGCATTTGGATCAATCCTAACGCTCGTATTATTACCAAAACTCACCAATAATGTGTATGCACAAATTGGCCTTCTAACCCTAATTGGCCTGGCAGCAAAGAATGCAATTTTGATCGTGGAGTTTGCAAAGGAACGGGTGGATCGTGGCGTTGATGTGCTGGCCGCAACGCTTCAGTCCGTACAACTTAGGTTGCGCCCCATCGTTATGACTTCGCTTGCATTTATCCTGGGTGTGTTACCCCTTGCTTTTGCAACAGGTGCTGCTGCTGAATCACGGAAAACAATCGGGTGGACTGTATTTGGGGGTATGCTTTCCGCTACCACACTTGCAATTTTTGTAGTACCGGTGCTCTTTGTACTCATTACTAAAATCACCTATAAAAATAAATTAAAACGGCTGAGCAAAGAAAAAGAGGACGAGGCGGAAGTAGATCGTTCCATTATAGAGGGGAAACTTGGTTAAATGATGAGTAAACCCGGGAATATCAATGGTAATACTTTACGGGAATAAAATGATACTTTAATTATTGATGATAATTGAACGCTAAATCCTGACTTTAAAAGTATAGTTTTTTAATACCTGAAAATAACGACATCATGAAAAAAAGAAAATTAGGAAAAAACGGACCGGAAGTTTCAATGATAGGCCTTGGATGTATGGGTATGAGTGCTTTTTACGGGGACAGGAATGATACTGAATCTGTGGCTACTTTACACCGGGCGCTGGAACTTGGGATTAATTTTTTGGATACTGCAGAAATTTACGGCCCGCACACAAACGAGGTATTGATTGGTAAAGCGATCAAAAGTAAAAGGCATCAAATATTCCTGGCAACAAAGTTTGGCCTCTATGTTACTCCCGAAGGAAGAAAAATAGATGGAAGTCCGGAAGCTGTACGCAAATCAGTAGAGGGAAGTTTAAAAAATTTGCAAACAGATGTAATCGACCTTTATTATCAGCACCGCCCGGATCCTAATGTGCCCGTTGAAGATACCATTGGTACCATGGCAGACCTGGTGAAGGAAGGCAAGATCCGGTTCATTGGAATTTCTGAATTTGACGCTGCGCTTATCGAAAGGGCGAATGCAGTACATCCCATAACGGCACTTCAAAGTGAGTATTCATTATGGACAAGAGATATTGAATCAAATGGAGTACTCGAAACCGTTAGAAGGCTTGGAATCGGGTTGGTTGCTTACAGTCCACTGGGTCGCGGGTTTCTAACAGGCGCAATAAAAAACCCCGAAGATTTTGAAGAAGATGATTTCAGAAAAAGGAATCCAAGATTTATGGATGAAAACTTTAAAAAAAACCTTGACCTGGTAGATAAGCTCACTGAATTTGCCGGGAAGAACGGCTACAAAGCATCCCAACTGGCATTGGCATGGGTATTGGCAAAAGGGGAAGATATAGTGCCCATACCGGGAACCAAGAGACGAAAATACCTGGAAGACAATGTTCTTGCCGTTAATATTAAACTCACGGCTGTAGAATTGTCTGAAATGGACGGTATTTTTCCTCCGGGAAATATTTCAGGTGCCCGGTATTAACGGTATGCAGTTGATAAGCAGGTTATGCCGTCAGTACCAAATATCTAATCTCCAATTTTATATTATTTACCGTGAAATATTTTATACTTACCTGAAAACACAAGATAATTTTCGAAAGCATTACCTTTTATTTTTACAAAAAAACAAAGTCAAACACTGACTCCATCATTACTGTTTTGTAATTTTCCCTGTTCCATTAAATTCTACTTTCATTGTTGGATCACTCCGATATCGTATATCGCTGCTTCTAGAAATCCGGGCTTTCAGGTTCTGGGTAGAACTGGTTTCAATGTCATCGCATCCATAGATTGCGCCAGTTGTATTTTTTTGTCTGCAAGCCCGCTACATCGATCACCAAGTTCATCCTCTTTTTAGATGATTGTCTTAAGGTTGATGCCAGGACATTCTGCAATTCCAGCTGCTTATCGAACAGTGCCATCTTCCACTTCAGCTTTGCAGATAAAAAACAACCAATGCTAGCTGAAAACAACTGGATAAATACCTTCCGCTTCAGATTTTAAAGCACGGCTGGCCCTTATTTTTTTCTCAATATTTTATAAATTTTAATAGCACTTAATAACACGATGATAAGCAGTACTAATCCAAATATTCCCCAAACAATACTGATACTTTGTTTTACAGAAACCAGCAATACAATTGCCACTAAAAATATGGTAGCCACTTCGTTCCAGATACGCAGTTGCTGCGATGAAAAGCGGAAGATCCCTTTCAGCTGCTCGGCATAGATTTTTTGCAGCGAAAAATGATACGCATACAACCCGGCCACAAATCCCAGTTTAATCCACAACCATTCCGGAACGCTTCCGTACTCATACCCCATCCAGGCTCCAAAAATTACGGTTAGAATTGCCGACGGCCAGGTGATGCCAAGCCACAATCGGCGTATCATGATATTGAATTGTTTTTGAAGAATGCTTTTTTCTGGTTCCTCTTTTTCCTGTGCTTCTGTATTATAAATGAAAAGCCTGGGAATGTAGAACATCCCGCTGAACCAGGTTACGATAAAGATGATATGGATCGCTTTGAGGTATAAATACATGGGTCAATGAGTGAATGCGTCAATAAATGAATGGCTGAGTCATTTAATGATAAAAAATTTTAATGAATTGATTGCCTGAAATGAAATGATACCTCACCTGCTTACTCAATTTTTTCTTTAGATCAATCATTGAAGCCTGAAATTATATCAAAAACTTTCACAACTTCGTTGATGTAACCGGGAAATCGCTGGCGCCTGCCGCTTATTTATCCGGCGTCTGTTTCACAAGCTCTTTTAAGGTTTCCACCCAAAGCGGTTCTACGTTCAAACAAGGTATCATCTCGTACGTTTCGCCTCCTGCTTCCATAAAACTTTCCTTCCCCCGCATAGCGATTTCTTCGAGTGTTTCCAGGCAATCACTTACAAATGCCGGGCAAATGATCAATAGTTTTTTAATTCCTTCTTTAGGCATGTCTTCCAGGCGTTTGTCAGTAAACGGTTGAAGCCATCCTTTTCCCAGGCGTGATTGAAAAGAGATGCTGAATTTATTTTTTGGGATGCCTAATTTTTCAGTCACCAGTTTTACGGTTGTAAAGCATTGGTGGCGGTAACAGAAATCATGGGCCGGGGATGCAACATCGCAGCAATCCGGTGTCCTCAAACAATGACAACCGGTAACATCACTTTTGCGGATATGCCGCTGCGGTACACCATGATAGCTAAATAGAATATGATCAAATTCCCTGGCCATAAAAGGCCTCATTCTTTCGGCAAGCGCATGTATATAGCCTGGATTATTGTAATACGGTTTTACAAATTCAAGGGAAAAAGGGTAATTATTTTTTGCATGTATTTCTTTTGCATGTTCTACAGCCGTTTCGTAAGATGACATGGCGTAATGCGGATATAGGGGAACGGCGATCACCTCTTGAAGATCCGGAAGCCTTTTCAATAGTTTATCAAAACCTTCTTTCGCAGATGGATTGCCGTAGCGCATTGCAATTTCCACCGGCATATCAACCAATCGCTGCAACGCTTGCTGCAGCTGGCGGGTTGTTTCAACAAGAGGAGAGCCTTTGTCTGTCCAGATCTCCTTGTAAGCCTCTGCAGATTTGGGTGCACGAAAAGGAACAATTATCCCTTTTATTAATAGAACCCTTGCCAAATAAGGGATATCAATTACCCGCTCATCCATTAAAAACTCATTCAGGTATCTTCTAACATCCACTGTAGCAGTACTGTCAGGTGACCCAAGATTCATTAAAACGATTCCACGCTTTTTCTCGCTCATATATTATAAATTCATAGCAAAGTTAGTTACAGTGATCTTTAAAATAACAGTATCTGAATTTTAAAAATAAATTTCCCTGGTATGATGATGATCACAGGTTTATGTGATCAATATCATACTAAGAAATGACAATGCAATGACACAAAAATTAGTATGCGCACTGTCGCGCAGTTAATTTTGCACTGGGAAAAAACTCACTGATTTCTTTTAATGCATCGACACAAAAACATAGTTATTTCTTCCTTTTTTATAGCCGGTATCAATTATAAAAAAACAGACGCTTCTATCCGGAGCCGGTTCGCAATTAATCCTGATCAATATGAAAATATTATTAGTGCTGCCCCGTCTTTTGGAATAAAAGAACTCTTTGTTCTATCAACTTGCAACAGGACAGAAATTTATGGATTTGCAGATGATTCAAATGGCCTTGCAGCCCTTTTGTGTACGCAGACAGAAGGTTCCCTGAAAGATTTTTTCAAAATGGCGTACGTCAGGTCGGGTGTGGATGCTATTGAACATTTATTCAATGTGGCAGCCGGCCTCGATTCACAGATATTGGGCGATTATGAGATCATTGGCCAGATAAAGCAATCAGCTAAATTTTCCAGGCAAAGAAATTTTCTAGGTTCCTATCTCGAGCGAATGATCAATGAAGTGTTGCGGGCATCTAAAAAAATCCGGACAAATACGGCCATGAGTGGTGGTACTGTTTCTGTTTCTTTTGCCGCTGTTCAGTGCATCAGGGAAAAAATTTTAAACACAAAGGATAAAAAAATATTATTACTAGGAACAGGGAAGATCGGCAGCAATACCTGCAAAAATCTCGCAGACTATTTGCCCGAAACCGCTGTTACCCTTATTAATCGCAGCGTAGATAAGGCTTTATCACTTGCTGAAGCATTTAATTTTAAATGCGATCATATCGGGAATTTGCAGAACTGTATTGATGACGCCGATATTATCCTGGTCGCAACAAACGCAAATGAGCCATTAATTTTCCGTGAACATTTTACCCGGCGCAACAAAAAACTTATAATCGACCTTTCGCTTCCTTGCAATGTAGATGCTTCGGTAAAGGAACTTGAATATATCCACTTGGTTAATGTAGATGAATTAAGTAAGATTAAAGATGAAACGCTGCTAAAAAGGTCGGCTGAAATTCCGAAAGTTAAAATTATAATTGCAGAACATGTAGCTGAGTTTATTGAGTGGCATGAAATGCGCCGGCATGTGCCTGTTTTGCAAGATGTAAAAAACAAACTGCTTACCATCCACAACGACAGTATCTTCGATCCAACGGTAAGTACAACCGATACTTCTTTTAACAACAGGGCTGCCGAACAAAAAATTCAGAAAGTAATCAACGGGATGGCACTAAAAATGCGTACCCAAAATCAACGCGGTTGTAACTACATAGAAGCCATCAACGATTTTATTTCAACAGCTTCCATTCAATAAATGAATTCCATTATAAGAATTGGTACGAGGGAAAGTGAACTTGCCGTGTGGCAGGCAACACTTGTTAAGAATATGCTTGCAGAAAAAGGCTATTCTTCCACGTTAGTTTATATTAAAAGCCAGGGTGATATTGATGTGAAAACGCCGTTGTATGAAATGGGTGTGCAGGGTATATTTACCCGGAGCCTGGATATTGCGCTGCTGAATAACATGATCGATATAGCAGTACACTCTATGAAAGACGTACCCACACAGCTACCAGAGGGTATTACACAGGGTGCGGTTTTGAAAAGGGGCAATTACCGGGATCTTTTTGTAGTGAATGAATCGATAGGGGAATATGCTGACAGCCCGGTTGACTCAGTACCTTTTCTCATTTCCCTATCCTATTCACCCATTCACTCATTCACTCATGCACCGCTTATTGCTACCAGCAGTATTCGCCGAAAAGCGCAGTGGCTCCATCGCTATCCGGAGGCTACGATCGAAAACTTAAGGGGTAATATAAATACGCGTCTGAAGAAAGTGATGGAAAGCGACTGGCGTGGTGCCATCTTTGCAGCTGCAGGGTTGGAGAGGATTGGGCTACGCCCGGAAAATTCAATTGAATTGGATTGGATGTTGCCTGCACCTGCTCAAGGAGCCATCATGATCGTTTGCAGAGGAGCCGATATCCGTTCATTCGAAGCGGCTCAACAACTAAATGACGAAGAAACGGCAACCTGTACTAAAATAGAAAGAGATTTCTTACGGGAATTATTGGGTGGTTGTTCAACGCCAATCAGCGCTTTGGCAATACCCGAAAACGGAGAGATCAGGTTCATGGGAAGCATACTTTCCGTAGACGGAAAGCAGAAAGTTGAGATAGACCGGTCTCTGCAAAAAGCTGAGGCGGCTGAATTTGGTAAAAAAATGGCAGTTGAATTATTAAAAAATGGCGGCGAAGAAGTTGCCCGTACTATCAGGAATGCAAAATAGAATTCGGATATTATCTACAAGACCTTTGAGTGAATTACTCGTACAACGTGCTGTTGAATGCGGTATCGATCTCGATGTTTCGCCCTTTATTGAAACTGAACCCATTGAATCGGTAGAAGTACAACAGGAAATTGAAGTGTTGTTAAATTCAAAAGCAACAGTTGTGTTTACAAGCATGAATGCGGTTGAAGCAGTTGCCGAAAATATCACGGACGAGCAACCGGAGTGGATTATCTACTGTATAGGAAATACCACCAGGCAACTTGTTCAAAAATATTTTCTTTTTTCCGAAATTGCGGGCACAGCTGATAGCGCAGCATCGCTGGCGGCATTAATCGCGGGAAAGTCGGCCGTCGAAGATGTAAGTTTTTTTTGTGGCGATCAGCGACGCGATGAGTTGCCCGAAATACTGAGACAGCACGGTATTGATGTAAATGAGATCGTGGTTTATCAAACTATTCCATTGCCACATAAAATAAAAAAGGAATACAGGGGAATATTATTTTTCAGCCCGAGTGCTGTGGATAGCTTTTTTACGTTGAACAAATTATCCTCCGAAACTATTTTATTTGCGATCGGCGTTACGACTGCATCATCGATAAAAAAATATACCGCAAATAAAATTATAATTTCAGATCAGCCGGGCAAAGAAAATTTGTATGAAAAAATGTTGGAATATTTTACTTGAGTGAGGGTATATTACAATCTGTGAATATTATTCCTGAATATTGATAAGAAAGCCCTGATCTATAAAAATTTAAAGAGATTAACTAAAAAATGTTAAAGAACGATTTACTATTAAGAGCATTAAAAGGAGAAAAAACGGAGCGTGTACCAGTGTGGATGATGCGCCAGGCCGGTAGGTACTTACCGGATTACTTGAAATTGAAAGCCAAATATGATTTCTTTACCCGGGTTCAAACTCCGGAACTTGCAACCCAGATTACGCTACAGCCCATCGACCAGGTGGGAGTGGATGCGGCCATTATTTTTTCGGATATCCTGGTAATACCGCAGGCAATGGGTATGGAGGTGTTAATGGAAGAAGGAAAAGGACCGTCATTGCCTAAAGTAATTGAGTCGCAGGCAAATGTTGATGCACTGGTAACAACAGGTGTGGAAGAAAATCTGAAATATGTGATGGATGCACTGGCCCTAACCAAGAAGGAACTCAATGGCCGCGTGCCATTGATTGGCTTTGCCGGTGCTCCATGGACGTTGCTTTGTTATATGGTTGAAGGAAAAGGAAGCAAAACCTGGGACAAGGCTAAGCAATTCGCATATACGCAGCCGGTAGTTGCACACAGCCTCCTGCAAAAGATAACAGACATAACAATACAATACTTAAAGGCGCAGGTGAAGGCAGGTGCTGATGTGGTGCAGGTCTTTGATAGTTGGGCGGGTTCATTGAGTCCGGCCGATTTTAAGATGTATGCACAACCTTATCTCCTCCAAATTGCGGCTGCTTTGAAAGAAGATGCTCCTGTTATCTTATTTCCAAAAGGTACCTGGCATGCGTTGGGTGATTTGAGTAAATCCGGTGCCTCGGGCCTCGGTATCGACTGGTGCATAGAACCTAAAATGGCAAGGGCTTTTACCAACAACAGTATTACGTTACAGGGTAATTTTGATCCTGCAAAACTATTGGCTCCGATTCCTGAAATTAAAAAAGCAGTAAAAGAAATGATCGATGGTTTTGGAACACAACGTTACATCGCCAATCTGGGTCACGGCATTACACCCAATGTTCCGGTAGATCATGCTAAAGCATTTGTGGATGCAGTCAAGGAGTATGGAGTAAGTGAATAGGTGTGTAAGTAAATCATTAAACGGTGAAGCTTATGACATTTTAAAATTTAAAAGTTAAGAATCAAAACAAATGGAGCTTCTTCACTCTCAAGGCTTCAACTACGTAACACATGAACGTCAAACAAGAATGGATAACATATATTGAAGATCTTCAAAATAAGATCTGCACTGCATTGGAGCAGGCAGATGCTGGTGCAACATTCATTGAAGATCGATGGGAGAGAGCAGAAGGTGGCGGCGGAAAAACAAGAGTGATCACAAATGGACATGTTTTTGAAAAAGGAGGCGTTAATACTTCTATGGTATATGGGGTAGTGACCGACCTGATGCGCCAACAGTTGAAGATTGAAGGCGTTAATTGGTTTGCATGTGGACTAAGCCTGGTTATGCATCCTGCCAATCCATTTGTACCGACCACGCATGCAAACTGGCGTTATTTCGAATTATATGATGCTGAAAATAATATAACAGACCAATGGTTTGGAGGCGGCGCAGATCTTACGCCTTATTATTTATTTGAAGAAGATGCAGTACATTTCCACCAGGTGCTAAAAAATGCGCAGGACCCGTTTGGAGAAGCGCTGTATCCAACGCATAAAAAATGCTGTGACCAATATTTTGCCAATCATCACCGCAATGAGGAAATGAGAGGAATCGGTGGCGTATTTTACGATCATCTAAGACCAACAGAAAATTTTGATATTGGAAAACTATTTAATTTTCAGCAAGCCAATGGCGATAGTTTTGTAGAAGCATATATACCAATAATTGAAAAAAGAAAGCATACAGTATATAGTGATGACAATAAATACTGGCAGGAGATCCGCCGCGGAAGGTATGTGGAGTTTAACCTCCTGCACGATCGTGGAACTATCTTTGGTTTAAAAACAAATGGCCGCACGGAGAGTATTTTGATGAGCCTTCCACCAACGGTTCGTTTTGATTACAATTACCAACCCGTTGCCGGAAGCGGGGAAGAAAAATTACTGGATGCTTGCCTGCATCCCAAAGATTGGTTAGGCATAGACGCTAACGATGAAGTAAACGTTGAATGGGCCGGGCGGTAGAATACCTGCTGAACTTCAATGGCGTCGCACACTTGTACGATAGTTTTTTATTGAACAAAAATCGTCAGAGGCCACTAACGTACAGGAAACACGAAGCCTTTGTGCAACTCACTGTCTTTGCGTATTTGCGGAAAAAAAAATAAATTATGTATTTACAAAGAAGAAACAGGATACTAAGAGTGTCGCCGGCAATCCGAAGCATGGTGGCAGAGACGATCTTAACGCCAAATGATTTCATCGCTCCTTTATTTATTGATGAAGGCGAAAATATTTCCATTGGGATCGCTTCTATGCCGGATTATTACCGGAGAAGCATCGATTTAACCGTAAAGGAGGTGAAAGAATTATGGAGTCTTGGAATTAAATCTGTTCTACTTTTTGTTAAATGTAAGGATGAATTCAAAGACAATACCGGCAAGGAAGCCTGGAATAAGGATGGCCTGATGCAACGCAGTATAAAAGCCATTAAAAATGCCGTTCCGGAAATATATGTGATGACAGATGTGGCCCTTGATCCTTATTCATCTTACGGCCATGATGGTATTGTGAAGGATGGAGAAATTGTAAATGATCCTACGGTGGAGGCATTGGTAAAAATGAGCATTAGCCACGCAGAAGCCGGGGCAGATATGGTAGCACCAAGTGACATGATGGATGGTCGCATTGGAGCCATACGGGAAGGACTGGAAGAAAATAATTTTACCAACACCGGTATCATGGCCTACAGCGCCAAGTATGCCTCGTGCTTTTATGGCCCGTTCCGGGATGCGCTCGATAGCGCCCCGGGATTTGGGGATAAAAAAACCTACCAGATGGACTATGCCAACCGCACCGAAGCAATAAGGGAGGCGCTGATGGACGTGGAAGAAGGCGCTGATATCGTAATGGTAAAACCAGGGCTGCCTTACCTGGACATAGTTCGCGAAGTAAAAAATGCAGTAGACGTTCCCGTTAGTGTATACAATATCAGTGGAGAATACGCCATGATAAAGGCGGCGGCGCAACGAGGCTGGATAGATGAAAATAAGGCGATCCTTGAAACGCTGACTTCTATTAAAAGAGCAGGGGCAGATTTAATTGCAACTTATTTTGCAAAGGATGCAGCTGTATTATTAACCAAATAGCAATTTCACGCTAAGAGCCCAAACAAGCAAGGTTCGCGAAAAATTCTTTGCCGCTTTGCGGTATTTGCGGGAAATTAAAAAAATATGAAAATTCAGAAGAGTAAAAAACTATTCGCCAGGGCGCAGCAAACAATCCCCGGCGGTGTAAACTCACCTGTTCGTGCATTTAAAAGCGTGGGTGGTACGCCGTTGTTTATCAAGAAAGCAAAAGGTGCCTATTTGTATGATGTAGATGGCAACGAATACATTGATTTCATCGCATCATGGGGTCCCATGATTTTGGGACATGCCCATAAACCTGTAATAAAGGCCATCCGGAAGTATGCCGCCTTTTCAACTTCGTATGGGGCACCCACAAAACTGGAGGTTGAAATGGCGGAACTTATTACCAGCATGGTATCAAACGTTGACCTCATAAGAATGGTGAGCAGCGGCACAGAGGCCTGTATGAGTGCAGTGCGGCTTGCCCGTGGGTATACAGGAAAAAATAAGATTATCAAATTTGTTGGAAATTACCATGGTCATGCAGATGTTTTTCTGGTAAAGGCAGGAAGTGGCATGGCAACTTTAAATATCCAAACTGTTCCGGGAATAACTGCGGGTGTGAGCAATGACACACTAACGGCAGCCTACAACGATCTGGAAGCCGTAAAAAAATTAGTAGCAGAAAATAAAGGTGAGATCGCAGCAATCATCATCGAACCTGTAGCAGGAAATATGGGATGTGTTTTACCAGCTCCCGGTTTTCTGGAAGGATTGAGAACCATCTGTGATCAGGAAAATATTGTATTCATCTTTGATGAAGTGATGACGGGTTTCCGCCTGGCTGCCGGCGGTGCCCAGGAGTTACTGGGTGTCAATGCCGATCTTGTTACTTATGGAAAAGTAATCGGAGGCGGTTTACCAGTCGGAGCGTTTGGTGGCAAGAAGGAGATTATGCAACATATTGCGCCGCTTGGT